>CALHQK010000103.1 GCA_938037185.1 uncultured Riemerella sp.
TAAAGAAATCCAAAATCTCCTTTGGTGTTTTTCCTACCGCATAGAGACAGCTCACAATAGCCCCTACACTCGCCCCTGCCAATATATCTGGCTGGATGCCTTTTTCCTCAAGAAATTTGAGCACTCCTGCATGAGCCACTCCCTTTGTCCCTCCGCCAGACAATACCAATCCTAATTTATTATTCATTTTTATCTCAAATCCAAGTTAACTAAAAGTAATAGTGATAGCCAAAAATATGGTCAAAAGTAAGATAAATAAAACTAGAAGACTCTCACTAGCTTTGTCTTTTTCTTTTCTCCTATACAAAATTATTGAATCCAAAATCAGCCCTAAAATAACTGCGATTATTACAAGAAATACAATTAAAATTGGTATAACACCTCTATCTATTGCACTTTCTATCAGTGTACTTTCAACCAAAATATAACAAAGTAAAAAAACAGCTATAAATGTTATAATTACCGTTAGAAGTCTTTTAAAAAAATGATTTTTCATATTATTTTCCTTTATAAAAAGCTTCGCCAAAGTCTAATAACAAGAATTGGCAAAGCTTTTATTTTTATTCTTTACTTTCTGTAAATTTAAATATGAATAACCTCTCCATAGGCCGCCGCTACAGCTTCCATCACTGCTTCAGAAAGCGTAGGATGTGGATGGACAGTTTTTAGGATTTCGTGTCCCGTAGTTTCTAATTTTCTTGCTGCTACAGCCTCTGCTATCATTTCGGTAACGCCTGTTCCTATCATATGACAGCCAAGCCATTCGCCATATTTCGCATCGAAAATTACTTTCACAAAACCATCTGTATCTCCATTCGCAGTAGCTTTTCCACTTGCAGAGAATGGGAATTTTCCTACTTTTATTTCGTAGCCTTTTTCTTTCGCCTGCTTCTCTGTAAGCCCTACTGATGCTATCTCTGGCGTGCAGTATGTACATCCTGGGATATTGCCGTAGTCTATACGCTCTACATCCAGCCCTTTTATTTTCTCCACGCAAGTAATTCCCTCTGCTGATGCCACATGCGCCAGAGCCTGAGTAGGAAGAATATCTCCTATCGCATAATAACCTGGCACGGAAGTTCTGTACCATTCATCCACTACTACCCTGCCTTTTTCAGTTTTAATGCCTACTTCTTCCAGACCGATGTTTTCAATATTTGCTGTAATTCCCACCGCTGAAAGCAGAATATCTGCTTGTAATTCTACAACTCCTTTTTCAGTCTTCACCTGGGCTTTTACTCCCTCGCCAGAGGTATCTACAGACTCCACAGAAGCGTTGGTCATCACTTTTATTTTTGCCTTTTTAAAGGATTTTTCTAAATGTTTAGACACATCCTCATCCTCCACTGGCACGATGTTCGGCATAAATTCTACAACTGTAACCTCCGTACCCATCGTAGCATAGAAATACGCAAACTCTACTCCTATCGCTCCAGAACCTACCACTATCATAGATTTAGGCTGTTTTGGAAGAGTAAGCGCCTGTCTATATCCTATTACTTTCTTACCATCTTGAGGAAGATTAGGAAGCTCACGAGAACGAGCCCCTGTCGCTAAAACAATGTGTTCTGCAGCGTATTCTGTAACTGCTCCATCCTTCTCCACAGCCACTTTCTTGCCTGGTTTTACTTTGGCTGTCCCGAAGATGACATCTATTTTGTTCTTTTTCATCAGGAACTCCACTCCTTTGCTCATTTTTTCGGCTACACCGCGGCTTCTTTGGACTACATTAGGAAAGTCAAAACTCGCCTCTACTTTATTTAAACCAAAATCCTCCGCGTGGTTGATATATTTAAAAACCTGTGCCGATTTCAAAAGCGCTTTGGTAGGGATACAGCCCCAGTTAAGGCAGATTCCACCCAAATTTTCTTTTTCTATAATTGCAGTTTTAAAACCTAACTGTGATGCTCTAATTGCTGTAACATATCCACCAGGACCACTCCCGATGACGATAATATCATAATTCATTGTGATTAACTTTTTTGTTTCTGCGAATTTAATGTTTTATTTTGATTCATTCATCAAATTTAAATGTTTTTTATTTCCGCCTTTACGAAAATAGAAGCCTCAAGGATAAATCGCCCAAAGGAGAATATTTTTCCCTACGGATTGGAATTTTTCATCCAAAACCTTGAAAACATCAGGAGACACCGCAGGACAGCCCCAGCTCTCTGGCACACCGCTGGGATAGGGCTCTTCATCAGGAATAATAGACCATGGATGTATCACAATATCCCTTTTGAGAGCGTTATTATTCGTCGTTTCCTTGCCATAGAGCAGATATTTCTCCCCAAAACTCGGGCTGGGAACTTTCTTCGTGCCAATCCAATATTTACCAAGCGAAGAACTATGGCTATTCGGCTGGTTGCTGAATGCTGGTTTTTCCTTGGAATAATCCCTCGCCGTGGGCTGGCTGCCGCATCCATGACTTACCAAAAAGCTGTCCGTAATTTTGTCTTTCTTAAAATCCCAAATGAACATCCGCTTTTTCCCAGAATGGATAGAAAAGTCTATCAACACGAAGAATTCGGTGGAAATTTTATTCTTTTTACAATACAAAAGAGCTTCTTCTGCGTATTTTTTGTAATCTTTAGGCTCTTGTTTTTTTATTTCATGTTTTTCCTTATCCAAATTTTCTGTCTTAAACATAGAGTAAACATATCCCAAAGACAATAGCCCCAGAACCAGCAGGAATATTTTTAGTTTTTTCATTCTTTATTTTTTGTGTAAAGGTAAAATTTAAAATTGGAAATTAAATTTAAAAGCAATACTTTCTCACAAGTTATGCAGTACAGACCGCAGAAAAACACATAAAAACCAGCAAACAAAAATATAAGGTCAAAAGAACAATAAAAAAACATCTTTCCCCTATTCATCACCCTTTGCGATAGGTTCCGAAGCAGGTCGTCCCGGTTCCGAAGCAGGTCGTCCCGGTTCCGAACCGGCTCAGCCTGGTTCCGAAGCAGCTCAGCCCGGTTCTGAAGTAGGTCAGCCCGGTTCCGAAGTAGGTCAGCCCGGTTCTGAGGTAGGTTATCCCGGTTCCGAAGCAGGTCGTCCCAGTTCCGAAGCAGGTCAGCCCGGTTCTGAGGCAGGTCAGCCTAGTTTTTATCTTCTTTTCAATTAAAAAAAACCTCCTTAATTCAAGATTAAAGAGGTTTTTGTTTAATAATACTGATTTGAATTTATATTGTCGCTGAATGAGCCAGCAAGTCTGTCAGTTTATTAGAATATCCTGTCTCATTGTCATACCAAGATACCAGCTTCACGAAGTTAGGAGAAAGCATAATTCCTGCTCCTTTATCGAAGATAGATGTTCTCTTATCCCCTATAAAATCCTGAGATACCACAGGATCTTCTGTGTAGCCTAAAATTCCTTTTAATTCGTTTTCTGAAGCAGATTTGATAGCTTGAGAAATTTCATCGTAAGAAGTTGCTTTTTCTAATCTTACTGTTAAATCCACCACAGAAACATCAGCAGTAGGCACTCTGAACGCCATACCTGTCAGTTTTCCGTTAAGTGAAGGAATCACTTTTCCTACCGCTTTAGCGGCACCTGTAGAAGAAGGAATGATGTTCAACAATGCTGAACGACCACCTCTCCAGTCTTTCACAGATGGACCATCCACAGTTCTCTGTGTAGCTGTAGTAGCGTGTACAGTAGTCATCAGCCCTTCTACAATCCCGAAGTTGTCATGAACCACTTTTGCTAACGGAGCAAGACAGTTAGTAGTACAAGAAGCGTTAGAGAAAATATTTTGGTTAGCTTTTAGTTCTTTGTGGTTTACTCCCATTACGAACATTGGCGTATCATCTTTTGACGGAGCAGAAAGAACCACTTTTTTCGCACCTGCATTTAGGTGGGCAGTAGCAGTTTCTTTTGTTAAGAAAAGCCCTGTAGATTCTACGATGTATTCTGCACCTACTTCATTCCATTTCAAATTGTTAGGGTCTCTTTCAGAAGTTACTCTTATTCTCTTACCGTTTACGATAAGGTCGTTCCCTTCTACAGAAACCTCTCCTGCGAATTTCCCGTGAACTGAATCATATTTTAGCATGTACGCCATGTATTCAGCATTCACAAGGTCGTTAATTCCTACAACCTCGATGTTATCTCTTTCAACCATTGCGTTGAAAACTAAACTCCCAATTCTACCGAATCCGTTGATTCCTACTTTGATTTTTGACATGATGTTATAATTAAATTTAAAGTTTTCTTCTTTTTATCTAAGGTCTAAAACTTGACCTGCACAAATTTACAAAATAAAGTCCAATAAAACGAGTTAAATTTAATATTTCATTTGGCATAATTTTTACTTTAATTTTTTCTAATTTTACCGAATATTATTTTATCATTATGGAAATTATCAGAAACGCTAAAGATTTACAAATTTATATCGCTAACGCCAAAAACAAAGGGCTAAAAATAGGTTTTGCTCCTACAATGGGCGCACTGCATGGCGGACACCTCTCACTCTACGAGAGAGCCAGAAAGGAAAATGATATCGTAGTTTCTTCTATTTTCGTGAATCCCACTCAGTTTAATAATCCTGAGGATTTAGAAAAATATCCACGAACCATAGAAGCAGACATTGACCTTTTAGAAAAAACAAAAAATGTAGATGCGGTCTATACTCCGTCCGTGGAAGACCTTTATCCTAATGGATTAGAGCGAAAAAGCTATGATTTTGACGGGTTAGAAAACGAAATGGAAGGAAAATCCAGACCTGGACATTTTGACGGTGTAGGAACTGTAGTGGAGGAGCTTTTCAGACAAGTACAGCCTGATAATGCCTATTTCGGTGACAAAGATTTTCAGCAACTGGCAATTATCAAAAAATTAGTTCAAAAACTACAACTACCTATCAACATTGTCGGAATGCCTATTTTTAGAGAAGAGAGCGGGCTGGCGATGAGTTCCCGAAATATGAGGCTAAGCCCTGAGCAAAGAGATAAAGCCAAACTCATCTATGCTACTTTGGTAAAAGCCAATGAAATGTTCAGAAAATCCAGCCTCTCTGATGTCAAAACCTTTGTAGAAAAAACCTTTGAGGACTCTGACTTTGAGCTGGAATATTTCATTATCGCAGATGAAGAAACCTTGAAAGAAGCAGATAAAATCGGAAACGGAAAAAATTACCGTGCGTTCATCGTTGTTTTGGTTGATGGAGTCCGATTGATTGACAATATCCATCTTGACTAATTTCAAAAAATAAATCCCGCCAAATGGTGGGATTTTTATTTATTTCGGTTCTGTAAATCTGGTTAAATTCACCTCGGGAAGCAGGTCTTTTTTACCTTCTATAAAATCAAAAAGTTCCTTTGAAAAATAGCATCCATTCAAAATTCCTCTCGCTCCCAGCCCATTGAAAACATAGAGGTCTTTGTGCTTTTCATGTCTTCCTAAAATAGGTCTCCTATCCGCCACAGTAGGACGAAATCCTACATTGATTTCCTCCACTTCGAATTTTTCTGGATAAAACTGAGACAGCCCGTTCATCAGCTGTTCTTTCGCCTCTTCATCCACATTTTCATCAGTTCTTTCCCTATCGTAAGTTCCTCCGTAATAATATTTCCCATTTTCCAATGGAAAAATAAAATGTTTTTTCTTAATCGTAAAATCTCCCTCCAGCGGCACAGAGAGATTTACCACCAAATGATGTCCTTTGTTAATATGAATAGGAATTTCTTTAAAATATGGATTCTGTTTCACGGCTATTCCTTCCGCAAAAACAATATTTTTAAACTTAATATCCTTATACTGATAGTTTTCTATATCGAGAGAGTTATAGTCAAATCTTTCTTTTATCAAAAATTCATTTCTTTGTAAATATTTTAAAATATCCCCAAAAAACGCTTCCACATCCAATCTTGCAGAATGATTTACCCTTCCAGAACTAAATGGATTTTTCACCACATCCAATTCCTCAAAAACAGGATGAAGAAAAGATCTAAGGTTTTCTTCTTTCATCTTTTTCTGCCATAGTTCTCTTTCTTCCTCATTATGAAAAATTCTTTGGATAGGCTTATTTATCAAATAATTTTTGCCTATATACTGCTGTATTTCAGACAAAGTTTTATGTAAAAAATCTATCTGCTCCTTTGCCAGCCAGAAAGAAGTAAAACGCTTCAAAACCACAGGATTTATCATCCCAGCCGAAATCTGTGAAGCGCTCTTCTTCCCTTCTGAAAAAAGAACAAAATCTTTATTTTCTTTTAGCAACTGATGGGCAAAAAATAAAGCCGCATATCCATCTCCTACAATGATGTATTCTGTTTCTCTCATAACACAAAAATAAAAAAACCTAGGCAAAATTTGCCTAGGCTATTATGTTAAAATTATAATAAAATTAATAATTCCACATGTCATTCTCCATCTCCAAAATCTGTTCTTTAATTCTATCACTCTCTTCTAACTGAGCATCAGAATCGTTAGGAATATAGTCTTTAATTACCCCTGTTCCTAAACCATTTTCAGATTTGTAAATAATAGATGAAAATCTTCTGGCATTCAGAATATCGTCAAATGTAATATCTGAAGACAAGTTTTTGCTATTGAATACCACAGCGTTAGCGAGAACCTCTCTTGCACTTGGATAGAAAATCCAGAACAAGTCAATAAGTTCATCTTCATTTGCTAATGGTTCTCCATTTGGACCTCTCAAGCCCATCATTGCTGGATCCTGTCCCATAGCCGCGATACCTAAAAGGCGGTATTTCATTTGTCCATCTCTACGGTCAATATACCATATACCTTTTATTTTCAGCATTTTTACATTTTCTGTTTTAGTCTCATAGACATCTATATACTGCTTTTTCTCTTCCTCAGAAATAGTTTCTCCCGCATTGATTCTTTCTATATAGGCATCACTCAACTTCACATGCTTAGTTCTATTCTTAATCTCTTCAGAATTCAACCTTCTTGTAAACAAATCATCATCATACACTTCCTTGATAGAACCATCATTAACTCCATCTAGAAGGATTTGATATAAAGATTTATTAGAAGAAACCAAACCATCTTGGTTATGGTAATAAGGTCTATTGATTCTTTCATTCATATCAATAATTTCCCATACCACCATACTTCTAAGAACATCTTTATCCTCTACATACCCATACTTTACAGGAGTATTTTTTACGGAAATAAGAGAGTCTCCTTTTTTAACCTGATGCAAATTTCTATAATGTCTAAACGCTGCTGGAGAGCTTGCATTAAGAATACTCATAGAGTTAATAGGCTCCATAGGGATTTCTTCCTCTTTTTTCACTTCCACCACAACAGGAGCTGGTGCTTCTGCTGGTTCCTCTTCCCCTTGATTAGCTCCTTTTTTGTTTGTCTTCTTTTTTGATTTTGCTACAGCTGTTTTCTTAGCCACAGCTTTCTTTTTACCTCCTTTCTTTTGTGCATCTGCTGAGGTAAAGAATGCTAAAACCAAAAAGACAAATAATATTCTTTTCATTTTTTATATATTATCAAATTTATTGAACATTTATAACAATTGGACTGATGTTTTTAAGGGTTTGCCCTCCTAAACCTGTCGCAGTTGCTTGAATTCCAAAAACATAGCATATATCACCTGCTCTTAGATTCTTTGTAAGTGCTGCTACAGAACTCAGTGAATTTCCACTTACATAAGTAGCTGCTTTTCCTGGTACTTTGAAGCTAAATCCTTTTACTTGGAAAGACACAGGGAAATCAAAATCCGGAATTGCACAAGAGACCACTTGATTAGCAATAGAACTTGCTGGTACAGAAATTACATTTTGATTTCTAATTTGTCCTTGTGGTGCAGGCACACTTTTCACTCTAAACTCAAATGTCTGAGAAACAGTTTTTCCATTTGGCTGTTTTCCAGATACTGTAATATTTACTTTATTACCTGCACCTGGTGTTACATTCCATTTTCCTTTCCCTCCTGAAACACTTGCTCCTGATGCAGAAAGAGTTACTGTAGAGTTATCAACACCTAGCATAGAGGCAGAAATAGGGTTAGAAACACCTCTATATAATACATTCATCTTATCAGCTGAAACTATAGCTCCACTTTGCAGTTTTACCTCTTGAGTTCCTGCAATTACACTATAATTATGCTTAAATGGTAAAGGAACCATTTCTCCTTTTGAGTTTTTATAAGATATTGTACCACTAAACACATGTTCACCTACTCCACTTGCTCCTAAATTTTTAATACCCACACCATTTGCATGTCTATCTACTCCTGTGAAAGAGATATTAGGGTCATTAGAATATGTTCCTATAAATACCTTTGCTTCTGCAGGCTGTCCCTGTACAACAACAGTAGGAGCTGCCACAAACGCTTCATAAGCATTGAATTGAATATCAGCATCTACTTTTTCTTGAAGCATTAAAGCCAAGACATCTGACTGCAAGTTTCTAGCCTCAGATTGGATAACTTCCAAGTTTGATAATGCCGCAATCAATGGCTGATTATAAAACTTATATGATAACCAATTCTTTCCATTTCTAAGTTCTCCTTTAGGGAACTCCGTAATCAATGAAACATTTGCTCTATCCACAATACTCTTCATTTGAGGATCTTCTGATTTTGCAAAAGATTGATTAACAAGATTTCTAACAGCATCTATTTTAGCTTTCAATTCTTTCGCTACCTTAGAAGGAGATTCTTCCTCACCAGAATCAAAAAACATATTTGTAGAAGGCTGGGTATTATTCAATGCATTGAAGTTTTCCTCAACATTGTTCTTCTGATTTTCGTCATACTCAGCTTCCTTTTTCAAATCACTCTTAAGTCCATCTATAAAACCAACCAATTTATCAATGTTTTCCTCTAACCCTTGGTAGATTTTATAATTCTCAGCCATTGCTTCATTAGTTTCAGCTTTAGCTTTGAGTGTGTGTTCAAGGATTTTGTCGTTTTTAGTCTCTGTAATTTCCCTTGATTCTTTCAAAGATTCAGTTGTATCGAAGTAAGATCTGATTATCTCTTGGTCTATCTGCATCGCCAACATACAGATGAAAACCAAGTACATCAGGTTAATCATCTTCTGACGGGGTGATAATTTCTCTTTTGCCATTTTTTAATTTTTTTTGAGTTAAAATTATTTAAAAATCACAATAAGAAATTAAGCCTTCATCGCTGTTAGCATACCTCCATAAACTCTATTCAAACTATTAAGATTTGCAGTCAATCCTTTTAATTCCTCGTTAAATTTCTCTGATTGTTCAGCTGATTTTTGGATATCATCCACATATTTTTGGCTGAATTCAGATTGTTTTCTTCCGTGCTCTAATTGTAATGTATACAAAGCGTTGATGCTTTCTAAATGGTTAGCTGCCAATGAAAGCTGCTCGTTATACTTATGAGTAGAAGCAGAAACATCTACAGTTTGGTTAATTTGGTCTACAGCATGAGAGAATTTATCAATTCCTGTTCTCAATCTTTCGAACATAGCAACATCTAATTTCGCATCTTCTAACATTTTATCCAATTTGCTAGATAAAGAAACTTCTAATTCAGAAATGTTAGATGTAACTTTAGATTCTACAGCCTTTCTTGGCTTTGGTGTTGCCTTAGCATCTATCAATTCTGGATACACATTTTCCCATGCATATTTAGTTTCTTCTGCAGGTGGGTTAAACGCAAATACTACGAAAATAAATGCTTCCACAGCAAGTCCCAACCCTAAGATAAAGTTACCACTTACACCTGGAATAGGAAGGTGTGTCATTTTAACTAACGCTCCGAAAATAACTACCGCTGCCCCCATTGAATATATGAAGTTTAACACAGCATCTTTTGACTTAAACATAATTTCTATTTTTTAATTGTTACTTTAATATTTTTACTTACTTTTTATCTTTTTCTTATTTTAACGGCTCCTTCTGGTATATCTTGAACTGTTCTAAAACCAATATAACTTCTCGCAGAGTCTTTCTTTTCCCAGTCTCTATAACCTACCATAAGAAGATATCCTAAATCTTTCCAAGAACCACCTCTTACTGTTTTCTTAGTATCTCTATACGCTTCATTAGAGAGATGAGGGTTTAAAGTAGAAGAGAACTGGTAAGTAGCATTATTATACGGAGATTCTGTCCATTCTGCTACATTTCCTGCCATATCATAAAGTCCATATCCATTTTTAGGAAACTTCTTTACAGGAGCTGTATACATGTATGTTCCATTTTTTTCGTCCTCCATATAGTTACCTCTTTTAGGTTTAAAGTTTGCTAAATAACAAGCTCTATCATCCATAAGATAAGGCCCTCCCCATGGATAGGGTGCATTTTCCAAACCACCACGAGCTGCATATTCCCACTCTGCTTCCGTAGGAAGTCTGAATCTCATTGGTTTTTCTTTCTTCTTCTTCAAGCTACTGTTATAATCTGATTTCGCTTTTGTTTTATAATCTGCAAAAGCTCTCGCCTGATCCCAAGTAACACCAACTACTGGATAATCTTTATAAGCCTTATGCCAAAAATATTGGTCAAACAAAGGTTCATTATAAGCATAATTGAAATCCTTAATCCAAACCATAGTATCTGGATAAACTGCTATACTCGTTTTCTTTATATGGGTAATATTCTTCTGCTTATCTTGCAAATCTTCCCATTCATATCTATAGAGCAGTTTCTTTGTATCTATAACTCTCTGATTATTAACTCTTTTATCAGGAGCCACATACATAGATTCCAAAACCTCTGCATATTTAGCATCTGGATAACTATTTACATTCCACTCTAAAGGAACAGACCAATCCAATCTCTTAGATTCATTGTATCCGTTTCTTCCTCCCTGGGATTCTATAAATTTATCATATCCAGACTTGTTTTCTTCCCCTCCTTTTTGTGATAGATAAGCATAATTAGGTGCTCCTCCATTTTCACCTCCTCCTGTGCTTCCTCCGCCACTTCCTGCGGCCTCAGCCAAGAGAGTTCTAGCAATAGAGTCTCTCACATAGTTAATAAACAATCTATACTGTGCATTGGTAACCTCTGTTTCATCCATATAAAATGAAGAAACAGTAACTGTCTTCAAAGGAGACTTTTCTGGTGTCATGGTAAAATCCATATCCGCCTGTCCCATTATGAAAGAACCTCCCGCAATAGCAACCATCCCATGTGGTCTTTCTGCAATAAAAGATTTTGAACTTTCTCTGGATACTAATTCTCCTTTTGTATCAGGTCTTCCGGCACTCCTTTTTCCTCCGGAAGAACAAGAGACCGCTAAGGAGGCAGCGGAAATTAAAAGAACTATTCTTCTCATTATAATTAATTATATTTTTTTAACATTTATTATACCACTTTGTATAACGGAAAATTTAACAAAATATTTTCCTATTTTACATTTTTTTATTCTACAGTCACAGATTTTGCCAGATTCCTTGGCTGATCTACATTTGCTCCTCTATAAACAGCTATGTAATAAGCTAATAACTGCAAAGGAACGGAAGCCACAATCGGTGAAAAACATTCAGAGGTTTCAGGGATTTCTATAACATAATCCGCCATTGAAGCCACCTGTATATCACCTGTATTTACAACAGCAATTACTTTTCCTTTTCTAGCTTTAATTTCCTGAACATTACTTACAATTTTGTCATAATGCCCTTTTTTAGGAGCAATGATTACAATCGGCATATTTTCATCAATCAATGCAATAGGCCCATGCTTCATCTCTGCAGCCGGATATCCTTCAGCATGAATATAAGAAATTTCTTTCAGTTTTAATGCTCCTTCCAAAGCTGCAGGATAATTATATCCTCGCCCCAAATATAAGAAATTAGCCGCATTAACAAAATTTCTTGCGATTTTTTGTGTAATTTCATGTGTGCTTTCCAAAACTTCTTCTATTTTTTTAGGAAGAGTATCAAGCTCTGTAATCAGCCTCATGAAATCAGCATTACCTAAATTACCATTATGTTTACCCAGCTTCAAGGCAATTAAAGACAATATTGTAAGCTGCGCCGTAAAGGCCTTTGTAGAAGCAACCCCAATCTCTGGTCCTGCATGCGTGTAAGAACCTGCATTTGTAACTCTCGCAATCGAAGAGTCTACTACATTACAAATTCCATAAACAAACGCTCCTCTTTCCTTAGCCAGTTTTATCGCCTCCATAGTATCTGCAGTTTCTCCTGATTGAGAAATTGCGATTACAACATCTTTATTTGTAATAATCGGATTTCTATATCTAAATTCCGATGCGTATTCTACCTCTACAGGAATCCTCGCAAATTCTTCTATCAGATATTCTCCTATCAATCCCGCATGCCAAGATGTCCCGCAAGCAATAATGATAATTCTCTCCGCTTTATTAATTCTCTCCAAATGATCCCAGATACCAGCCATTTTGATAATTCCTTCATCTACCAATAGACGACCTCTCATGGTATCATGGATGGATTTAGGTTGTTCAAAAATTTCCTTAAGCATAAAATGCTCATATCCACCTTTTTCTATCTGTTCTAAGCTTAACTTCAGCTCACGAACAGCAGGGCTTATCTTTTGATTATTTTTGATTGAGCGAATTTCTACTCCATCACTAAGGCTTATAGTCGCCATATGCCCTTCTTCAAGGTAAATTGCTTCTTTAGTAAATTCCACAAATGGAGAAGCATCAGAAGCTATAAAATATTCATTATCTCCCAAACCTATTGCTAATGGAGAACCTAATCTTGCCACCACTAAAAGCCCTGGAAAATCATCATGCATCACTGTGATAGCATAAGCCCCATAAACTTCATTCAATGCAGAACGAACAGCCTCTGGAAAAGAAAGCTTGCTGTCCAAATCCATAAAATACTGGACAAGATTTACAAAAACCTCTGTATCTGTTTCAGATTTAAAAGTAAATCCTTTTTCTATAAGCATTGTTTTAATAGCATCATAATTTTCTATGATCCCATTATGCACTACTGCTATTTTTCCGTTATTAGATAAGTGTGGGTGTGAGTTTATATCACTCGGCGCCCCATGAGTTGCCCATCGGGTATGTCCCATTCCTACATGCGCTTTACCCTTCAAATCTTTGGACACTTTTACTAAATCATCTACTTTACCTTTAGTTTTTGCAACTTGAAAGTCCGCATTATCACTATCCAAAACTATACCTGCACTATCATAACCTCTATATTCCAGCCTACGAAGACCATTGATTACAATGTCGTAAGCATCCTGAAAGCCTGTATATCCAACAATTCCACACATAATCCAATTTTTATTTTACAACATAAGTGACTAATAACTGGGGTCTGTATCGGTTTGTAGGATTAGTTCCCACAAAAATAGCCCTATTAGGAGAATACACATTAGTATTGTAATCCTCACTAACTAATGCTCCATTATAATTAGTCAGATAACTTCCTATATTAAGAATTATATCTTTTGCCTCCAGCCCCTGCTCTACAATATCTTTCACCGTCTTTGTGATATTAACATCATAGTAGGAAGGGTTTGTGTTTGTCGCATAAGCTGTGACTAATTTAAAACTATTATTATAAAGCATCGCTTTAATATCAGCAATAAAATCTGTTTCTCCTTCTTTTTTCACCAAGAAATTATCTGGTTTGGTATAACTATTATTCCAAACCGAAGTATCTGTATATAATCTTATCTTAGCAGAGACTATTGCTGCTCTTCTATCTCTTCGCAATGTTTTAAGAGCTTCTATCGCATTTTCTGGTATTTTTATACCTGCTCCTGGACCACCCATTCCCTGCATATAAAGGAGAGGATCTCCATTAGTTCTGTCTATACCAGCCATTACATTATTAAAAATAGTACTTCTATTATAAGATATCTGGCTGAAATGAACATTTGGAGAAGCTAAGTTAAAAGAATAAGTCCCCGCTTTTCTATCTGATGGTGCCCCATGTGTATAATACATAGTCATCGTAATCTGATCTGGAGCAAAATTTATCAAATAACCATCATTTTCCTGAACTAAAATTTTAAGTCCTTTAAAATAATTGATAAAATTACTCTCGCTGCTCAACTCTGTAGCTCCACTTTTATTAGCTATTTTTGTTTGAAAATAACTGGCATTGAGAGGAATTCTGAGTCCTGCTTCTTTTGTTAAAAGAACTGTATTGTCTGAAGTTTTATTTATGCTAACAGCAATAGAGTTCCCTGTAAACGACTTCGTTCCTAATAAAGTCCCTGCCGTAACAGACCTATTTGATAATATTTCTGCTCCTGTACTTCCTAAATCCGTTGTTATTTCATTCACATTGATAGTCATTGTACTTGCAGGATTACCATACTTTATTGCACTATATGCTGTAAGAGTCTGCTTCGCTGCCTGACCTTTATATGTAATATTAGTTGTCGATGTTGTTTTTGCCGTGGCATCATATTCTGGTTTAATCTCTAAAACAACAGAATCCACCACTGGATTAGTTCCAAAATCAGGAGCATATTTGGATAATCTTACTTGAGTAACATATGCGGATTTCTGTATACCGAACTGACTTTCATTAAAAGCTCCTAATGTTGCTTTTTTCAGAGAATACGAATCTGACCTTACTACATCATTATTGTTAACATTATAAGCAACCAAGTCATAAGCTGCTTGTTCCCCTTGCGCTTCATTATTTTCAAAAAACTGCAGACCCAAATCATCTGCATCTGAGTTACATCCCACCGCAATACTCCCCAAAAACAACGAGAATAAGAATAACTTTATTTTTTTCATTATTTGTAAACTTTACAGTTTAATCTTCTAATTCAAACTTTGGTGTCTCAGATTGTTTGTAAGCATTCTCCAAAGTTTTATCCAATTTTTTATCTCCTTTTATAAGCTTATCTACCAATCCCATACTTTCTGCGACAAAATTCTGCGTTGTAGGGTGTTCAACAGCTTTTACATCTACAATATTATCAAATGCTAATTTCTGCGACACTTCACCTCCTAACACGACATCCTCTTCATTATATATAGACAACACAAATTTTGTATCCTGAAAATAAGAATCCGACTTATAATAATACTTAAGATATATTGGTATAAAAACTGACATCCAACCACTTAAATAAACAACATCTGGAACCCAGTTTAGTTTTTTTATTGTTTCTATTACGCCCCTTGCAAAGAAAATTGCCCTTTCATCATTATCTTCAAAAGGTTTCCCTTCCTCATCTGTATAATATTGTTTTCTTTTGAAATATTCCTCATTATCAATAAAATACACCTGAAGCCTTTCACCCGGCAGAGAAGCTACTTTTATAATCAAAGGCTGGTCCAAATCATTAATAATAATATTCATCCCTGACAGACGAATCACCTCATGTAATTGATACTTTCTCTCACTTATAGCACCAAATTTAGGCATAAAAACCCTAACATCATTCCCTTCGTGATGCATCTTCAAAGCCATTTTATTCACCGCCTGAGCCATGTTGCTTACCTCATTATAAGGGAACATTTCTGTGGTGACATATAATATTTTTTGGTTTGACATACTTATACCTTTGATTCTAAAAAAGAATTCATCATGCAAAGTTACAAAATTTTACATAAAAAAATGTAATTCATGTAAAAAAATTAGAACCCTGCGAATTGCAGGATTCTAATTACAACTAAAAATATTTTTATTTTAAAATAGATATAATCTGTTCCGCTAGCGAAATACCGATTCTATCCTGCGCTTCATTAGTAGAAGCTCCTGTATGAGGAGTTAATGAAATTTTTGGATGAGATAGAATACTCTTAGCAGGTGTAGGCTCATTGATGAACACATCCAGCCCAGCAAAAGCCAATTTACCGCTATCCAAAGCTTTTAGAAGCGCTTCTTCATCCACTACTCCACCTCTTGCACAGTTCACCAGTGCAGCTCCATTTTTCATTAAATCAAATTCCTTTTGACCGATAACGAATTCTTTTTGAGCTGGAACATGAAGCGTAACAAAATCTGCTTCTTTTAGAACTTCTTCTTTAGACTGTGTTTTGATTTCAAAATCTACCGACTGCCCATTGAAAAATTCTACTTTTAAATTCACTTTTTCAGCAAAATTATCCACCGCTAAAACTCTCATTCCTAGACCTAAAGCCATTTTAGCCACTTCCTGACCAATTCTACCAAAACCAATGATACCGATAGTTTTACCTCTCAGCTCCACGCCTTTTGTATAAGCTTTTTTAAGTTCTGCAAATTTAGTATCGCCTTCTACTGGCATTTTTCGGTTAGAATCCGTTAAAAATCTACATCCTGAAAACAAATGAGCAAAAACCAATTCCGCCACAGATGCAGATGAAGCCGCAGGCGTATTAATCACATTAATACCTTTTTCTCGTGCGTATTCCACATCTATATTATCCATTCCTACTCCTCCTCTACCGATGATTTTCAGAGATGGACAAGCATCTATAATATCCTTTCTTACTTTGGTTGCACTACGCACTAGAAGCGTTATCACTTGGTTTTCATTGATATAGTTTATCAATTCTTCCTGTGGAACTTTGGTTGTAATTACCTCAAAACCTGCTTTTTGCAAACCATCAATTCCAGACTGGTCTAAGCCGTCATTTGCTAATACTTTCATAATAATAGTTTTAATAAATTCTAATAATAGTTATCCCACAAAGATATAAATTTGATTTTAAATATTTGATATTTCAAGACTAAAATAAATTGCTAAATTTGTCCTTTATTGAACAAATGGAAGAAAAAGTAGTTTTAATCACCCCGAATGATGAAGTTTTAGGCGTAATGAACAAGCAGGAAGCCCATGAAAAGGGAGTTCTGCATCGTGCTTTTTCTGTTTTTTTGTTTAATGAAAAGGGAGAAATGCTTCTGCAAAGAAGGGCTGATTCTAAATACCATTCGCCCAATTTATGGACTAATGCAGTCTGCTCCCACCCGCGAGAGGGAGAATCCTATAAAGAAGCCGCTCTGAGGCGTATGCAGGAAGAGCTTGGAATTTTGGCTGACATAGAGGAAAAATTCCATTTTATTTATAAAGCTGATGTAGGGCAAGGGCTTTGGGAGCATGAGCTGGACTATGTTTTTACGGGATTTTTTGAAGGTGATTTTAACCTAAATTCGGAGGAAGTTTCGGAAGTCCGCTACATTTCCACAGAGGATTTGGACAGAGAAATGAAAGAAAAACCAGAAAATTTCACAGAATGGTTTAAAATAATACTCAACGAATACAAACAGCATTTATCATGAAAAAATTATTGTTTAAACTTTTTTTCGCATTGGCTTTCACTTCTATTTCCCTGCACGGACAGGAGAAAATACAGCAGGTGGAATTTATTAGTTTTAGAGGAATGGCTCTTTATTCAAGACAATACACCCTCAATTCTCTAAAAAAAGAATTTAGCGCAAAACCTCTAATGGGACAAAACGAAGATCTCCCAAAGGAAATTTCGCTACCAAACACGCCCAAGAACTGGGAAGCTTTCACTAAAAAAATAAATCTGAACAAATTCAAAAAACTGAGAGATGGCCCTAGCCAACAGGCTTTTGATGGGCAGGACGAGGTCATTATCATCAAAACTGATAAAAAGACTTATAGAAAAATGAACGCCAGCGGCAACGACCATGACAGGGAAGTTTGGTACGATTTACTACAAATCATCGCAAAGGAATTTGGAAAAAAAGGCATTTATGAATAAATAAACTATTTTTATGAAAAAGTTTTTCTTCATTTTCGTTTTGTATTGGCTTCATTCTTGTAATGGAACAGAGAAAGCAATAGCCACCAGCCCAGACACTCAGAAAACCAGCATTTCTGAAAAACAAAATGCTGAGAAAATAGAAAGGATAATTTATTCTCAAATAGGAGGAGATACAGGTGGTAAAGGTGTATATTTAGTGATAACCAAAGATTCTATTATTTATCGTCTTACAGAAGGTGTAACTGATAAAAAAACCATAACAAATTTATCATTAAACAACAATAATAAAGATTGGGAGGCGTTCATTGATAAAATTGATTTAGAGGATTTTGAAAAGGGAAAACCAAGCAAAGAACTGATAATGGATCTCCCTACCACAAAAATCATAATAAAAACTGATAAAAAAGAATATTCTAAAACCAATATCCAAGCCAATAAAACTTGGGATCACATTACAAAACAAGTTATGGACATAAAATACTCACAATTAAATAACCATTTAAATTTAGAAAAATGAAAAAAACAGCACTTTATAACAAACATGTAGAACTCGGCGCTAAAATGGTGCCTTTCGCTGGTTTTGATATGCCCGTCCAGTATTCTGGCGTAACGGAAGAACATTTCGCTGTGAGAGAAAAAGCAGGAATGTTTGATGTATCGCACATGGGACAGTTCATCATAGAAGGCGCAGGCGCAAAAGACCTTCTGCAATATGTAACTACCAATGACTTAAATACGCTGACTGACGGAAAAGCCCAGTATTCCTGCCTTCCGAACGGACAAGGAGGAATAGTGGATGACCTCATCATCTACAAAATGGCGGACGAAGTATATTTCGTGGTGGTCAATGCTTCTAACATTGAAAAAGACTGGAATCATATTTCTAAATTCAATGAAAAATTCGGAGCAAAAATGACCAATATTTCCGATGAAACTTCTCTAATCGCTATCCAAGGGCCTTTGGCAACACAGATTTTGCAAAAGCTAACCAGCACTAATCTTTCCGAAATCCCTTATTATCATTTCACTATCGGAACGGTGGACGGCGTGCAGGATGTAATCATCTCAAACACAGGCTACACAGGAAGTGGCGGATTTGAGATTTATTTTAAAAACGAAAATGCCGAACAGCTCTGGAACACCCTTACAGAAGCAGGAAAAGAGGAAGGTCTCGTGCCATGCGGGCTGGCAGCAAGAGATACACTGAGATTAGAAAAAGGATTCTGCCTCTATGGCAATGATATTGATGATTCTACCTCTCCACTGGAAGCTGGTCTAGGCTGGATTACGAAACTTGGAAAAGGTGATTTCGTGGATGCTGAATTTTTCAAAAAACAAAAAGAAGAAGGCGTTTCCCGCAAGTTAGTTGGTTTTGAATTACTTGAAAAAGGCGTTCCAAGACACGACTACCCTGTGGTGGATGCTGAAGGAAATGTCATCGGAAAAGTAACTTCTGGGACATCTTCGCCAATGAAGAAAATAGGACTTGGACTGGCTTATGTAAAAACTGAGTTTTCTAAACCAGAATCTGCTATTTTTATCCAAATAAGAAATAAAAACATTCCTGCAAAGGTGGTAAAAACGCCTTTCGTTTAAGATTTTAATTAAATTTTTAGATTATATTTATGAAAAAAACATTTGCATTTATCTTGTTGAGCATCATTTCATTAGCAAAGGCTCAGCTGACTGACATTAGATACATTCCTGTAATTTCTACCGATACTATTTCCACCAAGGCTAATCTTTACCCTCATGTATTGAGCAAAAACAAATTCAATCCGCTGGTTTTTGAAAACGGTTTTAAAGTCGGCGAAAGAAGAGAAGCGGTGAGACTTTGGGACAAGGATATTTTTTACCTTGAATTCACCGATAGAAAAATGAACAAAAGAGTTTTCCGACAAATGCCAGAGCTAAAGAAAAACGGAAAATTATTTGAAATCATGCTGCAAGGAGATGTTTCTTGGTACAGAAGATATTTCAGCTACAGAGCTGATACTTGGGATGCCAACTACGAACACGAAGACTATTTCGTAAAAGGCGACGAGATTGTAAACATCCCTGTAAAAGGCAGATACAAGAAAAAACTAAAAGCTCTGCTTTCTGACAAACCAGAAATCGCGAAGGAAGTAGACCAGATGGTAGGCGACAGCGATATCAGAGAAATTTTAGAGAAATACAACAGAAAATAAAAAAAAGCACTTTTCAAATTTGAAAAGTGCTTTTTTAATGATGATTTTAAAATTAGATGTATATTTCTATCGGTTCACAAGTGCAGACTAAATTCCTGTCGCCATAAGCATCATCTACCCTTGATACCGAAGCGAAGAATTTATGCTCTCTTACCCAATCGATAGGATACGCTGCTTTCTCTCTAGTGTAAGGCTTATCCCAAGCATCAGCGATAACTACCTGTTCCGTATGCGGAGCATTTTTCAAAACATTATTTTCTCTGTCTGCTTGTCCTTCTTCTATTTCTGCGATTTCTCTTCTAATGTTGATTAAAGCCTCTGCAAAGCGGTCAAGTTCTTCTTTGCTCTCGGATTCTGTCGGTTCTATCATCAATGTTCCTGCTACAGGGAAAGACACCGTAGGAGCGTGAAAGCCGTAATCCATCAGCCTTTTCGCGATATCTCCCACTTCTATCCCAAGAGCTTTAAAAGGTCTAATATCTACAATGCATTCATGAGCTACACGCCCATTAGAATTACTGAAAAGAATAGAAAAATGGTCTTTTAATACATCTTTTAGATAATTAGCATTGAGTATTGCATATTCTGTCGATTTTTTCAAGCCTTCAGCTCCCAGCATTTTAATATAAGCATAAGAAATATTCAGCACTAAAGCCGACCCAAAAGGCGCAGAAGAAACCGCATCGATAGATTTTTCTGAACCTATTTTCACATTCGGATTTGAAGGTAAAAATGGTACTAAATGTTCCGCTACGCAGATAGGACCAACACCAGGCCCCCCTCCTCCATGAGGAATTGCAAAGGTTTTATGCAGATTGAGATGGCATACATCCGCCCCTATTTTCCCAGGACTGGTAAAGCCTACTTGGGCATTCATATTGGCTCCATCCATATAGACCTGTCCGCCGTTATCATGAATAAGATTAATGATATCCGTTACATCTTCATCAAAGAAACCATAAGTGGAAGGATAGGTAATCATAAATGCAGAAAGATTTTCCCTGTGTTGCTCTACTTTTGATTTCAGATCCTCAAAATCAATCTGCCCGTTCTCCAAATTCTTTACCACAACCACTTTCAGCCCAGCAATTACAGCAGAAGCAGGATTAGTCCCATGTGCCGACTGAGGAATCAACACAATATTTCTATGCCCCTCTCCTTTAGATTTTTGATATTCCCTAATGACCATAAGCCCTGTATATTCTCCCTGAGCGCCAGAGTTCGGTTGCAGCGAAGTTCCCGCAAACCCTGTAATTTCAGCCAAGTCTTTTTCTAATTCTTGGATAAGTTTATGATATCCTTTAGCCTGTTCTGCTGGAACAAATGGATGGATATTCCCCCATTCTGCCCACGAAAGCGGAAGCATTTCTGCAGCAGCGTTGAGCTTCATCGTACAAGACCCAAGAGAAATCATAGAATGCGTAAGGGACAAGTCCTTTCTTTCCAAACGCTTCATATATCTCATCAGCTCTGTTTCCGTATGATATTTATTGAAAACTTCTTCTTTTAATATTTCATCTCTTCGTAAGAAATCTGCAGGAATAGTAATTTCTTCTTTCAGCTCTATTTTCAATGGAGATTTTCCTTTAAACTGAGCAAGAACATCAGCCAGTTTTTGGAGTTTTGGCAATGTGGTCGCTTCATCAATAGAAACGCTTACACAATCCTGCATAAAATAATTCAAGTTAATTTTCTCACTTTCCATTAACTTTTTCAACGCCGATTTCTCCTCTTCATTTAATCTAAATCTCACCGTATCAAAAGTTATTTCTTCTATGACCTCATAGCCGAGGGTTTTCAAACTATCTCTGAGTGCATTAGCCTTAAAATGAATCTGTTCTGTAATATATTTCAAACCTTCTGCCCCATGATAAACTGCATACATCCCAGCCATCACCGCTAAAAGAACCTGAGCCGTACAAATATTAGAAGTTGCTTTTTCTCTCTTTATATGCTGTTCCCTTGTTTGAAGAGCCATTCTCAGCGCCCTCTTGCCATACATATCTTGGGAAACCCCTATAATTCTACCTGGGATATCTCTCTTATAAGTTTCTTTACATGCAAAAAAAGCAGCATGAGGCCCGCCATAGCCCATCGGTATTCCAAATCTTTGAGATGTCCCTACAGCACAATCCGCACCTAATTCCGCAGGAGATTTTAATTTGACCAAAGCCAAAATATCACTCGCCACAACCACCTGTATATCTTTGTTTTTCAACTCTTTAATAACAGCTGCATAATCCTCTATTTTCCCTGTTTTTGCCGGATATTGGAAAAGTGCGCCAAAATAGGTTTCATCTATTTCACTAATATCTTCTGCAATGACAATCTCTATTCCCAAGCCTTCTGCGCGGGTTTTCAAAACAGCAATAGTCTGTGGCAGCACAGTTTCGGAAACAAAAAATTTATTAGCCTCTATCTTTTTCTGCTCTTTAGTTCTATTTGAGAAAAACATATTCATCGCCTCTGCTGCAGCCGTTCCTTCATCTAACAACGATGCATTTGCCAAAGGAAAACCAGTAAGCTCCGCTATCATGGTCTGATAATTAAGCAGCGCTTCCAACCTTCCCTGCGCTACCTCTGCCTGATAAGGCGTATATGCTGTATACCAACTCGGATTTTCCAAAATATTCCGCTGAATAACCGCAGGGAAAATCACATCATGATATCCCCAACCTATATAGGTGTCGTACAATGAGTTTTCAGAAGCCAATGCTTTGGAATGAGAAAGCATTTCATACTCGGAAAGAGACTCTGAAATGCTTAAATCTTTTTCTAATCTGATAGATGCCGGAATGGTCTGAGAAACTAACTCCTCAATATTAGAAACGCCTATTTTCCTAAGCATTTCATTCTTATCAGCCTCATTAAGGCTGATGTGGCGGTTCACAAACTGCTGTGTGTTCATAAAAATAGAATTTATAATGTGTTAAAATTAGTTTTCGTAAAGTTATAAATTTTAAAATTATTCTACAAAAAATAAATTCTTTCTATTAAGATTTCCATTATTTAATAAAAAAACAGCCATTAAAGCTGCTTTTCTACATTTATTTAAATCTTTGAATATTTTTTTATTTCCAATTACTTTTTATTTCGGTTATTTCACTGGCGTATTAGAACAGCCCATTCAGCTCGGCGTCTATTCTATCCAAAATATACCCGAAATCCTCTTTCTTTTCTACAAAATCCAAGTCATTCACATCTATAACCAGCAGTTTTCCTTCTTTGTAGCTGTCAATCCACGCTTCATATTTCTTATTGAGCCTCATGAGATAGTCTATACTTATTCCCGCTTCGTATTCTCTTCCTCGTTTTGCAATCTGTTTGGTAAGCGTAGAAATATCGGCTTTTAGGTAAATCAGCAAATCTGGTGCGGAAACAAAGGATTTCATCAAATTAAAAAGCGAAGTATAATTACTATAATCCCTGTCGGAAAGAAGATTCATCTCATTAAGATTCTCCGCGAAAATATAGGCATCTTCATAAATCGTTCTGTCCTGAATGATATTTTTTCCGCTCTCTCTAATCTCTTTAACCTGTCTAAACCTGCTTCCCAAAAAATACATCTGCAGAGCGAAAGACCATTTGGACATATCTTGATAGAAATCATCTAAATAAGGATTATGATCCACATCTTCGAACTGAGTTTCCCAGCCGTAATGCTTGGCAAGCATGGTCGTGAGTGTAGTTTTTCCTGCGCCTATATTTCCTGTAACTGCTATATGCATAATCTCTATTTTATTTTTACTTCATAGATTTTGTCCCACTTCTTTCCTGTAACGAGCATATTCTCCCCTTTGAAAGCGATGCCGTTCAGCACATCATCTTCTTCTGCGATGTGTTTTTTATAGATTTCCGAGAAGTCTATTTTTGCGGCTACTTCTCCGTTTTCAGGGTTTATTTTCAGGATATAGGGTTTCATCCATACATTGGCATAGATATATCCATCATGATATTCCAGTTCGTTTAGTTTGTCAAAAACTTCTGTGTTACTTGCCACAGAAATAGTTTTTACAATCTCTTTCGGGTTGGAAGGCGACAGGAAATAGATGTTTTTAGTTCCATCTGAAAGGATAAGGTTTTTCCCATCGTAGGTAAGCCCCCAGCCCTCGCCTATTTTATTAGGATATTGGAACTCGCCGGTGAGTTTCAGAGTGTTTTTGTCATAGATAAAACCTTTTTTGTTCTGCCAAGTGAGCTGATAGAGTTTATCTCCCACTATGGTGCTCCCTTCGCCGAAGTATTCTTCATCCAAATCTGTTTTTGCAACGGCTTCCACAGCGCCCAATGGATACTTCAGTACGGCGGACTTCCCGTGCTGCCCGTTACTTCCATAAATCATATTTCCCTCCAGCTGGAAGCCCTGCACGAAGTTCTCCGCGTTGTGCGGGTATTCCTGTATTAGTTCATACGAAAGCTCTTTCGCGGGATTTTTAGCAAATACATTGATTACGGCATCTACCGAGAGGTCTTCTCCTGATTTGGATTTCAGATATATGGTCACGGCATTATCTCCTAAACTAAAAAACTGAGGGTCTATGACCAAATCGGAGGTTTCTTTGTCTCCGAAGCTGATGCTTACCGACTCTACATTATCCATCACCTCTTTCGGGAAGTTTATTTTGTCTCCGAAATGGTATCCTTTTGTTTCCATGCTGAGATTGTATTCGCTCAGCGTATCGGCTATTGCTTTGTCTTTATTACACGAAACCAATAGGACTCCGGCTAATAAAACGCTTATGATTTTTGTCTTCATATCTTATTTTGTATCTAAAAAAGTCTTCAAATTTAGTATTTTTTTGGGATTTTAGAAAAATTTTCAGCCATTACTTCTTATCCTGCTCAGGGTTTCCTGCGTAATCCCAAGGTAAGAAGCCACCATGCCGAGCGGCGCCCTTAGTATGATGCTGGGATTTTTCTCCATCAGGTGGTTGTATTTCTCTTTTGCGGTCATATACTGCAGGGAGGCTATCCGCTCCTGCATCTGCGTCATTAGTTTTCCCAAAACGAATCTGCTGAACTCGGAATATTCCTTAGAAACATTCAATTCGGCTTCCAGCTTGTGATAGTCGCAGGAAACGATTACGCTCTTCTCTATCGCCTGTATGCCGTAGCGCGAGGGCTCGTCATTGTAGATGCTGTCTATCTGCGCCATGATTTTTCCTTCCGTGTAGAAATTACTAGTGATATCCCTGCCCTTTTCGTAGTAGAAAGTCCGCGTGAGGCCTTCCTCCACGAAATATATCTTTCGGTTGAGCTGTCCGCAGCCGCTTATTTCACTGCCTTCTTCGTAAAACTCTCTGATGCACTCGTTTTCAAAAAAAGTTTTAATCGCCTCGTTAATCGTCACATGCTGACTGAGATAATCTAATATCATTGCTGAAATTTTGGTGCAATTTACTAAAAAATGCCCTGACTTTCCAGCCAAGGCATTCAAACAAACAAAACCAAACGATACAACAAGCTGTCTCCCAACCGCATTCCGCCTGTATTTTTTCTCCCCGATTTTTATTTTTTCTTCAATCACCGTTGTTATTTCGTTCCCTACAAATGATTTCTCTAAAATAAGAAATCTTATTTTGCTCAAAACTAATTATTCCCCAAAATAAGAAATCTTATTTGCTCCAAAACTAATTATTTCTCTAAAATCACAAATGTGATTTGCTTCAAAACTAATTATTCCCTAAAATCACAAGTGTGATTTTGCTCCCAACTATTGTTTTCTCCTAAATCACATTTGTGATTTGCTTTAAAACTAATGATTTCTCTAAAATCACAAGTGTGATTTTGCTCCCTACATTTATTTTGTATAAAAACCACACTTGGTTTTAGTTCTTTTTCTTTAGTTTCAGAATAAAATCAAGCATGGTTTCATGAAAAAAAGATTTCGCAGTTATTCTTCTATTGTTCCCGCCTGAGGAAGCTTTTTTACCTTTAATTTCAAAGCCAATATGCACAGCACAAAATAAACCGCCATCAAAATCAGCAAATGCTGAAGGTAAGGATAAGTGAGTTCAAAACTTCCCTTTTGGATGAGGATAATCTTGAAGGCTTCCAGAAACGGTGTCAGCGGAATGATATTCGCCAAATATTGTATCGCTGTGGGCATCGCACTGCTTGGCCAAGTAAATCCACCAATAATGAACGCCGGCGAAGCGATAATCATCAGAAACTGCGTTGCCTTCAAGGCATTTGGTAAGAGAACACTGAAAAGCGCACCCAAAAATGTGCAAGTCATGATGAAAACCGTAGCAAGAATCGCAAATCCGAAGATGTTTTCCAAAACAGGTATTTTAAAATACCAGCCCATCGCCGAAAGTATAAGGATATTCACCACGGAAATTATCCAGATAGGAAGGCATTTCATGATAAGCATTACAAAAGCGGAAGTTCCTTTATAATTCTCCAAGAAAGATTTTCTGCGGAAATCCGAAGCGAAACTCACCGCCATAGCAAGCAGCACCACCTGCTGGAAAACCACGCCCATCATGGCAGGCCACATGAAGATAAGATAGTTGGAAGTGGTATTAAACATCGTGATGTAGTTCGCCTTGAAAGGTTCATACTGCATCTTTGCCTGTTCTGCATTGGCGCCTCTCTTTTGGAGGGTTTTCATTTCCATTCCTGCGGACAATGTCCCGAGCGTTACCTGAATCGCTTTAGAGGAGAAATTCGCAGTAAGAATGTTTCCTGTATTTACATAAACATTTATTTCAGGATATTTTCTCAGCAATATATCTTTCTCAAAGTTTTCAGGGATTTTCACCACTGCGGCAGCTTTTGTCTTGATGACTTCATCTTCCAGTCTTAGCGGCTCTTGGGCATAGTGGAGGACTTTTATCGTTTTATTGTCTCCCAGCATATCCACCACCATAGAAGAAGTAGGCGTATGGTCTTGGTCTATGACTATCACTGGGAGATTGTCCACTTTTCCTTCTTTGTAGGTAAACCCAATGAGCAGTCCGTAAACTATAGGCCCAAGAATAAATACACTTCGCAAAGTATCATTAGCCAAGAATATTTTGAACTCACGCTTTAGTAAGTGAATAAACTTTTTCATTATTTTAGAATTACATTAGAGTTTACCAAGATATTTTTTGTCTGCTGAATATCCTGTGGTTTTACTTTTATTTCATAAACAGCTTCCTGCATTTTATAATCTGGGAAAGCAGTGGTCACATCGGCATATTTGGTCAGTTGTTTTATCGTCATTATCTTCCCTGAAACAGCAGCTTTGTTGTACACTACTTCCATATTTACAGTCTGCCCTTTTTGGTATTTTGCAATCTGCCCTTCTGGAACAGTAAATCTGAAATAAGTACTCTCTGGCAGATATCCATTGAACAGCGCAAATCCAGCAGTCGCCAGCTCACCTTTGTGAAGTGTGATAGATTCTATTTCCATATCACTGGTAGCAATCACATATCGCTCCGAATAGGCTACTTTTGCCTCTTGCAATGCTCCTGCTGCCTGCTCAGCCTGTCCAGCCGCCATACCGATTCTCTCATAACGAGTTCCGTTTTCCACATCTCTCAGCTCCGCGATTACCGCATCATATTGTGCTTTTGCGCCTTGGTACTTAGCAATAACTTCATCGTATGCCTGTGGCGACATCAGACTGTCTTTGAACATATTAGTAGCTCTGGTGTATGATTTTTGTGCGTATTCATACTGCTCACGAAGTCCTCTTTCTTTGGCTCTTAGCTGGCTTAATTGGTTTGCCGTAGCTCCATTTCTTGCCATCTCAGCTTGTGCAGTCGCTGCATGAGTCGCACCCTGTGCCTGAGCTATTTTAGCCGAAATCTCCGGCGCATCTATCTTCGCGAGTGTATCTCCTGCCTTTACTGTCTGTCCTTCTTCTACATAGATTTCCAAAATTCGCCCTGTGATTTTCGGAGCGAAAGAAATCACTTCTTTTTTCACTTTTCCTTCCACTGCGTTTTCCTGTTTTTCGCTGTTACAAGAAACCAATGCAAATGCAGTCAATAAAAGAGCTGATTTTACGGCATTATTCTTAATTTTTATATCGTTTAGTTTCATTTCTTTGTTGATTTTATTTGGTTGTTAAAATTATTCAGTTTGTTTGTTATTAAAATTTTTCTACATCTAAATTTTGTGTGGATTTCATCAGCTCTATCGCTGCTCTTCTTTGGTTAAATACAGCTGTTTTATATTCTAATTCAGCCTTTTCCAAATCATTTTCAGCATCTATCAGATCCATAGATTTTTTCACGCCGTAGCGGAATTCTTTTTCCACTTGGTCTAATGCATTTTTGGCGATTTTACGAGCTTTATCCTTTAATTCTATCTGCGCCAAAGCAATGTCATAATTGGTCTGATTATTCGCAAGATTTAGCTGCAATTTTCTCTGTGCATCTGCTTTTTTGTTCTCCAAAACCATTTTGTCTATCTTGCTTTTTTCAGCTTCTCGTTTTCCTGTATTCCCATCGAAAAGGCTCCATTTAAAGCCTATTCCAGCATTAAACATCGGGAAAAGACTAAGCGGTTTGGTATGAATATCCAGTTTTTGCACCAAATGAGGAACCACATCATTAGAAGTATGAATATGGTCGCCATAAAGCCCAAAGTAAGACAGCGAAGTAGAAAGCTGCACCTTTGGAATCCACCAAGTTTTCTCGGCTTTTATTTTGTATTCCGCCGCGGCTATTCCGTGATTTAAGGCTTTTATTTCAGGTCTGTTTTCTATGGATTTGTCCTCCACTACATAGCTTAAAACCTGTAAATCTGGCTGTATCTCTGCGATGCGCTCTCTATCCATTCCTGTGAGGATATGCAACTGAGTGATAAGCAGTTCGCGCTTTCCTTCGTATTCTATCATTTTAGTATCCAGTGTAACCTGCGCCAGTTCTATTTTCTTAAAATCATACGGCGTTATCAGTCCGTATCCCAGCGCTTTCTCTGCAGTTTTTCTATTGATTTCCAGTCTTTTTTTACTTTCATCTAAAACTTTTTTAGACTGATGAACCAGTGCAAACTGGTCATAAATTTTCGCAATAGAAGTAATCACTTCATTCTTACTGCTGGATAAAAGTTCCTGCTGAGAAAGTTTTTTCTCATTTAAGGCTTTTTTCAGATGTCCTACTTTTCCTCCTGAAAAAAGTACCACAGAAGCCTGTAATTTAGACGCACCAGAAAAACCAGAAATTCCTAAAGTATTATCCTGTGAAGGAATTTTCATCCCTGGGAATATAGGTGGAAATGGCGGAATTCCCATCTCTGGCGAAGTGTAATTTATCCGCGTATCCATATAGCCTACCTTTCCTGTAAGTTCTACTTTTGGGAGGAAAGTATCAGTTAATCTCTTTTGGTCGATATCCACATATTGCAGTTCCAGATTTTGCTGCTGGTACTGCCCATCTCTTTCTAATGCACTATTAATGAGTTCTTTCAGCTGGTCAGAAGAAGACTGCCCAAAACTAAGAGAAGACATAAATAATAATGCATAAAACAACTTATTTTTACTTGTCATATATTTTGTTTGTTTATTTGATGATGCAAATTTCCATGAAATCTGACAAATATCCTTTGACATTTATCAAAAAGTGAAAGTTTCTGGATGGAAATACCTGCCGATGCTGGTTTAGGGAAGGTATAAAATCGGGTTTGATACAATTTCTTTATTTTCTATTGACTTTCCGAGTGAAATTTTTACAAAAATTCAGTTTTTAAATCAATTCATTGCGGAGTTTTTATGAAAATACTCTTTTTATTATCAATTCATACTGCATTTTATTTCCCTATTGATTTGTTTCTAAAAATGCAACTGCATTTTATTTAAAAATCATCATTTTGTAATGAATTGCAACTGCATTTTATTTAAAAATGACCGTTTTGTAATGAATTGCAACTGCGTTTTATTTAAAAATCACTTTTTTGTAATGAAATGTAAGTGGAGTTTCAGCAAAATTTATTTTTAGCAAAAATTCTTTAATCATTTCAATCAGAATTTAATACTTTTGCAACATTATACCCATTGAAAATGACTAAAAAACAGATTTATCTAACGATATTTTTCGGAATTATCCTCGCTTTCGGGCTGCGCAGCTTCCTCTCTGATATGAAAACTTACCAAGAGATAGAAAATGCCGAAACGCAGCTGCCACCCTTCGTAAAGAAAAAAGACTCCCTCTACTACCAGAAGAAAAGGAACCAAATAATGTCTCAGGCAGCACCACTGCAGGAGGAAACCATCTCGGAAGAGGTAGAAGAAATAGATGTCATAGAGGAACTAACCGAAGAAAGCGTGGTGATAAGCTACATAAAAAAGCACCACAAGCTCCCCGGCTACTATCTCACAAAATCTGAAGCGAAACAAAAAGGCTGGGTGCCAGCGAAAGGAAATCTCTGCGAGGTTCTTCCCGGAAAGGCCATCGGCGGAGACCATTTCGGGAACAGGGAAAGAAAACTGCCCGAGGGCAATAAATACTACGAAGCAGATGTAAACTACAAATGCGGACGAAGAAATGCCGACCGCGTAGTCTTTACCAAAAACGGCGAGGTATGGCTTACCAAAGACCATTATAAAACTTTTGAGAAAAGATAATAAAAAAACGATATGAAGACAATATACATAGACTTTTCGGAAATCGGTGACGAGGAAGATTTCTTTGCCCAGCTCAGGGAGAAACTGAGCCTTCCGGAGCATTTTGGGAATAACCTGGATGCGCTGTATGACACCATCACGGGTGATTTGGAAATGCCGCTGCGCATAGAATTTGTGAATATGAATGTAGAGCAGCTGGAGCATTTCGAAGACCTTCTCACCACGCTGGAAGACGCCGAAGACGAAACGGAAGGATTTTCTTTTGCGTATTTTTTGGAACAATACGAAGACTAAAAAAACGCAGACTGAAGTCTTTACAAAATGATGATTTTTAAATAAAAGACACTCGGGATTAAACTAAAAACAGCAGAACTCTATCTAAGCTCTGCTGTTTTCTATTCCCACCCCCTCAAAGGAATGAAACCCGTTGAGAAAGTCTTTCAGATTCATTCGTTTTTTGCCTTCCAGCTGGAGTTCTTCGGGAAGATAGACTCCGTTTTTACAGAAAATTCGGAAAGAGTTTTTAGAAATTTCTATTTCTCCGGCAGTTTTCTCCGGCGTTTCTTCGGTCTGGTATGTTCCTTTGAAGATTTTCAAAACCTTTTCTTCGCCGTTTATTCTAAGGGAAGTAAATGCCGCAGGATAGGGAGACATCCCTCTGATAAAGTCATGAATTTCCTTCGCATTTCTATTCCAGTCAATCCGCGTATCTTCCTTGAAGATTTTGTATGCTGTCTTTGGCTCTTTTACGAAAGGCTGCGGAGTTTCTTTTATTTGTCCATCGGCTATTTTATCCAAAGTTTCTACGACTAACTTTGCCCCTATGCTCATGAGCCTGTCATGCAGTGTGCCGGCATTATCTTCGGGCTGGATTTCTGCATTTCTTTGGAGAAGTATATTGCCTTCGTCTATTTTTTCATTGATGAAGAAAGTGGTTACGCCTGTTTGGGTTTCGCCGTTTATCACTGCATAGTTGATGGGTGCCGCACCTCTGTAATCGGGAAGAAGCGAGGCGTGAAGGTTAAAAGTTCCGAGTTTCGGCATTGAAAACAAAACCTTCGGCATCATCCGAAAGGCAACGACAACGAAAATATCCGCACCGATGTTTTGAATTTCTTGTAAAAATGCCTCATCGCGCAGTTTCTCCGGCTGAAAAACCGGCAGGTGATGTTCTTCCGCAAAGATTTTTACCGGCGACTGGGTTATTTTCTGTCCTCGCCCGCTGGCTTTATCTGCCACGGTTACTACGGCAGCTACTTCATGCCGAGAGTGATATACGGCTTCCAGAGATGCCTTTGCAAACTCCGGCGTACCAAAAAAAACGATTCGTAGTCTATTGTTCATTAGTAGTGTATGTTTTGTAATCCAACATTTTTATTTTATGCTCGTTCAGAAGTGAAACCAAAGTCTCGAAAATCTCTTCCTTTCCGGAGAGATTTAGTTTCACCCGCACCTCATCGAAAGTCATGGGTTTTTCATTTAATACATTCAGGATTTGGGCGGATAAATTCTGCGTGGCATTCAACGGCTGACAGACATAGCATTTATGGCAGTTTTGTGCATTTTTTTCTCCGAAATAGGTTAAAATCATCTTCATCTTGCAGTAATCTGTCTCACGGATGAAATACTTCATTTCTTCCCATTTTTGGAGTTTATTGCGCTGGATTTGCTGAAATTCGTTCCAGTATTTTCCCTGAAACTCTCGGGTGTTTCTATGTTTGAGGAATTTTATGCTGTCTGCACTGCCATCCACATATTCTACCAGTTCTTTTTGTTCCAGATATTGTATTCTGTCTTGGATTTCCTGCACGCTTATGCCCAGTTTTCGGCTGAGCATTTCCTCGCTGAAAGAAACTTTATGCGTAGCGATTCCAGATATATTTCTCAATAAAAACTCTACAAAATAAGCCTCTTTTGGAGGTAAAAGCTCCAAATCTTCTGCAGAAATTTTCAGTTCCAGAGTAGATAAATCTTTGTAATTATTCCAAAATACAAGTTCCTGATTATGCATGAAATTCAGCACATTCTTTATCTTGGCAAAGGATGTTTTTGTAAAGTCTCTTATTTTCTGAATGTTTAGTTTAAATATCTTCTCCGAAGCCTCTCCTTCCGCAATCTGAAAAATTGAATAAAGAAAAGAGAGAATGGATAGAAATTCGGTTTTGTTTGGTATTTGGTTTCGGAAAACATCATCTATATCACTGAATTCCTGCTCATTCCAAAGCAGAAGAGCATAGCTTTCGTGTCCGTCTCTTCCTGCCCGCCCGATTTCTTGATAATAATTTTCCAGCGAAACAGATGGCGAAAGATGAATAACAAAACGGACATTTTCCTTGTCTATCCCCATCCCGAAAGCATTAGTGGAAACCAGCGTGTGGCTGCTGCTCTGCTGCCATTTTTTCTGGTTTTGGCTTTTGTCTTTCAGGGAAAGCCCAGCGTGATAAAAATCTACATTTTCTATTCCTTTCTGTTTCAGAAAAGAGGTAAGTTCTTCCGCTTCTTTCCGCGTTCTTACATAAATAATCCCCGAAGCCGAATTATTTTTCATAAAATCCAAAATCCTTTGGTATTTATCCGAAATTTCCTCATGAAATATCCTCAGATTATCTCTTTTATAACTTTTCTGAAAAATCTGCGGAGATTTCAGTGTCAGTTTTGTTTCTATATCAGCAATTACTTTCGGAGTTGCGGTAGCAGTAAGGGCTAAACACGGCACATCACCGAACAATTTTCTAAATTCGCCTATACGCTGGTAGCTCGGCCGGAAATCCTGTCCCCATTCGGAGATACAGTGCGCCTCATCTACCGCTATAAAAGAAATGTGAATATTCGTAATCTTTTGCAGAAACAAGGAATTAGAGAGCCTTTCCGGAGAGACATACAGCAGTTTTGTAATGCCTTCTGCGGCTCTGGCATAGATTTCCTCCTGCTCGTTTTCATCTAATTCGGAGCTGAGGTATTCTGCTTCCACTCCGATGGATTTCAGCTGAGTTACCTGGTCTTTTATCAAAGCCAAAAGAGGAGAAACCACCAGACAAACGCCCTCCAAAACTAAGGCAGGAAGCTGGTAGCACAGGGACTTACCGCCTCCCGTAGGAAGAAGCGCCAATGTATCTTTCCCTCTGATGACAGACAGAATAATCTCTTCCTGAGGCGCCCTAAACGAACTATACCCCCAGAAATTCTGTAATGTCTTGAGCAATACTCCCTTGATTTCTGCTTCTGACTGCATAATGATTTTTAAAGCTATAAAAATATAAAAGAGAGTGTATAAAAACAACTTCTTTTATAAAATATTATCCCCTCTGTTTTTTCACTGCTGTAAATCATCCAAAAGCTCCTTTGAAAACTCCCTGCAATGGAGGTGTTTATAATGCGGAAGCTCCAGCCTTTTGGAATAAAAAGTAATTCCATCATACGAGACGATATCTATATCTATAATCCTGTCCTGATAGCCGCCCAAAGCCGCCGAATCTTCCTCCCTGCCCATTCCCTTTTCTATTTCTTTGATGCTGTCCAGCAGCCTTACAGGAGATAGAGAAGTCTCATAAACCAGCGCCATATTATGAAAAACACTGCTGCTGTCAAACTCTACGGGCAGGGTCTTTTGTATTTTGCTTTTTTTTATTATCTTGCCTCCTCGTTTTTCGAGCTGAACTATGGCTGTTAGTAAATTTTCTTCCGTATTTCCTATGTTGCTCCCCAGCAGCAGGATGGCTTCGTGTGTGTACATTATATCAAATTATTAAATCTTTTATCTATGAAAAACTTTTTAAAAGCAGTATTGGCGAATATCGTCGCTTATTTCATTATCATTTTTATCTTTTTCGGGTTCTTTATTTTTATCATTGTGGCAAGTGCTGCCAACACGGGCAAAGATACTAAAATCAAAGAAAACTCTGTGCTTACCATCAGTTTTAAGCATAAAATCATCGATTATGATACCGAGTCCGAAATCTCCATTTTCAGCCTTAAAAACAATGAAGAACTGAGATACCACGACATAGTCCAAGCCATAAAAGCCGCACAGAATGATGACAGAATAAAGGGCATCAGCATCGAGACTGATGATATAGAGGCGGGAAATACGCAGATAGACGACATCAGAAAAAGCATAGAAGACTTCAAGAAAAGCGGTAAATTCGTCTATGCCTACGGAAACATCGTTTCCCAAGGAGCTTACTATCTTGGTTCGGTGGCAGACCAATATTTCCTGAATCCGGCAGGAAACATTGAACTGAAAGGCATCGCCTCTGAGGTGGTTTTCCTAAAAGATTTTGCGGAGAAATACGGGATAAACATCAATGTCATCCGCCATGGGAAATTCAAGGCTGCTGTAGAGCCTTTCCTAAGAAACGACCTCTCTGCTGAGAACAAAGAACAGATTTCTACCCTTATCAATGATGTGTGGAGCGATATTTCGGCGAAGATGATGCAGTCCAGAAAGCTCGGCGCAGAGGAGTTTAAAACCATTGTAGACAGCCTCTACTCTGTGATTCCGGAACTCAGCCTTAAACATAAACTGGTAGACCGCCTTGTCCAAAAATCCGAATACGAAAACATCATCAAAGAAAAGCTGAATGTCCCAGCTTCAGAGGATTTCAACAAAGTGTCTATCGCGCAGTACATCCACGCACAGCACAATGTAGAGCCAAGCAACGACAAAATAGCCGTGCTCTATGCATCGGGGACTATCTACAACGGCAACAGCCTGAACGACATCCATTCCGAAAGATACATCAGCTACATTAAAGAGCTGACCGAGGATGACAACATCAAAGCCGTAGTCCTCCGCATCAACTCCCCTGGCGGAAGCGCCAACGCTTCGGATGAAATCCTCTTCGAGCTCCAGCAGCTCCGCCAGAAAAAACCGCTGATTATCTCCTTTGGCGACTATGCTGCCTCCGGCGGATACTACATCGCTATGGCAGGTGAGAAGATTTTTGCCCAAAACAACACCATCACAGGGTCTATCGGTGTATTCAGCGTTTTCCCTGACTTCAAACCTTTGGCAAATAAAAACGGCATCCACACGGAAATCGTAACCACCAATGCCAATTCCAGCATGATATCTCCCATGGCGGGCGTATCGGCAGGGACTATAGACATTATGCAGAAGAGCGTAGAGCAGACCTACAAGCGCTTTGTCTATTTCGTTTCCGAGAACAGAAAGAAATCCGCAGAAGAAATCAATGCCATAGGCGAAGGGCGTGTATGGTCTGGCAAAAAGGCCAAAGAAATAGGCTTGGTAGATGAAATAGGCACCCTGGACGATGCCATAAAATACGCTGCCAGCAGAGCCAAACTCACCGACTACCAGACCGAAAGCTATCCTGCTAAAATAGACAAACTGCACATGCTTTTCAGCAGTATAGAGGAAGAAAACATTGCGGCGCGGTACATCAAAAAAGAAATGGACAGCGACAGCTACCAGTTCTACCAACTGCTGACCAACCCAAAACTGAAAAACAGCGTACAAATGATGATGCCCTACAGCATTTCCATAAAATAACCCACAAAGAAAACCTTACACAAAACAGGAAACCGCTTGGTTTCCTGTTTTTTTATTCGTGTTTATGACAAAACCCTACCTCAGAGACAGCTCTAACCACCTCAGAGGCACCTCAACCCACCTAAAAAGGTACCTCAACCTACCTAAAAGGTACCTCTAACCACCTCAAAGGGAACTCAACCCACCTCAAAAGGTAGCCCTAACCACCTCAAAAGGCACCTCAACCCACCTAAAAGGCACCTCTAACCACCTCAAAAGGCAGTTCTAACCACCTCAGAGGTGGGTTGAGCCGGTTCTGAACCTATCGCAAATGTCCTTAAACAGAGGAAATATAGTTTTTTTATACTATTTTTCTTGCTTCAAACCTAAGCAATAAACCTCCTATCCTTTTAAGAGCAACCGAATAATGCTATTCAATACAACCGAACAGCACTATTGGACACAACCGAACAGCACTATTAGACATGACCAAACGGCACTATTAGACACAACCGAACAGCACTGTTCGGTACAGCTGAACCGCACCACCCAAAAAGCCAAAAGGCCTTAGCCCCTGCGGGCTAAAACCTTTTCTAATTTAATTTATATTACTATGAACCTTTTTATTGTTTCATACAACGGATTGCTAAACTGGAGGATATAGTATGCGGAACACCATAATAACTCCATAAAACACCTGATGTTGCTGTCCCAGAATTTAGAAGCTTTCTAAAAAATTTAAGCCTACTTGTACTAGAACCATAGTTACTATTACTAAACATATCTCCTAAGTAATTAATATAACCATAACTTGTATTCTCAATATCATTACTACTATACTTATCATATCTCCATTTCTGTACAGCAGAATCCCATAAATAATCCGTAGTCGCCCCCACCATTACAAATTTCTCCGTAACCTTTCCTCCTGAAATATATTGATTTCTTGAATTATTACTATTATATGACCATAGTTTTGGAGCATAACTATAATACCCATTTCCATTAGGATATAAATCAGTATTATCGGTATTGTTAAACCTATTAGATGGCAGACGCACAAAGAATTCTTTAATTCTATCAAAAGATTTAATGTTTTTAATAATATAATTCAAATAATATCCATCCGGTACTTTAAAGCCTTTCGGACATACTGCATTATCATCATCTCCTATCGTTACAGGGAAACCAGTTGGAGCACTTGTTCCTGTAAACCACATTGGGGTGGTATCTACGCCATTGCTTTCAGTAGTTATTACAGGGATTACAGTTCTGTTTTCCGTAGGCTGCGGCGGGTAGGTAGTAGTAGGTTGTGTGGTAAATCCATACTTAAACTGCCATGTAGTAGCAGAGGTATAGGTAACCAGCTCATGCCCATCGGCAGGACGCCCCCACTGGAACAGAGAACCAAAGGCATTATGGTCATTATGCGCTTTTGCCTGCTGTCCTGGGTCAAACACAGAAGAACCTACACGGGTATATTCCGCTCCTAAGTTGTTATTCAACCATATATTCCCACGATAACTACCACTCACAGGGTCTTTCACTGGCACATAGATAAACTGGTGGTCATAGACATCATTCCCGCCACTATCTTTAGTTTTTATCGCAAATCTTCTATCTGGGATACCCGGCATCAGCCTTACTACAAAACTTGCTCTCTGGGTACCGCCCTGTGTAGTAGCGTATCTAAAGGTTGCTATTTCTATCCCTTTATAGTCCTGTCCCATACCGCTGTTAAAGTCCAGCTTCTTCAGCAATAAATCCTGTCCTACAGCAGAGATTTTTGCTTTTATGTAGGTGCTGTTCACATTTATAGTCTGTGCCTCCCAAGAGAGTTTTATGTTTCGGCTGTTGCCGTCCTCTGTATAGTTAGCAGACACTGCTATTTCAGACCCAGGGAACGCGCTTACATTTATAGGATGATGCCCCACTGCAGGGTCTATGGTTACAGGGATATAGACCTCTGTTCCTGTAGTGGTTATTTTCCCTTGTATGTCTATTGTTGGCTCATCTAAGTTACCATCTACATACTGGTCGGTAGTCTGTGCAGTAGCTGTAGTAGGTCCGTTGTACGGCCAGTAGTCTTCATCATACACAGATACAAAAGAACGTTCGCCATCCATCAAAGTTACATACTGCGGTACCAAAGGGTCTACTTCTATAACTACAGGAGTAATAGCCTCATCATATACCGTATTGTAGGTAAGTTTTGCTTTTAGGTTTCCTGCTTTTGGAGTTCCCGTTAATCTATAAGTAAGGGTAACCTCCCTGCCTGGGGCTATGGTTACACTAGAGTGCTGTCCGCCTACTACAGAGACACTCCCTCCCGGCTCGTTGGTTATGGTAACTGCGCTAGACAAGTTCATTGTAGGAGAGGTCACAGCACCGGTGTTTTTAATTTTAAAGGTTACGGTGTTGTCACTTGTAAGGGCTTCATCTGCCTTATACACTCCGCCAAAGCCCAGCTGGGTAATGGCATATACTGCACTCGGTGTAGATGGGGTGTCCCCTTGGTTGTCCTGCTTGGTTCCATCTATACACTGCCAGTGGGTACCTGTCCAGATATCTACACACTTCTTGTCTGTGTTATAGATCTGCAGACCTTGTACAAACTGGGACTGGTCCATACCATTTCTCTCTGCTTGTGTAAGCTGCGGCAGGATGAACCCCTGCACT
>CALHQK010000104.1 GCA_938037185.1 uncultured Riemerella sp.
AAAGTGGCACGCGAGCTGGGTTCAGAACGTCGTGAGACAGTTCGGTCTCTATCTACTGTGGGCGTTAGAAATTTGCGTGGAGCTGACTCTAGTACGAGAGGACCGAGTTGGACTAACCGCTGGTGTATGAGTTATTCTGCCTAAGGGTACAGCTCAGTAGCTATGTTAGGAAGGGATAAGTGCTGAAAGCATATAAGTACGAAACCCACCACAAGATGAGATTTCTTTTGAGGGTCGTGGGAGATGACCACGTTGATAGGTTACAGGTGTAAAGGTGGTAACATCATAGCCGAGTAATACTAATTACCCGTAGATTTATGGCCTATAGAGGTACTTGAGAGTGCGGAGAAGGTTTTGTCTTTGTGAAAGTTTTTGTCGCTAAATATAAAGTTATTTAGGGTGGTTTTAGCAGAGGGGCTCACCTGTTCCCATTCCGAACACAGAAGTTAAGCCCTCTAGCGCCGATGGTACTGCGAGAGCGGGAGAGTAGGTCGCCGCCAGTTTTTATTTTTGAACCTCTTTTTTTATCAAACGATAGAAAAAGAGGTTTTTGCGTTTTTTATTGATTTTGAATTGAACGCTTGTTATAGGAAAGAAGTTTTTGTTTGATAGGAAAGGAGGAGAGAGGATTACTTGAATTTTATTGAAGAAATAATGTAAAATTTAATAAAATAACAATAATGAAGTTTAGAGAAAATGATGTTATCGTATCAGTAGTGGATATATCGCCAATTATAAGGAAAGGTACAAAAGGTGTCATATTATCTATTTTAGAGGAAGATAAAGTATTTTAGTAGAATAATTTGTTGATGAAAAAGGAGATACGATAGGAAATGGAATGGAAACGGTCTATGCCTATCAAATAATAAAATACAATCAATAATCATCTATTAAAGCAATGAAATGTCTTTAAAAAGCTATAATCAGGGTAAGGAAAAATACAAGAATGGCTCTAATAACAAAAGAAATAAGGCAAATTTAAAATAATATGGATGTAAATACAGCTGTTATCAACTTTCATAAGTTTTTAATAAATAGTTATGAAATATTAAAAAATATAGAAAATAATGAAAAGTTTGAAGAAATTCAGAATGACTTTTACCAAACAAACTGGGAGCTTTTAGTAGAATCTATTGTTTGTACCAGCGGGAAAGAGTATTTATCAGAATATGGGCAGGGAGCAGATTGTAATCCACAAAGCAGCAGGGTTAGTTTTCCCGATAAAAGAGCAAATACTAAAATTATATGTAAAAAATCAAACCAAAATATAGAAATAAAAGACATTATTTCAGGCACCTCTATTGAAGTTGAAAATTATTATTTTAATAGTTTTATGGATATTAACGATGATGACATAAAAAATAGCGGAGCATATCGATACATTAAATTAGAACATAATATATTTGATGAGTATGTAATAGTAGAATTCGCTAATATTATATTTTGCAAAATAGAATGCTAATATCTCAAGTGTATTTCCATAGTTACTGAGATTTTTCTCAAGGCTTACGAAAAATTTACGCAAGGCTTACGGAAATTTTCTTCGTGGCTGATGGAAGTTTTCTTGAAGACTGATGGAGGAAAGTTTGAGGGCTTACGGAAGGTTTGTGTGGAGCTTATGAGCGTTTTCTTTGAAGCCGATGGGAAACACCAGTTAATAATATTCCAATTATATCATTATAATTGATAAAAAAACAAATTCAAAAACATAAATATATTTCTGCTAGGGTGTTGTAATTTTTTTTAATGTTTTTTGTAATTTTGCCCCTATAAAAATATGGTCTATGTCTAAATTAAGATTCAGTGCGCTGGAGAGACTCCCTTTTATCAATTATAGAAAAGATAATTTTGTAGAAACACCGCCCAAATTATCAGAATTATTTTGTGAAAATGTATTTTCCGAAGAGAAAATGCGTGAATTTTTGACCAAAGAAGCCTTCACAGCCGTGATAGATGCCATGAAGAATGGAACTAAAATCCAAAGGTCAGTAGCAGACCAAGTGGCTCTCGGCATGAAAAACTGGGCGATGACCAAAGGCGTTACTCACTACACGCATTGGTTTCAGCCATTGACAGGAACTACTGCTGAAAAACATGATACTTTTTTCACGCCGATAGGTGAGGGCAAGGCTATGGAGCGCTTTAACGGAGCGAACCTTATTCAGCAGGAGCCAGACGCTTCTTCTTTTCCTAATGGAGGAATTAGAAACACCTTTGAGGCGAGAGGCTATACCGCTTGGGATCCTACTTCTCCAGCGTTTATTATGGGAACTACCCTTTGTATTCCTTCTATTTTTATTTCCTATACAGGCGAAACATTGGATTACAAAGCTCCACTTTTGAGAGCGTTACACGCTGTGGATGAGGCGGCTACAGAGGTTTGTCAGTATTTTGATAAAAATGTAACCAAAGTTACGGCTACACTTGGCTGGGAGCAAGAATATTTCCTTGTAGATTCGGCGCTTTTTAAGACCAGACCAGACCTTTTGATGACAGGGAAAACCCTTTTGGGACACTCGCCAGCGAAGGGACAGCAGCTGGAAGATCATTATTTTGGTTCTATCCCTACCCGTGTGATGAATTTTATGAAGGAATTAGAGATAGAATGCGTGAAATTGGGCATCCCTGTATCTACAAGACATAATGAAAATGCACCCAATCAATACGAACTTGCGCCAATGTTTGAGGAAGCGAATGTGGCAGTTGACCATAATTCCCTGTTGATGGATTTGATGGCGAGAATAGCGCACAAGCATCATTTTCATATACTTTTCCATGAAAAACCATTTGCAGGAGTCAATGGAAGTGGAAAACATAACAACTGGTCGCTCTCTACCAATACAGGCGAAAACCTTCTGAGCCCAGGGAAAAACCCCAAAAAAAATCTTCAGTTTTTGACATTTTTTGTAAATGTGATTAAGGCAGTGAATGAATATGCAGACCTTCTTCGTGCAGGGATTGCCACTGCGGGGAATGACTATCGTCTCGGAGCGAATGAGGCGCCGCCGGCGATTATTTCTGTGTTTATCGGTTCTCAGCTTTATGGAGTTTTGGAGGAGTTGGAAAAAGTGAGTGAGGGGAAACTTAGCCCTGATGAAAAATATGATTTAAAACTAAATGTAGTCGGCAAAATTCCTGAAATTCTGCTGGACAATACGGATAGAAACCGAACTTCGCCATTTGCTTTCACGGGGAATAAATTTGAGATACGAGCGGTGGGTTCTTCGGCGAACTGCGCAGAGGCGATGACTATCATGAATTCCATCATGGCAAAACAGCTTCGTGTCTTTAAAAAGGAAGTAGATGCTTTGATAGAAGAAAAAGGACTGAAAAAAGATGAGGCTATATTTAATGTGCTGAGAGAATACATCAAGCAGTCTAAAAATATAATGTTCGAAGGGGACGGCTATTCCGAAGACTGGGTAAAAGAAGCCAAAAAGCGAGGGCTTAGCAACCTAAAAACTACGCCAGAGGCTTTGAAAAGAGAATTAGACCCGAAATTCATCAGCATGTATGAAGAAATGGGAATCTACACTCAGCGTGAAATAGAGGCGAGAAACGAAATCAAATTAGAAAAATACAGCAATATCGTAGGAATAGAGGCGAAAGTGCTGGCAGATGTCGCGAGAAACCACATCATTCCATCAGCATTGAAATATCAGAATAGGCTGATAGACAATGTAAAAGGGCTGAAAGAAATCTATGGCGAAAAGGACTTTAGACCTTTGGCAAAAGAGCAGATGAATCTGATAGAGAGGATTTCTCACAATGTCCACCAAATAAAAATAGGCGTGGATGAACTTTTGGAAGCTAAGAAAAAAGCCCAATCTATAAAGGATAATCAAAAACAAGCAGAAGCATTTTGTCAGGAAGTGAAGCCGCTTTTCTCAAAAATACGAGAAGCATCAGACGCATTAGAAATGATGGTGGATGACGAGCTTTGGCCAATGACCAAATACCGCGAACTGCTCTTTACGAAATAAAAGAAACTCAGTATCAATCTTTGGTACTGAGTTTCTCTTTTTAACAATTAAATAAAAATTATGATGAAAAAAACTATTTTCTTGGTTCCAGCACACTGAACGGAATAATAATCTCTTCTAGGGAAATTCCGCCGTGCTGATAGGTATCTTTGTAATAATTTACAAAATGGTTGTAATTTTTAGGGTAAGCAAAAAAGAAATTATTCTTTGCAAAAATATATTTGCTGCTTACATTTCCTTTGGGCAGGAAGAGTTTCTCTGGGTTGGCAATCGCCCATACATCGCGGTCTTCGTAGGTAAGGCTGCGTCCTGTTTTGTAGCGTATATTGGTAGAGGTCTCTCTGTCGCCCACCACTCTGCTGGGTTTTTTTACATAAATCATTCCGTGGTCGGTAGTGATTACTAAGCGGTAGTTGTTCTCCGCGGCGATTCTTATAATCTTTATTAAAGATGAATTTTCAAACCAGTTGAGCGTAAGTGACCTGAAAGTCTTGTCATCTCTTATCAGCTGATCTACGATTACATTATCTGTCTTTGCATGGGAGAGGATGTCTATGAAATTATAGACAATTACCAGCAGGTCGTGGTTTTTGTACTGCCCAAAGTCGTCCAATGTTTTTTGTTCAAAATCCGAATTGAGGATTTTTATGTATTTGGATGTTTTTGCCTGCAAGCCGAGGCGCTTCATCTGGTCTCTTAGGAAATCGTGTTCAAATTCGTTTTTGTTTCCTTCCTCATTGTCATTAAACCATTTGTCGGGATATTTCTTTTCTATTTCTGATGGGAGAAGCCCCGCGAAGAAAGCATTTCTTGCGTATTGTGTAGCCGTAGGCAAGATGCTGTATAAATAATCCTCCGAAACTTTATTATAAAACTTAGTGAATAGCGGCTCTATTACTTTCCATTGGTCATATCTCAGGTTGTCTATTACTAATAGAAGTGTTTTGCCTTTTTCTACTTCGGGTTTTATTTTCTCTTTGAAGAGGGTGTGGTTCATCAGAGGCTTGTCATTTGAATTTAGCCAGTCTTCATAGTTGTTTTCTATAAACTTGGCAAACTGTATGTTGGCTTCCTCTTTTTGGTTTTGGAGCAGGTCGGCAAAGTCGTTATCAAAAACTTTATCAAATTTTATCTCCCAGTTTAGTATTTTTTTATAATATTCTGCCCAGTCTTGGTAAGTCCTCAGGGTAGAAAGTTCCATGCTTAGGTTTCGGAATTCCTGCTGATATTCGGTAATGGTTTTTTGCTCCACCAGTGTGTCTTGGTGCAGATTTTTTTTCAAGGAGAGTAGTATCTGGCTTGGGTTTACGGGTTTCAGGATATAGTCATCTATCTGCGAACCGATGGCCTGTTCCATGATGTGTTCTTCTTCATTTTTGGTCACCATTACTATTTTTATATTCGTATTCAGGTCTTTTATCATCGGGATGGCTTCCAGACCAGAGATGCCCGGCATGTTTTCATCCAGAAGGACTAAATGGAAAGGTTCTTTTTCTATCAGCCCGAGTGCTTCATTTACATTATTTACGGCAGTAATCTCATACCCCTTGTTTTCCAGAAACACGATGTGTGGTTTCAGGAGTTCTATCTCGTCATCTATCCAAAGTATTTTTGACATATTATAATAATTGATTAATTTTAAACAAAACCCATCTGCGGTTTTATTCTGTGCCAAAGATAGAATAAATGTAGGTTAAAAATTATTAAATAAAACGGGCAAAGCGTTAAATATTAGTTAATGTTCCTTTGTTCCGCCTTTTTCTTTTTCTTAAAAAAACTTACAGAAGCTTCCCGCAGAGTTGTTTTGCCTTTCTGTAAATTTACAGAAGCTTCCCGCAAGTTGTTTGGGCTTTCTGTAAACTTACAGAAGCTTCCCGTAGAGTTGTTTTACCTTTCTGTAAAATGACAGAAGCTTCCCGCAAGTTGTTTGAGCTTTCTGTAAAATGACAGAAGGTCGCCGCAAAGTTGTTTTGCCTTTCTGTAAAATGACGGAAGGTCGCCGCAAAGCTGTTTTACCTTTCTGTCAAAATGAAAGAAATCCGCCCATGCTGAAATAAAACCAATTGATATGCAATGCTTTTCCTGATAAATGAGTATCTTTGCCCTTATTTTTCATCCCATGCGCAATAAATTGAAAATCATAAACGACCCCGTACACGGATTTATAAAAATCCCCCACGAAATTTTGTTTGACATCATAGAACACCCTTACTTCCAGCGCCTCCGCCGGATTTCGCAGACTGGGCTGCTCAGTTCCATTTTCCCTGGTGCTACCCATACGCGGTTTCACCATGCCATAGGCGCGATGCACCTCATGTACACGGCATTAGAAACTTTGAAGCTGAAAGGAATTGCCATAAGCAGAGAGGAAGAAAAATCTGCCATGCTTGCCATTTTGCTTCACGATATAGGGCATGGGCCTTTTTCGCATGCTCTGGAAAATATGCTGATGGACAGCTGGCATCATGAGAAATTGTCATTGTTATTACTAAAAGAACTGAATGAAGAATATAGCGGAGAACTTTCTATGGCGATAGAAATGTTTCAGGGGAGGTATCATCGTAAATTTTTTAATCAATTGATTTCTTCGCAGCTGGATGTGGATAGATTAGATTACTTAAAACGAGACAGCTTCTACACCGGTGCCGCCGAAGGGAATATCAACACACAGAGGATACTCTCTATGATAAATGTCTGCGAAGATGAACTCGCCGTAGATGAAAAAGGAATTTATTCCATAGAGCAGTATCTCACCGCGCGGATGTTCATGTACTGGCAGGTGTATTTCCACAAGGCGGCTGTAATCGCAGAAAATCTTTTGGTAAAAATCATGGGTCGCGCGAAATATCTTGTAAATGAAGGCTGGGACATACAGGCGCCAGAGAATTTAAAGTATTTTTTATACAAAACCGATTTCCACGAAGCGGATAAAGAGGACATCAGAAGATTTACAGAACTGGATGATACAGATGTTATTCAGGCAATTAAACTTTGGGAACACAGCGCGGACTTTGTCCTCTCTTACCTCTGCAAAACCGTAATCAAAAGAAGATTTCCTAAAATAGAATCTTCTCCTGAGCCGTTTTCGGAGAAAATAATTCAAGATAAAATACAGAAAACCAACCGCTTCTTCGGAATAACCGAAGGGGAATTTATCATAGACCACATCGCACGGCATCTCCTGCCTTATGACAAGATGCACCAGCCTATTTTTCTGATTCAGAGAAACGGAAACAGAGTTGCTTTAGACCAAGCGGAAAGCCAGATATTATCTTCCAAGCTCAACGAAAGAAGCGCGAGATATGTGCTGTCTTTCCCAAGAGAAATTTTATAAAAAAAATAGAAAAATTTTATATGAAATAAATTGATTTTTCGTAGATTTGAAACAAAATTTATTTAGTAAATAGGATTTTTCTTATCTTTGCACGATTATGGAGTTTACAGCTGCTGAAATAGCTGGTCTTATCAAAGGAAAAGTAATTGGAGACCAAGGAGTAAAAGTTCATGGGTTTTCCCCTATAGAAGAGGGAAAGCATGGACATTTGTCTTTTATTGCGAATGAAAAATTTGCACATTTTCTACACTCTACGGAGTGTTCTGTGCTTATTGTTTCAAAAAATCTTTTGAAAGAAGAAAATTATAAGCCAGTCATCATAGAAGTGGAAGATGCATATCTTGCGTTCCAAGTTTTGATGAATCTTTATCAGCAGATGACTGAAAAGAAAAAAGGAATAGAAGGGCAGAGTTTTATTCATAAAACGGCTGTTTTAGGTGAGGATGTTTATGTGGGAGCGTTTACTTATATTTCGGAAAATGTAACGATTGGTGATGGTGTTCAGCTTGCTCCTCAGGTTTTCATTGGTAAAAATGTGAAAATCGGTAAAAACTCTAAAATAGACAGCGGTGCGAAAATCTATGACGGCTGTATCATTGGAGAAAATTGCGTTGTCCACTCTAATACTGTGGTAGGTGGAGATGGATTTGGTTTTCAGCCTACACCAAACGGATATGATAAAATCCCACAGCTGGGAAATGTAATCATAGAAAACAATGTAGAAATAGGTTCTAACTGTAGTATTGACAGGGCTACCATAGGTTCTACCATAATAGGAGAAGGGACTAAAATAGACAACCTTATCCAAATCGCACACAATGTGAAAATTGGAAAAAACAATGTGATTGCTGCGCAGGCAGGAATTGCAGGTTCTACTACCATTGGCAATTGGAATATGATCGGTGGTCAAGTGGGAATTGTAGGACATATCAACATAGGAAATCAAGTGAAAATACAAGCACAAAGTGGTGTGAATAAAAATGTAAAAGATGGTGAGGCACTGTACGGAGCGCCAGCCATAGATGCAGGAGACTACCGAAGAAATTATGTGCATTTCAGAAACTTGACAGAAATAGTAAAAAGAATAAATCAATTAGAAAATAACTCAAAAGATAAAACTAATGAGTGATAAACAAAAAACTTTAAAAGGAGAAGTTTCCCTATCAGGAATAGGTCTGCATACAGGGAAAGAAGTGACCCTAACCATTAAACCTGCTAAGGAAAACACAGGCTATGTGTTCGTAAGAACAGACTTAGAGGGAAATCCACAAATAGAAGCGGATGCTAACTATGTGGTTTCTACTGATAGAGGAACTACATTAGAAAAATCAGGAGTTAAAATCTACACATGTGAGCATGTTTTGGCGGCGTTAGTGGGAATGGATGTGGATAATGCTATCTTGGAAATGAATAGTGCAGAACCTCCTATTATGGATGGTTCATCTAAGTTTTTTGTAGAAGCTATAGAGAAAGCAGGAGTAGTGGAGCAGGAGCAGCCGAGAGAGTATTTTGCTGTTACAGAGGTTGTTAATTTCACTGACCCACAGACAGGTTCTGAAATTACCATTATCCCAGCGGATACTTATGAAGTAACTACGATGGTGGATTTTGGGACTAATGTTTTAGGAACTCAGAATGCTGTTCTGAAAAATATTTCTGATTTCAAAAATGAAATTTCTTCTGCTAGAACATTTAGTTTTTTACATGAATTAGAAATGCTTTTGGATGCAGGTCTAATTAAGGGTGGAGATATTTCTAATGCGATTGTTTATGTAGATAAGGAATTAACTCCTGAAACAGCTGAAAAACTTAAAAAAGCTTTTGGAAAAGATGATGTTTCCATTCAGCCAAATGGAGTTTTGAATAACTTGACTTTAAATTATCCAAACGAAGCAGCTCGTCATAAATTATTGGATGTTATCGGTGATTTGGCATTGGCAGGAGTGAGAATAAAAGGAAAGGTAATCGCTAATAAACCAGGACATTACATAAATACAGAGTTTGCTAAAAAACTAAATAAATTATACAAAGCTCAAAAGAAGAAAAATGTTCCAAATTTTGATTTGAGCAAAGAGCCTATTTATGATATCAATGGCATTATGAGATTATTGCCGCACAGACCGCCGTTCTTGTTGATAGACAAGATTTTGGAACTGTCTGATAATCATATCGTAGGGCTGAAAAATATCACAATGAACGAACCATTCTTTGTAGGGCACTTCCCGAAAGAACCTGTGATGCCAGGAGTTTTACAGATAGAAGCGATGGCACAGATTGGAGGGATTTTGGTATTATCAAGTGTCCCAGATCCAGAGAACTATTCTACATATTTTGTGAAAATAGATAATGTTAAATTCAAAAAGAAAGTAATCCCAGGGGATACACTTGTCTTTAAATTAGAGTTGTTAGCTCCTATCCGTAGAGGAATAGTGCATATGCAGGGGTATGGCTATGTAGGTGACAATGTAGTGGTGGAAGCAGAACTAATGGCTCAAGTAGCAAAAACAAAAATAGACTAAATGATTCATCAGCTTACAGCAGTAGACCCAAGAGCGAAAATCGGAAAAAATGTTACCGTAGACCCATTTACCACCATAGCAGCGGATGTGGAGATAGGAGAAGGAACATGGATAGGTTCTAATGTTACCATCATGGATGGAGCGAAAATTGGAAGAAACTGCAGAATTTTTCCAGGAACAGTCATCGCTGCGATACCACAAGATTTGAAGTTTGATGGGGAGGATTCACAAGTTATCATTGGTGATAATACGACCATTAGAGAATGTGTAACGGTTAATAGAGGAACCAAAGCTTTAGGATATACTAAAATTGGGAATAATTGTCTAATCATGGCTACATCTCATATCGCTCATGACTGCGTTGTCGGTGATAATGCCATTATAGTAAATGGATGTGCGATAGGCGGGCATGTGGAAATTGGCGATTATGCTATTATTGGTGGGCTGAGTGCGGTGCATCAGTTCTCCCGAATAGGAAAACATGTAATCACAGCGGGAGGTTCTTTGGTTAGAAAAGATATTCCACCTTATGTTAAAGTAGGAGGAGAACCGCCTGTTTATGCAGGAATCAACTCGGTTGGGCTTAGAAGAAGAGGAATTTCTAATGAGAAAATTTTGGAAATTCAGTCCATTTATAGAGTGATTTTCCAGATGGGAATGAATGTGTCTCAGGCATTGGCATATATAGAAAGAGAAGTGCTGTCTACACCAGAAAGAGATGAAATTGTACAATTTATACAATCATCTCAGAGAGGAATCATCAGAGGTGGTAGTATGAAAAAAGAGGAAGAAGATAATCAAGATTAAAAATAATTAGAATAAAAAATGGCAACAACAGCTGATATTAGAAAAGGACTTTGTATAGAGTTTAACCATGATATTTATAAGGTAATAGAATTTCTTCATGTAAAACCAGGGAAAGGTCCAGCTTTTGTAAGAACAAAATTGAAATCAGTAACGAATGGAAAAGTGTTAGACAATACTTTTTCTGCTGGTCATAAAATCGATGAAGTTAAAGTAATTACGCGTAAATTCCAGTATCTTTATGATGATGAAAATGGATATCATTTCATGAACAATGAAGATTTTTCTCAAATCTATCTAAATAAAGAAATGATAGAAAACGCTCAGTTTATGAAGGCTGGGGAGGAAATTACAGTAATTTTGAAAGAATCAGATGAAACGCCTCTTTCTGCTGAACTTCCTGCAACGGTGTTTTTGGAAGTGACAGAAGCAGACCCAGGTGTGAAAGGAAACACGGCAACTAACGCCTTGAAAAACTGTATAGTAGAAACAGGTGCTAGAGTTTTGGTTCCGCTATTCATAGAACCAGGAGATAAGATTAAAGTAAATACAGAAGACGGCTCTTATTTAGAGAGAGTTAAATAAATTTATATAGTTACTATGAAATTTCCTGAAATCCAGACATTAAAACAAATAGCAGAAATTATTGGTGCTAAATACATTGGTGCGGATGATTTTCCTATTTCTGGAACGAATGAAATTCATAGAGTAAAATCGGGAGAGATTGTTTTTGTAAATCATCCTAAATATTATGAAAAGGCTTTAAATTCTGAGGCGACAGTTATTCTCATTGACAAAGAAGTGGATTGTCCAGAGGGAAAGGCTCTTTTGGTTTCGGATGACCCTTTTAGAGATTTTAATAAAATCAATGCTCATTTTACTCCAATACAGACATTTAAAACCTGTGGAGAAAATGTGAAAATAGGGAAAAACAGTCAGGTTCATTCTTCTGTAGTCATAGGAAATGATGTAGAAATAGGCGAAGAATGTATCATCATGCCAAATGTGGTGATAGGCGATAGAACCAAGATAGGAAATCGCTGCATCATCCAGTCAGGGACTGTTCTTGGAGGAGATGCGTTTTATTACAGAAAACTACCAACAGGCTATATCAAGATGCTTTCAGTAGGAAATGTGGTTTTAGAAGATGATGTGGAAATAGGAGCGAACTGCACCATAGACAGAGGTGTTACAGACACTACAATTATAGGAGAAGGAACAAAGATGGATAACCAAATCCAGATAGGACATGATACTATCATTGGAAAGAGATGTCTGATTGCGTCACAAGTTGGGATTGCAGGATGCTGTAATATAGGTAATGATGTTACCATCTGGGGGCAGGTAGGAGTTTCCTCGGATATTACAGTAGAAGATGGAGTGGTTATTTTGGCAACTTCAGGGGTTTCAAAAGATTTGAAAAAAGGTAAAACTTATTTCGGAGCACCTGCAGAGGAAGCCAAGGAATATTATAAAAAACAAGTAAAAATTTCTCGATTGATACAAGGATAATAAAAAAATGTTACTTTTGTACTTTGAATTAGAAAAATTGTTAAATTAAAATAAATCATTATGAAAAAACTATTATTGGGAAGCCTTCTTATATTAGCTAATTTTGCTTCTTCACAGGTTCGTTTGCAGTTTGAGGAAACAAAGTTTGGTATTATAGCAGGGCCAGATGTTTCTAGAGTTAGAAACGCGCACAACCCATCTTCTGCGAGATTTGCTTTTTATTTTGGTGCATTGGCTGAAATTCCACTGGATTATAATAATCAATTCTTTATTCAGCCTCAGTTAGAATATTTAGCCGCTGGTGAAAAGGGAGCGGGTTCTACCGTTTATGCTAATAACTATATTAGTGTTCCTATTTTTGTTAAAGGTTATTTTTCATCTGCAGAGGATGAGTTTTTTGCTATCTTAGGACCCAGATTTGGGTTTTTGATAAACCAAAAAGTCGGAGCTGCGCCTAAACTTAGCTATATAAAAGATTTAAAAGGTAAAGCAGCTGGTTTTGATTTTGCTATAGCTGGCGGATTAGGATTTAGTGTGAAGAGAAAACTTGAATTTGTACTTCGTTATGATTTTGGTCTTTCAAGTGCTTTTCCAGACCTTATAGAGCCTGAAACAGGAGACCCTAACACATTTAGAAAGAAGTCTCAGCAAATTGCGAGTTTTGGGGTAAGTTATATTTTCAAATAATAAATTAAAAGAAAAGGGAAGCGAAAGCTTCCTTTTTTTTATTTGTCATTCAAGAGTTTAAAACTCATTCTGTGATAAGGTGTTACACCATGTTTCTTAATGGCTTCTCTATGGGCTTTGGTGGGATAGCCTACATTCTTATCCCAGGCGTATTCAGGGAATTCTTCGTGGAGCTTCAGCATGAGCTGGTCTCGGTAGTTTTTAGCTAAAATAGAAGCCGCAGCGATGGAAAGAACCCTGTTGTCGCCTTTTACAATACATTCATGCGGAATAAAATTATACGGATGAAATCTATTGCCGTCCACTAAAATCAGCTCTGGGCGGGTTTTTAGCTGGTCTAATGCCAAGTGCATCGCGTGGATGCTCGCATTTAGGATGTTATGTTTATCAATGAAAGACGGCGGAACTTCTGCAATCGCAAAATCCACAGCATTTTCCCTTATGTATTGGTCTAATTCTAAACGAACTTTAGCGGTTAGTTTCTTGGAGTCATTGATGAGCTTGTGGTCAAACTTTTTATCAATAATTACAGCAGCAGCGACTACAGGGCCTGCTAGACAGCCTCTTCCTACTTCATCACAACCAGCCTCAATACAAATTTTAGACCAAAAATGTTTTAAATTCATAAAAATTTAATGAAATTTGAGTTTTTAATAAAATTTAGCACAAATTTAATATTTTTTTTAAATATCTATTGTTTTTATTAAAAAAATGTTATAAAATTGTCAAAGAAAATAAAAACTCATTTTAATTATGAAGAAACTAACATCAAATGTCTTGGCAGTTGCTCTTTCTTCTTCCTTTGTGGTCGGGAACGCGCAGGAAAAACAGAAAGACTCTGCTAAAGTCAAGGAAATCGGCGAAGTGGTAATCACTGCTTTGGGAATTAAGAGAGATAATAAATCTCTTGGATATGCGACTACGAAAGTAGGCGGAGATGATTTATCAAAAGTTGGGAATCAAAACTTGGTCAATTCACTAGCTGGGAAATCGCCAGGGCTTCAGGTAATCTCTTCTGGTGGGGCGCCAGGTTCTGGAAGTAGATTAGTCATCAGAGGAGGGGCAAAATCTCTTACTAATTCTAATGAACCTTTGTATGTGATTGATGGTGTGCCTATTACTAATGCAAATGATGGGAATGCCAATACTGTTACAGGGATTTCTTCTCCTAACAGAGCAGCGGATATCAATATTGATGATATTGAGACAATTACAACTTTAAAAGGTGCTGCTGGAGCTGTTCTTTATGGAAACAGAGGTTCTAATGGGGTTATACTCATCACAACAAAATCAGGAAAAGCAAGAGCAGGAAAGCCACAAATTACCCTTTCTACGCAGGTTGCGGTAGATAATGCTTTGGTTCTTCCTGATTATCAGACGGTCTATGCACAGGGAAACGGGGGAGTATATAGAGAAGGGACATCTTTATCTTGGGGGCCTAAAATACAAGGGCAGACTGTATATAGCAATGCAGCGGGCAGAAATGTTACGCTCTCTGTTTATGACCCGAGAAAGCAGTTTCTACAGACAGGTGTAACAAGAAATAATAATGTGTCCTTATCGCACTCATTTAATAAATCTAATATATTCTTGTCAGCAGGACATTCCTTGCAGACTTCCATTGTCCCTAACCAAGAATATGAAAAAACCAATTTTAGATTTAATGGAAATACACAAGTTACAGAGAAATTCAATGCAGGAGTAAATGTTTCTTACAATACTACGAAAGGAAATGTGCCATTTGCGGGGCAGGATGGGAACAACCCTATTTTTGCCTTATTCCATGTTCCTGTAAGCTGGGATTTGAAGGGTTATGGTTATGTTAATCCTACTACAGGTGAACAAATCAATTTCCGTGGAGGGAGCTTTGACAACCCATATTGGTCTGTTTATAAGAACTTTGCTAAGACTTCTAGTGACCGTTTCATTGCGAGTTTGAACTTAGGATATGATTTAACAAAGTGGCTGAAACTGACCTATAGATTAGGAAATGATTATTTTGTAGATAATAGAGTGATATTCAGGGATATATACTCAGGAACACAGCCTAAAGGATATTTGTCTTATGATGATGTGAAGAGAAATGAGCTTACTTCAACATTGATGGCAAATATCAACACCAATATTACTGATAATCTGGCATTGACAGTTGTAGTGGGGCAGGATTACAACAAAAGGACTTACAGAAATAGTGTCATTACAGGAACTGAATTAGCAGCGCCGGGTTTGGTAAATACTAATAATATTGCAGCTTCTGACCCAGCATATAATTATGAAAGTAAAAGAACATTGTTTGGCTTCTTTGGGGATGTTTCTTTGAGTTACAAAAATTATTTGTTCTTGAACTTAGTGGGAAGATATGAAATGGCATCTACCCTGCCAAAAAATAACAGAAACTATTTCTACCCTGGGGTAAGTGGTTCCTTCGTATTCTCGGATGCATTTAAGATTAACAAAGATGTGTTAAGTTATGGTAAAGTGCGTGCAGGGATTTCCAGAACGGCGAGGGATGCAGATCCTTATTTGGTAATACAGGCATATGAAAAAGCGAAGTATCGTGATGGATTTGTTCCAGGGGTTACATTTCCATTTAATAATGATTTAGGAACTTTTGTAGGCTACACAGTAGCAGATACTTGGAATAATCCTGATTTGAAACCAGAATTTACAACAGAATATGAGGTAGGAACAGAGCTTCGTTTCTTGAAAAATAGAATTGGCTTGGAGTTCACATATTTTGAAAATAAGAATACAGATGGAATCATCGGACTTAGAGTTTCTCCTGCGTCTGGAGCCGTTAAATCTATTGAGAATACAGGGAAAACTTCTTCTAAAGGGATAGAAGCGGGACTGAAAGTAACTCCTATTAAATCAAAAAATTTCAGCTGGGAAGTTAATTTTAATTTTAGTAGAATCCGTTCATTGGTGGAAGAAACTCACCCTAAGACAGATAGAATATATATGGGAGGTTTCTCTGGAAACCCTGCTATCTATGCTGTAAAAGGCGAGAGATATGGTTCTATCGTTGGTAGTGCTTATATGAGAGATGCAAATGGAAAAATATTGGTAGGAAGCGATGGAATACCATTGACCAAAAGTGGTCAAGTTTTGGGGCATGTGGAACCAGACTGGACAGGAAGCGTAGGAACATCCTTTAAGTATAAGGGAGTGTATCTTACCGCGCAACTGGACATTAGACAAGGAGGATATTTGTTTAATGGAACAGAGCAATTGTTAGATGTATATGGTGTATCTGCAAAGACATTAGAAAGAGAAAGAGGAACAATAGTTTTCCCTGGGGTAACATCTGCAGGAACACCAAATACAACAGCTATTGCGATAAATCAAAATTATTATAATTCACTTCCTACAGAAGAATATGTACATAAAAATAACTGGGTGAAACTTCGTGAAATCAGCTTAGGGTACAGTTTCCGACCAGCAGGAGCGGATTTCATAAGAAGTATAGATGTAGGTGTATTTGGTAGAAATCTTTTCTTATGGACAAAGGTGCCTCACATAGACCCAGAATCAAGTTCTTTCGGGACAGGAAATGCACAAGGGGTTTCTCGTTTTGCATTCCCTACGACAAGAAGCTTTGGTGTTAATTTAAAAGTTCAATTCTAAAAACTAAGAAAAATGAAAAAAATTAGAAATAATATATCTAAATATGCTGTTCTTTTAGCTTTGACAGCAACTCCTTTGGTAATTACCTCTTGTAGACAGGAGCTGGATATTAATGTTGATCCCAATAATCCTTCGCAGGCTTCTTTGTCAGGACTTCTTAGCGCCTCACAGGTTGGTTTTGCTTTCGCTCTTGGCGGTGAGGGAACTAGAATGCCGGCAAGTATTGTTCAGCATTATGCAGGGCATAGGGCACAGCCTCTAGACTATGCACAATATAGAATAACCTCATCAGCTACAGATGGGACTTGGACAGCTCTTTATAATACATTGATGGACATGAGAGAGATGGAAAATAAAGCCACAGCTTCTGGAAATCAGGCTTATTTGGGAGTTTCTAAGATTCTTCAAGCTCATGCATTCAGTGTTATTACAGACTTGTTTGGGGATATACCTTTTTCTCAAGCTTTGCAGGGAAGAACTAATATTACTCCAGTTTATGACAAACAAGAAGATATCTATCCGGCTCTCATTACCATGATAGATGAGGGGATAGCAGCTCTTTCAGCAGGGACAGAAACTATTTCTGGAGATATAGTCTATGGAGGAGATGTGGCAAAATGGAAAAAATATGGAAATTCGCTAAAACTACGATTACTAAACCATTTAAGCAGCAGACAGCCCAATGCAGCAGCGAATTTCCTTGCAACAAACCCTGATCTTATAGATATTAGTAGTGAAAATGCAAAGGTTGCTTTTGGTTCTGTAGCATCTAATGCCAATCCTATCTACCAGTTTGATGTGCTTTCTGGAAGAAAAGACCAAGCAGTAGCCAGCACTATTGTAAATAAAATGAGAGCCTTGTCAGACCCTCGGGTAAGTGTTTATTTTAATCCTGTTGCTAATAATAATTCAGGATTACAAGGGCAGTATTTGGGTAATGCACCAGGGAATGATACGGAAGATTCTCAAAAGAATAGATATTCTCGTGTAGGAAGCGCTTATGCATCTATAAAAGCTCCTGTGGTTCTGATGAGCGCAGCAGAGGTTAATTTCATCAAAGCGGAAGTGTATCACAGAGCATCTGATTCAAGAGCACAAGCGGCGTATCAAGCAGCGATCACGCAGGATTTCGCAGCATTAGGTTTATCTTCTTCTGCAGCGGCATATTTAGCAAACGCTAATGTGGCTTATGATGGGACTTTGCAGAGAATCATGGAGCAAAAATGGATTACCATGTTCCAGGCATCTTATGAGTCTTGGGTAGACTGGAGAAGAACAGGATTCCCAGTTCTAACACCAGCAGCAAGCAATATGACTTCCAATGTCATACCGAGAAACCTACCATATCCAGAAGTGGAAATTAACTCTAACAGAGCCAACCTAGTGGCTGGACCAGGGGTTCCGATTCCATACACAGGGCTAAGCAATAGAGTTTGGTGGGATAACTAATAACCTCTTCATTTTTAACTAATTTTTTATAAAGGGAATCTCTTTTTCAGGGATTTCCTTTATATTTTTTATCTTTGCGATTATTTTATTCATTATGGTTAGAGAGATTTTACTTGAAAAAATACAGAAAGTTTTAGCAGAGAGTTTTGGTTTGGCGGATTTCGTTCCTGAAATTCAGCAGACAAAACCTGATTTTGAAGGAGATTTTACTGTCGTGACTTTTCCTTTGGTTAAAGTTTTGAAGAAAAGCCCAGATATCATCGCGACAGAACTTGGCGACAAGATACTTTCGGAGGTGGATTTTGTAGAAAATTATAACATTGTGAAAGGTTTTCTTAACCTAAAATTAAAGGACAATGTTTTCCTGCAAAGCTTTAAAAATCTTTCTGAAAATTTAGAGAAAATCACACCTAAGAATGAAACCATTATGGTGGAATATTCTTCGCCGAATACCAACAAGCCTTTGCATTTAGGACACATTAGAAATAATCTTTTAGGTTTTTCTATTGCTAATATTTTGAAAGAAGAGGGCTATAATGTCATCAAAACCCAAATCATCAACGATAGAGGAATCCACATTTGTAAATCTATGCTGGCATGGGAAAAATTCGGAAATGGAGCAACGCCAGAATCTACACAAACCAAAGGCGACAAGCTGGTAGGAAACTACTATGTGGAATTTGACAAACATTACAAAGCAGAAATAGCCCAGCTGAAAGAACAAGGTATGGACGAAGAAACGGCTAAAAAACAAGCGCCGTCTATTTTAGAGGCGCAAAAAATGCTTTTGGACTGGGAAAATGGCGATGAAAAAGTAAGAAACCTTTGGGAGAAAATGAACGCTTGGGTTTATGCAGGATTTGCGGAAACTTATAAACGCCTTGGAGTAGATTTTGACCAAGTTCAATACGAAAGCCAAACTTACCTTTTGGGTAAAGATTTGATAAAAGAAGGTCTGGACAAAGGTGTTTTCTTCACCAAAGAAGATGGCTCTGTATGGTGCGACCTTACAGATGAAGGCTTGGATGAGAAACTTCTCCTTCGTGGAGATGGTACTTCTGTCTATATGACGCAGGATTTGGGAACGGCAGTGGGGCGTTTCGCGGATAATGATATACAGAGACTTATCTACACGGTAGGAAATGAGCAGGATTATCATTTTCAGGTTTTGTTTAAAATCCTTAAAAAACTTGGCTACAGCTGGGCGGAGCACCTTTACCATCTTTCCTACGGAATGGTGGAACTTCCTAACGGGAAGATGAAATCTCGTGAAGGAACAGTGGTGGATGCCGATGACCTGATGCAGGAAATGTATCTTACGGCGAAAGAAAAAGCGCAGGAACTTGGAAAACTGGAAGCGCTGACCGAAGAGGAAAAAGAAAAATCTTATGAAATCGTAGGTCTTGGAGCGTTGAAATATTTTATGCTAAAAGTAGATCCGAAGAAAAAAATGCTTTTCAATCCAGAGGAAAGTGTGGATTTCAATGGGAATACAGGGCCTTTCATTCAGTATGCTTACGCCAGAATCCAGTCTTTACTGAAAAGAGCGGAGGGAACGGATTTCAATTTTTCTGAAAACATCGCCCTGAGTGAGAATGAAAAGGAACTTATCATTGCTCTGAGCGAATACAAGGAAACTGTAAGCAAAGCGGCGGCAGCACTCAGCCCTGCTCATTTGGCTAATTATGTTTATGAAGTGGTGAAACTCTACAATGCTTTTTACCAAAACAATCCGATTTTGAACAACGAAAACGAAGATGTGAAGAAATTCCGACTATATCTGTCTCAACTCACAGGTGTGGTGATTAGAAAATCTTTACATCTGCTCGGAATAGGCGTGGTGGATAGAATGTAAAAGTAACGGAAAGCCGCCGCAAAGATGTTTTGCCCTTCCGTCAAATGACGGAAGCTTCCCGCAAAAATGTTTCACCTTTCCGTCAAATGACGGAACGCTGTCGCAAGGTTGTTTTGCCTTTCCGTCAAATTTTAGAAAATCTCGGAAGAATTTACTTTACCATTAAAAAACTTACAGAAGGCTGCCGCAGAGATGTTTTGCCTTTCTGTAAAGTTACAGAAGGTCGCCGCAAAGATGTTTGGGCTTTCTGTAAAGTTACAGAAGGTTGTCGCAAAGATGTTTCACCTTTCTGTAAAGTTACAGAGGGTCGCCGCAAGATGTTTGAGCATTCTGTAAAGTTACAGAAGGTTGCCGCAAAGATGTTTGACCTTTCTGTAAGAAAAAAGGGACGAAAAATAAAAATCCCCCGCATCTTTTTTCTTTTGAGCGAGGGATTTTCGTTGAGGTTTTAAAATTATTTTATCAGCTTTTTAAGATAATCGCCGTAGCCGCTTTTTCCGTATTTTTCGGCAGATTTCAGGAGCTGTTCTTTGTTGATAAATCCTTTTTTGTAGGCAATCTCTTCAATGCAGGAGATTTTCACGCCTTGTCTTTTTTCAAGAACTTTTACGAATTCAGACGCCTCGTGAAGGGAATCAAAAGTCCCTGTATCGAGCCAAGCTGTTCCTCGGCTCATCACACCTACTTCTAATTGACCTTTTTCAAGATAAATTTTATTGATATCGGTAATTTCCAATTCTCCTCTCGCCGAAGGTTTTAGGTTTTTAGCATATTCCACCACGGAATTATCGTAGAAATAAAGACCAGGCACGGCGTAGTTGGACTTTGGAACGGCAGGTTTTTCTTCTATGGAAACGGCTTTTTGGTGTTCATCAAACTCTACCACACCATATCTTTCAGGGTCGGAAACAGGGTAGGCAAATACGCAGCCGCCTTTCACTTGGGTTTTGCTTTCCAGCAGCTGAGGAAGACCAGAGCCGTAGAAAATATTATCGCCCAAAACCAGCGCCACAGAATCTGACCCGATGAACTCTTCTCCTAAAATAAACGCTTGAGCCAGCCCATCTGGAGAAGGCTGAATTTTGTATTCAAACTTACACCCGATTTGTGAGCCGTCTCCCAATAGTTTTTTGAAAGCCTCTTGGTCGTGCGGCGTAGTGATGATGAGTATCTCCCGAATCCCCGCCAATAGAAGGGTAGAAATAGGAAAATAAATCATAGGCTTGTCATATACGGGCATTAACTGCTTACTTACTGCGATGGTGAGCGGGTAGAGCCTTGTTCCAGAACCTCCCGCGAGAATTATTCCTTTCATTGTGTAGTTTTATTATTTTAAAAACTTGTTATAATCATTTTTATTTTTCACCAAATGTAAAGAATTGTTGGCATAATCAAAGACATAAAAAGGAAAATTTATTTTGTCCTTATCTAAAATAAAGCCTGTTTCGGTTTCCTTGATTTCTGTACGAGGCCTATTGTTCAGTTTTTTCCCAAAAATAGAATACAAATAGGTGTCTTTGGTACTGATGAGATGTATGTTTGAAGGGTTTATGCCTGCATCGGGTGCATACATATTCAGTGCAGATATCACTTCATAAGACGCTTCTAATGTGGTTTCATCAGTGATGAGTTTGTTATTTTCCTCATTATTTTTTATGATAATTATTTTTTCATCTTTTATATCCTTAGGAAGCTGAGAAGCCAAGCTATTGATAAGGTTTTTGTTATAATTGCTGGCGTATATCCAAGAGTTTTTTTCGGATATTACACAAATAAAGTTGATGGATAAAAATAAAAATAATAAGGTTTTCAGCAGGTTTTGATAACTTTTCTTTTTTGCAGAAGCCAAACCATTGTAAATTAAATATCCTAAAAGTAAGGAAGAAGAAATTTTGACCCAAAGTAAAATTCTGTTCTCAAAACCGAATGCAATAGGAGGGTATCGGGAGATAAAGAAAACGGCAATGGTCATCAAAAAAATGCCGAGAAATACTATGAAATAGCGCTTTGGTATGGTTTTATCAAATTTACAGAAAATAGAAACCATACAAGAAATAACCAATCCGAGTGCTAATAAAATATAATCAAATCCAGAATAATCAGCAATGGCTAAGATGCTTTGTTTAGCAATGTATGCAAAGTCAAGAATGAATAATTTAAAGAAAGAAAAAATTAAAACCAAACTATGCGAAATACTGAAACTAACTTTAGAAGATGCATAATCAAAATGTTCAGGATAGATGATTTTTACTAAAAAATATTTGTAAAACACAGCGATGAATAAACCTAATCCTATAGAAAGGGATAGTTTTAGCAGGATTTTTTCTCTGTTCGTAATTACTAAAATAAATATGGATAAAGGAATCAAAAATAAATGCAATTCTTGGAATAGTAGTGAAATTCCCAATAATATTCCAGATATCAAATGATAAATCAAATTATCTTTTGATGATAGGTATAATATACTTTGGAAATACCATATGTATATCAAATAAGCCCCACACATCACAAAAGAGAATAAATTAGATGAAGATAAAGGAAATATAGTGGCTAATATACAAGCTAATAGTGTAAAAGCACTATATTCACTAAAAAACTTATCTAAAATTAATTTTAATAGCCATGCCACGATGGGAAATAGAAAATTATGAATGTAAAACAAAGGCGTCCAAAATCCCCCTAAATAAGTTGCGAATGTTATCACAATAGGAGAAATTGGGCGTGTATGTCTGTTAGGGTCGGAGGTGTATAGATTATAAACTTCGGATATATTGTATTTCCCTTCCTGATATTGATATAATATTTCTAAATGATTCAGGTCATCAGACAGCACGGGATTATCTCCAAGTAAGACAAAAGCCCCTTGTAATAAGATGAAAAATAACGCAGTTAATAAAAAAATAGTTTTTTCTATTCTCATAATTCTTTTATCGTGTTGATGATGTATTCCACCTGTTCATCGGTAAGCTCGTAGAACAGAGGAAGCCTCACAAGACAGTCAGAAAACATGTCTGAGTTAGGAAGTTCACTTTTTCGGGTAGAATATTTTTCATAATAAGAACTCTTGTGCAATGAAAGATAATGGAAAACAGATAGAATCCCTTTGTCTTTCAGGTGTTGGATGAATCTCGTTCTGTCATCTACATTATTACAAACCAAATAAAACATATGGGCGTTGTTAGTCGCATATTCTGGAACGAGAGGAAGTTTTGGTTTTTTAATAGAAACAGGTTCAAAGCTAGAAAGTCCTTCATAATAACGATTCCAGATTTTGATTCTTTTATCCTGAATGTCTCTCATGTTTTCTATCTGAGCCCAAAGAAAAGCAGAAATAATCTCACTCGGCAGGAAAGAAGACCCAGTGTCTACCCAGCTGTATTTATCTACTTCGCCTCTGAAAAACTGCGAACGGTTCGTTCCTTTTTCCCAAATGATTTCAGCTCTTTGGATGAAGCGGTCATCATTGATGCAGAGCATACCGCCTTCACCTGAGATAATATTTTTGGTTTCATGGAATGAAAAAGCAGAAAGATGCCCAATGCTTCCTAATGCTTTTTTTGTTCCATCTTTGGAAATATAGTAGCTGTCGATGGCTTGTGCAGCATCTTCTATTACGATGATTCCGTGTTTGTTAGCTATGGACATTATTTTATCCATATCACAAGCGACACCAGCGTAATGAACCACCACGATTGCTTTGGTTTTTTCAGTGATTAAAGCTTCTATTTGGTCAGCATCTATATTCGGATTGTCAGAATAAGAATCTGCAAAAACGATATCAGCACCTTGTCTTACGAATGCCAGCGCTGTGGACACAAAAGTAAAACTAGGAACGATGACCTCGTCACCTTCCTTGATATCTGCTAAAATAGCAGCCATTTCTAATGCATCTGTGCAGGAAGTGGTAAGCAGTGTTTTTTTGAAACCAAATTTTTTTTCAAAAAATTCTTGACATTTTTTGGTGAAGAGTCCGTTTCCAGAGATTTTCCCTGATTTTACAGCTTCTTCTATATATTGCATTTCTTTACCAGTAAGGTAAGGTTTGTTGAATGGTATCATAAGCTATAGTATAAAAATTATAATCTTGAATATTTTTTTTCTTTGAGTGTCAAAAACTTTTTCTCTATGTAATTATACGAAAAATAACTAATAAAAATAGTAATACCTATGGTTAAAATATATTGGAGAATAAATAGTGAAACCATGTTTATAGGAAATACAAGCGTTTTTAAATATTCTAAAAGAGGAAAAACTAAAAACATAACAAAAGGATGATACATATATATGCCGTAAGATATTTTGCCCATTTTATCAAAAATTTTTGAACGAAAATAAAAACGATTATTAACAGTCAGTATGATGAAAGACAAGAAAAAAATACTAATAATAAACGAATGTGTATATCTACTAAAAAAAGGAAAAAAAGATAATATCAGTATAATAAATATGTTGATGAGATAAAAAATCTTTTTATCAATAATAGTTTTTATCTTTTCAAAATAAGAAGAATTAATAAACAATCCACCCATGCAGCCTATAAATAGGTATTCATATCTAAAAGCAGAAAAAAAATTAACTTTAAAGAAATAATTTAAAATGAAAATAAGAATAATACAGGATGATAGCCATAAATAAGGTCTTCTCTTAAAAACAAGTAATAATAAAACAGGCCAAAATAAATAAAATTGCTCCTCTATAGAAACAGACCATGTCTGAGAACCTCCCACTAAGACAATACCTTCGGAAAGCCCATAATTAGATAAAAAACCTAAATAAGACAAAATAGTTTTTGGGGAATCATAGTCTGTGGCAAGAACCATTCTATAATAAGTATTTGGGAAAGTATCAAATATTCCAAAATAAAAAGATATGAAAGGAATGATGAGGAATGAAATTCCCATAATAATATAATATAATGGCCAAATTCTTAAAACCCGCCTCATATAAAATTTTTGAAAATCAAAAACTCCAAATTTTCTTTTTTCGCGAACGATTAAATGTGTAATTAGAAACCCACTCAAAACAAAGAAAAAAAACACAGAATTTTTTCCTAGAGAATGGATAAAATCATAGAAATATTTATTATCTGCAAAAGAGTATGTGTCATTTAGTAAAGCTTCTCTATCGGAGGATTTTAATAGTTCAACATGATGAACCAAAACTCCTAAAGCAGCAATAGCCCGAAGTTCATTCAGTCCTTTTAAAAAGATATTGTCGTTTTTCATCATCTTACAAATCTTGCAGGATTTCCTACATATAGTCCTTTTTCTTCGATGTTTTTTATTACAACAGTTCCGCCTCCTGTTCTTGTTCCTTCAGTGATAGATATATTATCTATTATTATAGAATTTATGCCTATTATACATTGTTCTTTTATGTCCACAAATCCCGCCATAGATACACATGGAGAGATAAAGGAGTGAGTGCCTATTATGGTATCATGTGCAATGCTGCTGGAAATGTTAATCAAAACATTATTTCCGATTTTTACATTTTGGTCAATCACACATCTTGGATAGATAACCGTTCCAGCGCCTATTTCAGCGGAAGGATCTACATAACAGGAGGAATGAATAAATTTATAGAAAGGAATATCATTATGATATTTTTCAAACAGTATCTTTCTGATATTCATGTGGTTATATCCCACGCCAATCAGCAATTCATCAAAACTATTTTTCGAATATTCTTCTAAAATATCATTAGTCCCACCAATAACCGAAATAGAGTTGATAATGGTCCCTTTTGGTTGGAAATCATCAAAAAAAGCAACCACTTTATCCTCTGTATCCGTGTGTATATGGTGGGCAATCTGCTGTCCCAAGTGTGCAGAACCTATTATTGCTATTCGTTTCATAGATAATTTTTTATTTCGCTGAAATTCGTTATTCTATCCTTAGCGGATGGATATATATTATCTCTGTCAATCAGTAAAGCTTTGATTCCTAATTTTTTAGCGGGAATAATATCAAGTTTTAATGAATCACCAATGTAGATGATTTCACTAGCATTAGCATTTAGTTTTTCGAGAGCCCTTGCATAAAATTCCAAAGAAGGTTTTCTTAGGTTCTCTTTTTCAGAGACAATGTATTCATCAAAAATATTTTCTCCAATCAATCCTTCTAGTTTTTCTTGTAAACTACTATTAAAATTAGAAACAACAGCTTTTTTGATGTCTAATTTTTTGGTTTCTTCACAGTCGTCAAAAGCCTGCCATGGCAGATAGGAACACACTTCGAAAAGTTCTTTCAGCAGGTTCTCATTGGGAATAATGCCCAAAGCCATTAGCAATTCTGAATTAAACTCTTCATAAAAATCTCTTGATGTGGTATCTGGAAAATTGATAATCTCAGAAAGTAATTTATGTCTTAGTTTTAGTTCAGTTTCATTTATTTTATACCCATTATCTTGTAGGACTTTTAGGATTCTTTCCCAAAGATTAGGCTTGTATATGAGAGTATTAGCAGCATCAAATAGAAGATATTTCATAGTTAAAAAATATAGTGTTCAGATTTATTGTCTTTGATATTTTCTGGTTTTTGGTGAGGATAGATGACATCCATCAAAACCCTGATAGCAGTCCCTTCGATGATGTTTGGTTCACTCGGAGAGATGTTATACAAATGCTCTTCTAATGTGTATTTCACATCCTCAAAACCGAAATTAGACCGTATGGAGTTAGTCCCTGAAATTCTACAATTCACCTCAAAAGGAATGATTTCTCCCACCTCTGTTACTATGGATTGTAAATTAGCACTTCCTACGAAATGATTTACTTGTATCATTTTTTCTAGGATATTTTTTAGTTCCTTATCGTACTGTCTATTTACAAAACATTCATTTGTAGCTCCATTTTCCAGCTTTCGCTCTAAGTTGATGAATCCATGGAGTTCATTATTTTTATTCACATAAAAAGCAGTGGTGATTTCTTTTCCTTTAATTAGTCTTTGAACCATGAAGGAATCATCAAAGTTTTGTATGTTTTTTGGATTTATATGAAGTCCTCTAGAGCCTCTTCCTTCTCTTGGCTTTACGATATAGTCCTCAAAGGTTCCAGCAATATAGTCCTTAGGAAGATAGGCTTCTGCGAAAGGAAGATGGTTTTCTTTATGAAATACATAGGAAAGATATTTGTCTAAATATCTTTTGGAAGTTTCTAATTCGCTGGTAACGACTTTTGTTTTTAGCTGATTTTTATTCAGCGCTAAGTAGTAGATTTCATAATCAGTAGAAGGGATAATGAGGTCTATATTTTCTTTTTCAATAATGGCATTGATAGAGTTAATATAGTTTTCATCATTAGCAAAAGGGACTTTGTAGAAAGAATCACAAAGATGATTCCCTGCTGAAAAGTCTGCTACATTACAGCCCACGATTCTGATAGGAAACTTTGTTTTTAGAATATTTCTCAAAATTCCCTGCCCTACATTTCCTCCTATACCTGTTACTAAGACTGTTTTTTTATCCATTCTATTAATTCTTTTATTCCGTTTTCTATCGAAGTGTTATTGTACTCATTGTAAGGTATGATTTCTTGTGTGTAAGAAACAGACCTTGTGTGGTCATCACCAGAATATTCTATGCTACAGCCCGTTATGGTCTGTATGATTTCTGCAATTTGTTTATTAGTGTAGTTCTCTTTTGAAATGGCTAATAATATTCCATTTTGTTTTGATAATGCGGCTGTTTTTGCCAAAGCTGCTACATCTCTTGTATGAATGTAGTTCTGGATTCTTTGTCCGTGACCAAGTAGTTTGATTTTCTTGGAAACCAAAGCATCTTCTATAATTTTAGGCAAAAAAGTAGATTGTTTCATCCCTATTCCATACATAGAGGAAATTCTTAGTATGGCGTAGTTTTTAGATTTTTCTACAATTTTTTCTCCTAATAGCTTTGAAATTCCATAAACAGACTCTGGACAAGGAAGCGTTTTTTCATCGATATTTAAACCATCAATTGCATCATAAACAGCAACACTCGAAAAATAAATAATCTTTGACCTTTTGAAACGATTACAAATATCATTAACCAGCCTTGCATTGACATTGATTATATCATCCAATTTCTCTATATCATTGGATATTACAGCACTGACGATATATACAATATCGTAGTTATCCTCTAATGAACCAATATCTTCTAAAGCGATATTTCTATGTTTCGGATGTGAAGTGTTTAGAGCTGCGCTATGATACAATATATCTACTTCATCAGATATATGTAACTGTATCAATTCTTTTGATAAAATGCTGTTTGCACCAATGATTAAGATTTTCATAACGATTAATTTTTAGTACAATTACACTTCTTCATCAATGATAAATGTAGGTCTGCCTTTCGCCTGATCAAAAGTTTTTCCTAAATACACTCCCACAATGCCTATACAGCTGATGATAATTCCTGATAAAAACCAAATAGATAATATCAATGAACTAAAACCTGGCTGTGCTATTTTTCCTGTAAGAGCCAGATACAGATAGTATATTCCTACAATGAATGACAAAACAGATATACTTAATCCAAAGTTTATAAACAACCTAAGCGGCTTATCCGAAAAAGATATAATAACATTGAATGCCTGCTTAAAAAGCCTTCCTACACTATATGTGGATTTTCCTTCCTCGCGTTCTCCATGTTCTATCGGAATGGAAACACTTTTAAACCCAATCCAGTTAATAAATAACGAAAAAAATTTAACATAGTCTCCCATATCCAAAATAGACTTAATGGTCTTTTGGTGATAAATCCCAAAATTTGCCACATTATTATCAAAATTCGCTCCCGATAAGTAATTAAACACCTTGTAAAAAAGTTTAGATGTTAATTTTTTCAGGAATTTGTCTTTTCGGTTTTCTCTCTGTCCTAAAACAATATCGTATCCTTCCAGTGCTTTTTTGTAGAGCTTGGCTATTTCTTTGGGCTGGTCCTGCATATCGCAGTCCATTACCACCACCCAGTCGCCTTTTGTTTTTGTAAGTCCAGCAAAAATAGCACTATGCTGACCAAAATTTCTGCTCAGCCGAATGCTTTTTATTTTAGGATTTTGGCTGGAAAGCACTTTCATTACTTCCCAAGAGTTGTCAGGACTTCGGTCATCTACCAATATGATTTCGTAGTCCTCGCCGATTCTCTCCATTACTAAATTAATTTCAGAAACGAGAATCGGAAGGATTTTTTCAGCTCGGTAAACAGGACTTACAATAGAAATCATTAGCTATACTGTTTTTCGTAGTACTTTTGGTATTCTCCACTGGTTACATGCTCTAGCCATTCTTTGTTGTTTAAGAACCAATCGATGGTTTTCGCTAGACCTTCCTCAAAAGTCACAGAAGGCTTCCACCCCAAATCTTTATTCAGTTTTGTGGCATCTATAGCATAGCGTTTGTCATGCCCTGGGCGGTCTTTCACAAAAGTGATTAGTTTTTCTGAATAGCCAGCAGGATTTCCAAGTTTTGCATCCATTTGTTTAATCAATTCCTTGATTAAATCAATATTCTGCCACTCATTAAATCCACCAATATTATAGGATTCTCCTGTTTTCGCTTCATGGAAAATTTGGAAAATAGCACGAGCGTGGTCTATCACGAACAGCCAGTCACGGGTATATTTCCCATCACCATAGATTGGCAGTGGTTTTTCGTTGAGAATATTAAAAATACAAAGCGGAATCAGTTTCTCTGGGAAATGATTTGGCCCATAGTTGTTGGAACAATTGGAAATAATGTAAGGAAGTCCATAAGTGTTTCCATAAGCTCTGACTAAATGGTCGCTGGCAGCTTTACTCGCAGAATACGGAGATTTCGGGTCATAAGGCGTTTCCTCAGTGAAAAATCCTGTTTCTCCCAAAGCACCATATACTTCATCCGTAGAAACATGGTAGAAAAGATTTTTTCTTGGTTCATTAGGAAATCTTCCATGCGTGTGCTCTGGATTCAGTGTCCAAAATTCTTTACAAAGATTAAGAAGATTAGCAGTCCCCATTACATTGGTATTGATGAAAGCATTTGGGTCTGTGATACTTCTATCCACATGGCTTTCCGCAGCGAGATGTATCACCGCGTCTGGATTATGTTTTTCAAAAACCTTTTTTAGTTCTTCAGGTTTTGTGATGTCTGCTTTTTCAAAGATATAGTTTGGTTCATTTTCTATATCTTTCAGGTTTTCAAGGTTTCCTGCGTATGTAAGGGCATCAAGGTTGATGATTTTTGTTTGCGGGAGATTTTTCACAAACTCACGAACAACATGAGAACCGATAAATCCTGCTCCGCCAGTGATAATGATAGATTTCATAATTTTATAGTTCTAATTTTAAAGAATTTCCATCCAAATAAACTGCTTTGGATTCCGTGATTTTTATTTTTTGTTCCTCAGAAAAACCGATAGTTTCTCCATTTTTTAAAGTAACATCAAAACTCAAAATATAGTTGAGCACAGGAAGGATAAAGTCATGTAAATCACTTCGTGACATTTGGCTGTCGATGATTTCTATTTCCTCTTTTCCGAAATCTTTCATTCCAAAAGTATAAAGGCTGTTTTTCCCTTCTTCCGAACCGATAAGCCCGATGTAAATCCACAGAATCACAGGAAGATTTCCTTCTAATAAAAAGTCTGCAAAATCAATATACAAACCTTTTGGAAGAAGTAGAGTCTGACTTCCTTGATAAATACCTATCGCATCAGGAGAAGTTCTGAGAATAGAAGCGTTAATCATCGTCATCAAAGAGAATTTCTCAACCTGACTTTTTGTTTTGTCTAAAATAGAGACAATAGCATGGCTGTCATGCTCTGGAACTTCTTTTTCTACATTGTTCCATAGATAGGAATAACCAAATATTGACTCCAAATCTTCACTTGGAATAGGTGCTGGCATTTTTGCAATGGCTGCCATCATCCCATTGATAGTGAGCGTTGCCACCTCATCATCACCAGAGATTTCGGAAACTTCTAGTCCCCAGTGGGATTTTAAATCTTCTAAAACTTTATCTAGCGAATAGCTTCCTCCTTTGAACATCGGCATAGAAAGTGCTAGGCTGTTATTCTCTTTTTCAGGTTTTGGAGTTTCCTTTTTCTTGAAAAAATCAAAAAGTCCCATATTTTTAGTGTTTTTATTTTAGTGTTTTTCTACCGATAGATTTGTAATAAAATCCTGTGTTTTCTATTTGGTCAATAGAGAACATATTTCTACCATCGAAAATGGCTTTGTTCTTCATCTTTTCTGCCATAAGCTGGAAGTTAGGATTTTTGAATTCGCTCCATTCTGTCGCTATCAGCAGACAGTCAGCATCTTCTAGGCAAGAATACATATCTTTGGTATATTCTATTTTGTCGCCAAAGATTTTCTTTACATTTTCTTCTGCGATGGCATCATAAGCCGTTATTTTTGCTTCTTTTTCTAATAAAAGAGAAATATTATCCAAAGATGAAGCTTCTCTGATGTCATCGGTATTTGCTTTAAAAGCAAGTCCCCACATCGCGATTTTCTTATCCTTGATGTTTCCGCCGAAATATTTTTCAATTTCAGAAACAAGGATTACTTTTTGAGCTTTATTTACATTTTCAGTAGCGTTAAGGATTTGGAAATCAAAGTTTTCTTCTTTTCCTGATTTGATGAGGGCTTTCACATCTTTCGGGAAACAGCTTCCTCCGTAGCCTATTCCTGGGAAAAGGAAACGATGCCCGATTCTGTCATCACTTCCCATACCGAGCCTTACTTTATCCACATCAGCGCCTACTTTTTCGCAGTAGTTTGCGATTTCGTTCATAAAGGTGATTTTCACAGCAAGGAACGAATTGGCTGCGTATTTAGTCAGTTCCGAAGATTTTTCATCCATGAAAATGATAGGAACTCCCGTGTTAGTGAATGGTTGGTAGATTTGGGCAATGATATTTTTAGCCTTGTCCGAACTAGAACCTACTACGATTCTCGCAGGATTCATAGAGTCTTCTACAGCGAATCCTTCGCGGAGAAATTCTGGATTAGAAACCACATCAAAAGGAATTTCTGTTTTCGCAGAAATGGTCTCTCTCACTCTGTCTGCTGTGCCCACAGGAACGGTTGATTTATTGACAATTACTTTGTAAGAAGTCATTAGTTGACCGATGTTTTCAGAAACTTTCAAAACATAAGAAAGGTCTGCGCTGCCATCCTCACCAGGAGGCGTCGGCAAAGCGAGATAAATCACATCACACTCATTTAATGCTTCTTTTAGTTGAGTTGTAAAAAACAATCTGTTCGCCTGTATATTTCTTAAAAATATTTCTTCCAAGCCAGGTTCGTAGATGGGAACAATTCCCTTCTTCATGTTTTCTACTTTTGTTTCATCTATGTCTACACAATAGACTGTGTTGCCTAACTCTGCTAGAGTAGTCCCTGTAACTAATCCTACATACCCTGTTCCTACAATTGCAATATTCATTTAGTATAAAAATCTTTTCAATCTACAAAGGTAATGTTTTTTTAGTGAAATAAAATCTTTTCGGTGATAATTTGCTATAAATGAATAATTTTCTTAAATTTGCAGACGGATTTACGGGAATAATGATGGAAAGGCTTCAAAGGAAGGCCTTTTTTATATATCCTGAAATAACACAGAAATATGGATTTTAAGACAAGGGTAGAAGAGCTGATACAGGCATTTTTAGAGGAAAGAAAAGATATTTATTTGGTTGATTTGAAGATATCTGCGGGAAATGATGTGGTGGTTATTTTGGATGGAGATGAGTCGCTTTCTATTCAGGATTGTTTAGATGCCAGCAGGGCGATAGAGTTTAATCTGGATAGGGAAGAAGTGGATTTTTCTCTTCAAGTGATGAGTGCAGGACTGAGCGAGCCTCTCAAATTACCAAGACAATACAAGAAGAATGTGGGAAGGGAGCTTGAAGTTACGACAGAAGAAGGAGAAGTGGTTAAAGGAGAACTGCTGGAAGCTGATGAAGAAAAAATAGTTTTGGTGCTGAGGTATAGAAGACCAAAACTCGTAGGAAAAGGAAAAGAAGATGTGGAGGAACAAAGGGAAATCCCTTACCAAAGCATAAAGAGAGCAATGATAGTAATTAAGTTTTAAAAATTTTAGTCAAAGTAAAAAAATATGGATAATTTAGCATTAATCGAATCTTTTGGTGATTTTAAAGATGAAAAAGGGATCAATAAGATAGATTTGATGGCGATTATAGAAGATTCGCTAAAAACCTTGCTGAAAAAAAGATACGATTCTGATGACCATTTTGATGTAATTGTAAACCCTGATAAGGGAGATTTTCAGATATTTTTGAATAAAAAAATCGTTGAAGACCAGATGTCAGAAGATGACGATTTGGAAATAGAAATCTCTGAAGCGAAAAAAATAGACCCTACATTCGAGGTGGGAGAGGAATTTACCCAAGAAATCCCATTGGCACAATTGGGGAGAAGAAATATCTTGACATTGAAACAAATTTTAGCGACAAAATTACAAGAGCATAATAATGCTGCAATGTATGAAATGTTCAAGGATAGAATAGGTGAAGTAGTTGTAGGAGAAGTACACCACATCCGTGGTAAGCAGGTTATCATCTTGGATGATGAAGGGAATGAATACATTTTACCAAAAGAAAACCAGATTCCTACGGATTTCTTCAAGAAAGGAGAAAGCATCAGAGCGGTGATTGAGAAAGTTGATTTCAAAGGTTCTAAGCCTCAGATTATCGTTTCAAGAACAGCGCCTAAGTTTTTGGAAAAACTTTTAGAATTAGAAATTCCAGAAATATTGGATGGAACTATCATCTTGAAAAAAGCGGTAAGAATCCCAGGTGAAAAAGCTAAAATCGCTGTAGATGCCTTGGATGAAAGAATAGACCCAGTGGGTGCTTGTGTTGGTGTGAAAGGTTCTAGAATTCACGGTGTGGTGAGAGAGCTTAGAAATGAAAACATCGATGTGATCCAGTGGTCTAAAAACCCAGAAATATTGGTTAGAAGAGCCTTAGGAAGTGTGGAAATCAACAAGGTGGAAATTAATGAAGATGAACAGTATGCGCTTGTTTACGCTCCAGTTGAAGAAATATCTCGTATAATAGGCAAACAGGGGCAAAACATCAAATTGGCTTCTTGGCTTTCTGGATACGAAATAGATGTATACAGAGAAAAACAAGAAGATGATGATGTGGAACTGAAAGAATTCAATGATGAAATAGAGCAGTGGATTATAGATGAATTTACAAAAGTAGGGCTGGATACGGCGAGAAGTATCTTGGACAAGGATACAGATGCCCTATTGAATTTAGTGGATTTAGAAGAAGAAACCATCGAAGAGGTGAAAACAATTCTAAGAGAAGAATTAGAGGGGTAGCCATAATCCCGTAATAATATTTAATTTACATTATTAATAAAAGCGAAAAGCATTTGCTTAGCGAAAATAGAGTTAAAGTATGCCCAAGATAAGATTAAATAAAGCGGCGAAGGAACTTAATATTTCCATTCCGAGAGCAGTAGAGTTCTTGCAGAGTAAAGGATTTGAAATTGATAACAACAATCCTAATGTGTTGTTGGAACTAGAAGCATTTTCTTCATTGGAGGCCGAATTTGCAGTAGATGGGAAGCAGAAAAAAGCTTCGCAGGAAGTGGTTATTTCCAAAGTGCCGGAAACTAAATTAGAAATAGAAGGGGACAAAACTCCAGAGATAATTAAAGCCAAGGCTCCTGCCATAAAAAGTAAAGCCAAAGTTTTAGGAAAAATAGATTTAGAGTCTAAGTCTAAAAAAGAAGAACAGCCTGAAACAGAGCCACAAACTGTTGAAGAAAAGATTTCTCCAGCAGAGGCAAAACCTACAGAGCCTAAACAAGAAGTAAAACCAAAGGCAGAAAAACAGCTTTCTCCTGAAAAACCTTTTGTAGAGGAAGTAGATGAATCTTCTGAACCAGAGAAGATAGAAACAAAATATCAAAAACTGGACGGACCAAAAATCCTTCAGAACGAAAAAATAGACTTGTCTCAGTTTGAAACAAAACCAAAACCTTCAGACAAGAAGAAACAAAGAAAAAGAATCCAAAAACCTGCTGGAGAGGATGTTAAACCAGCTAATAACAAAGCGGGAGCTGATAAAAAATTTGCTAAAGATAAGCCACAAGGAGGAAACCGCGATAAAGGAGGCAAAAAAGGAGGAAAGAGAGAGCGCGTGATGCCTGTGGAGCTTACAGATGAGCAGGTAAAAAATCAAATCAAAGAAACTTTGGAAAAACTTACTAACAAAGGAGGTAAGTCCAGAGGAGCTAAATACAGAAAAGAAAAAAGAAATTTCCGTAGAGAGCAAGATGAGCTTCAGCAGGAGTTAGAAGCACAAGATAGAACTCTGAAAGTTACCGAGTTCATCACAGTGAATGAGCTTGCGGCTCTTATGGATGTAAGCCCTACGGAGGTTATTTCAGCATGTTTCTCGCTTGGGGTAATGGTAACCATGAACCAAAGATTAGAAGCCGATATCCTGACATTGGTAGCAGATGAATTTGGGTATAAAATAGAATTCTCTGACGCTGATTTGGAAGACAACTCAGAAGAGGAAGCAGAAGACAGCGAAGAAGATTTATTGCCAAGAGCACCTATTGTTACTGTGATGGGGCATGTGGATCACGGTAAAACATCATTGTTGGACTACATCAGAAAAACGAATGTTATCGCTGGTGAGTCGGGAGGAATTACTCAGCATATCGGGGCGTACAGCGTACAGCTGGAGAATGGCAGACACATTACTTTCTTGGATACTCCTGGGCACGAGGCGTTTACAGCGATGAGAGCCAGAGGAGCGCAGGTAACGGATGTAGCAATCATCGTTATCGCAGCCGATGATGAGGTGATGCCACAGACCAAAGAGGCTATTTCCCACGCACAGGCGGCAGGCGTACCAATGATTATTGCATTAAACAAAGTAGATAAGCCTAATGCCAATCCAGATAAAATCCGTGAGCAGCTTTCAGGATTGAATATCTTGGTGGAAGAATGGGGAGGAAATGTTCAGTCACAGGAGATTTCAGCTAAATTTGGTAATAATGTAGATTTACTTTTAGATAAAGTCCTCCTTCAAGCAGATTTATTAGAATTGAAAGCCAATCCTAATAAACCAGCATCTGGGGTCGTGATAGAGGCATCTTTGGATAAAGGAAGAGGGTATGTTTCTACACTATTGGTTCAGGCAGGAACACTCAAAGTAGGAGATTATGTCCTTGCTGGGAAAAACCATGGTAAAGTAAAAGCCATGCTGGATGAAAGAGGGCATAACCTTCAGAAAGTAGGGCCTTCTACACCAGTGACAATTTTAGGTTTAGATGGAGCGCCTACGGCAGGGGATAAATTTAAGGTTTATGAAGATGAAAGAGAAGCGAAATCTATTGCAAATAAGAGAGAACAGCTCCAAAGAGAGCAGACAATAAGAACGAAGAAACATTTAACTCTGGACGAAATCGGACGAAGAATAGCCCTTGGAGATTTCAAAGAGCTAAACATTATCCTAAAAGGGGATGTGGATGGTTCTGTGGAAGCCCTTACAGACATGCTTCAGAGATTATCAACAGAGGAAATCCAAGTCAATATCCTTCACAAAGGTGTAGGACAGATTACAGAGAGTGACATCTTGCTTGCGACAGCTTCGGATGCTATCGTTATCGGATTTAATGTAAGAGCTGGAGCAAATGCAAAAGACCTTGCAGAGAAAGAAGAGATAGAAATCAGAACTTATTCCGTAATCTACGATGCCATAGATGATGTGAAAGAAGCTATGGAAGGAATGCTTTCGCCAGAGATTAGAGAACAAGTGGTGGGTAATGTAGAAATCCGTGAGGTGTTCAAAATCTCTAAAGTGGGAAGTATCGCAGGATGTATGGTACTTTCTGGTAAGGTGACAAGAAACTCCAAAGTTCGTCTATTGAGAGATGGAATCGTAAAATACGATGGCGAGCTGGAAAGCCTTAAACGCTATAAAGATGATGTAAAAGAAGTAACCAAAGGCTATGAATGTGGTCTTAACCTAAAAGGCTATAATGATATAGAAGTAGGTGACCTTCTTGAAATCTACGAAGAAGTAGCGATTAAGAAAAAACTGAAATAAATTTTATTAGATTAGTAGAAAAAACTTTGGCAAGACTCTTTTGTCAAAGTTTTTTCATTTATGGATGGATTTAGTTATTTTTGCTAAAAAAATAAAATCGTGGATGTTTCTATTTCCATCATTGTTGCTATCTATAACCGTAGGGACGAACTCACAGAACTGCTGGACTCACTTCTTGTCCAAGAGGATAAGGATTTTGAAATAGTCATAGTAGATGATGGCTCTTCCGTGGAGCTGCTTCCTGTGGTGGATTTGTATCAAAGGAAGCTCAACATTCAGTATCTCAAAAAACAAAATTCAGGGCCAGGACTCAGCCGAAATTACGGAGCAGAACGAGCTAAAAACAACTGGCTGGTTTTCTTGGATAGCGATGTAGTTGTCCCAAGGGATTACATTAAAAACATTAAAAATAATCTTCAAACTGAACCAACCGATGCTTTTGGTGGAGCGGATAAAGCTGATGAAAACTTTTCGAATGTACAAAAAGCAATTTCCTATTCTATGACTTCGGTTTTTACAACGGGCGGAATTCGTGGAAGCAAGAAAGCTGTGAGTAAATTTCAGCCCAGAAGTTTTAATATGGGAGTGAATAAAGCGGTGTTTTCGGTGGTGGGAGGTTTCTCGGATATGAGAATCGGCGAAGACCCAGACCTTTCCATGAGGCTTTGGGAAAATGGCTTCAGCACTTGTTTTTATGAAAATATAGCAGTCTATCACAAACGGCGAACGAGCCTGAAAAAATTCTCAAAACAGGTCTATCAGTTTGGTGTTGCCAGACCCATTCTCAACCAGCGGCATCCTCAATATACGAAACCTACTTTTTGGTTTCCATCCTTGTTTTTGTTAGGTTTTTTAGGAAGTCTGTTGCTTGTTTTTTGGACAAAAATACCGCTGCTGCTGTACGCTTTTTATACTTTATTGATATTCGTACATTCTTTATTTAAGATGAAAAGCCTGCCGATTTCGGTGATGACCATTGTCACCACTTATGTCCAGATGTTTTCCTACGGCTGGGGATTTCTTTACTCTTGGGTAAAACTGAACATCCTAAACCAAACGCCTAAAAAGGCTTTTCCTACACATTTTTATTAAAGGAAATTCTTTTTTTGCATCAAAAAAATTACATTTTAATTCAAACAAACTGCGGGGGCTTACCTGCGGTTGCATTTTAATTAAAACACTCCTG
>CALHQK010000105.1 GCA_938037185.1 uncultured Riemerella sp.
AGCACTTCTATTTTTACGGCTTCGTTGTTGCTCAGCGGAAAACGGTCTTTGATTTCCATGCTGATTTGTTCTTTCTTGTTATTTTTGATGACTAAATCATATGTAACCACCTTTTCGCGGTAAGAAGAGAGGAATTTCTCGCCGGATTTATCTTGGATATCTTCTCTTCTGATGCTGATTTTCGGGTCGTTGCCCAGCGTGATGTTCATTTCATTGTTGGTTTGGTCTGGGCTGACGCGTGTTTCACCGATATACATGTTCTCAAAGATGACACTCGCAGGCGCAGAAACCAAATGATACTTGCTGAAATCCTTTACTTTTGCTAAAAGATAGGCTTCTCTCCTGTAATTAGGCGCAGTGAAGTATTGATAATCGGCAGGGATTTTCTGCTGATAAAGACTGATGAGGTGGTCTTCGTTATTGGACAAGATATCGTAAGGAATGTCTATATCATAGCTGGTGTTGAGTTCGTTTGCATTGACATTAAACCCAGCGTAGCCTACAGTTACACCTTCGACACGACCTTCTAAAGCATTGGATTGAACATCGTACACTTCTTTATTTACACTTCCCATTCCTCTGATTCTTATGGCAGCAGATTTGTCGGCAATTTTTTCTTCCCTTAGGATTTCTCTTTCTTTCGGGCTTTGTGCATAGATGAACCAAGGGCTTACCGTAGGAGCATAGTTGTTTCTGGAAGAATTTCCATTGATAAGGGTAAGTTTTACGCCTTTCCAGTCTAGTCCTGTATTTTGTTTTACAGTAGCCTTGAAGGTTACATCCAGCGGAGCAGAGATTTTATCAGCCTTTATCTCGTAGTAAGGCTTCCAAGAGACATTGTCTGTAAGATAGTTGATATTCAGTTTGATATTTCCAGCCGTAGGAGACATTAGTTTTAGAACAATTACGCCATCTGCAAACTCTTCTGCTTCCTTCTGTTCTTTAGTTTTTAGGCTGCTTTTCAGTCGGGAAAGTTTTTTGCTGAGGTCATCGCCTTTTGTTCTGAGGGAAACGAGTTTGTTTTCCAGCTCTATTCTCTTGTTGGTGTAGAACTCGGTCAGCTGTGTCAGCTGTGCAACATTGGAGGAATTGCTTCCTACCAGCACGGTTTGATTTTTATCCAAAAGTTCCACAGCTTTCTTGTTGGCATCCAGCTCTATTCGGTTTTTAGAGATGAGGTTTTCCACGATTTTGATGCTGTCATTCACTTTTTTAATCTGTGGATTGGTGGTATCCATTTTAAAATCTGTGGAATAATCATCGGTAAACTGCGAGGAAAGAATAGAAATGTTCTTGCTGTTTACGCCGATTTGGATAGTTTTTTCGTTAATCTCCTCCGAGATGTTGCCAATCACTATTTCGGAAATTCCCGAAGGAACACTGAAACTTACTGTGTTTTGCAGTTCTGCAGAGTTTCTATACACTTTCACGGCAGTTACTTTTGCCTTTGTGTAAATGGGTTTTTGTGCGAAAAATAAATTTGCTGAAAGCAAAAATAGAAACGCAAATAAAGAATGTCTTTTCATAATTAAATAAATTTATCAGCGCTAAGTTAAGAAATTAGAATGAAAAATTAACGATAATGATAAAAAATTCCAAAATCGGAAGGAGTCCACAGTGCTGCCTTTTGTCCCGCTGCTTTTAGTCCGTTATTCGCCCAAGTGTTACAGGTCTGCATGAAATTATAGCTTTCTTTGGCATCGTAGAAAGCGTCATTTTTTCCATAAACTGCATCCGTTTTTATTAAAATGAAATTTCCGTTTTCATCTTGTTTGAACTGGTTTTTGATGAATTTTACCAAATCGCTGTATTGCTTTTCGGTCAGCATTATTTTCTTACAGTCATCATTTTCCTGCATTTTTTCGTAGAAAGTGCAGTGCATGGCAGATTCACTCATCCAGAAAGCGGCTTTTATTGCCGTAGAAACCTTTAAATCAGCCCAAGTGGGTGTATCCAGATAAAATCCCTTGTCTCCCCAGCCGATGCCCACATAGGTGAAATCAGTTCTTTTGGAAAGTGTATTTTCAAAAGGAATCTGCTGGCTCCAGTCTATAATTTCCGTTTTGATGGGAACCACCAAATCCGTATGCATTCCATTGGTATAAATATACATAGGAATGGTTTTCGGGTCGGAGGTTTCCTCAGCAGGAACTTTTATCAATGGAAGCAAAAGCCCCAAAACAATATACAATCCGACTATCCCCAGCAGAACGCCAATGGTTTTTAAAATGAAAACAAATGCCTTTTTCATCAAAAGTTTTTTAGAGGATTACTCCAAATTTTCCATAATTTCTTCCCATTCTTTCATGATTTCCGCCAGCTCTTCTTTCAGTTGGTTGTATTTTTTCAGTTCTTCATCAGTAGGATTAGTTTTACTGAAAATTTCTTCTAAACCAGCGATTTCTGTTTCATAATCGGCAATTTTCTCTTCTGTTTTTTTGAGTTTATTTTGCAGATTTTTCTGTTCTTTGCTGATGAAAGTGTTTTTTGCAGGTTCAGTTTTTACAGGCTCGGCTTTCTCTTTTATTTCAGGTTTTTCGCTCAGTTTCGCTTTTTCTATGGAAACTTCGCGGATGCTTTCTTTTTGGCGGTAATCCAAATATTCATCAATATTCCCCAAAAATTCTTTCATCTGCCCATCTCGGAATTCAAAAATTTTGTCGCAGAGCCCTTGTAGGAATTCTCGGTCGTGAGAAATCACGATGAGCGTTCCCTCAAAGTTCTGGAGAGCCAATTTGATAATTTCCTTGGACTGGATATCGAGGTGGTTGGTCGGCTCGTCCATGATAAGCGTATTAAAAGGGCGAAGGAGCAGTTTGCACAGCGCCAGTCGGTTTCTTTCTCCCCCAGAAAGCACTTTGGTCTTTTTGCTTACGGCATCCCCTTGGAAAAGGAAGCTTCCCAGTAGGTCTCTTACGCGCGGGCGGGTCTCTTCCGTAGCGGCATCTTCGGCTTCTTGGAGAACGGTTTTATTAGGGTCAAGGACTTCTTCTTGGTTTTGGGCAAAATACCCAATGTTCACATTGTGCCCAAGTGTCCAGCTCCCTGTGTAATCTTTGGTTACGCCCGCAAGTATCTTTGCGAGGGTGGTTTTTCCTTGTCCGTTTTGTCCCAAAAGGGCAATTTTTTCTCCTCTTTGAACGAAGAAATTCACATGGTCAAAAACCTGCTTGTCGCCGTAGGCTTTTCCTAAATTTTCAGCCTCGAAGATGACTTTCCCAGGCGTGATACTCGGCTGGAAACGAATATTGAATTTAGAAACATCCTCATTGTCTATTTCTATTCGCTCTATTTTTTCTAATTTTTTAATCAAAGACTGAGCAAAACTTGCCTTTGTAGCCGAAGCACGGAAGCGATTGATATTGTCCTCCATTTGTTTGATTTCGGCATCTTGGTTTTTCTTCGCCTGCTCGAGTTTTTCTCTTCGTTCTTTGTTTAGTTCAAGGTATTTGGTGTAGTTGGCTTTATAATCGTCAATTTTTTTATTATTGATGTCAAAAGTTCGGTTGCAGACAGCGGTCATGAACTGCTTGTCGTGGCTCACGAGGACGATAGCGCCAGGGTAGTCTTTCAAAAAGTTTTCCAGCCAAATGATAGATTCCATATCGAGGTGGTTGGTAGGCTCATCCAGCAGCATCAGGTCGTTCTTTTGCAGGAGAAGTTTGGCTAATTCTATTCTCATTCGCCAGCCGCCAGAGAATTCATCGGTGATTTTATTAAAATCCTCCGCCTTAAATCCCAGCCCGAGCAGCACTTTTTCTACATCTCCTTCTAGGTTGTAGGCATCGTGGTGGTGTAGAAGGTCGTTTAGTTCGGTCATTCTCTCAATGAGGTCATGGTAGGCTTGGCTCTCGTAATCCGTGCGGGTAGCGAGCTGATGATTAACCTCGTCCAGCTCTGCTTTCATGGCGTTTATCTTCTCAAAAGCCTGCATAGTCTCATCCCAAACGGTTCTTCCTTTCACAAAATCCAAATCTTGTTTAAGGAAGCCAATGGTAATGTTTCCCTCGGGAATCACATTTCCTTCATAGAAACTGATTTCGCCCGAAAGCATCTTTAAGAGCGTAGATTTCCCAGCGCCATTTTTCCCAACTAAGCCTATTTTGTCTTCTCTTTTAATCGTAAAATTCACATTTTGAAACAAATAGTTCCCTGAATGATGTAATCCTAATCCCTGAACTGAAAGCATATTTTATGTAAAAAGTTTTTAAAATAATCGGCAAAAATAGTGAATTTATCTTATTCCTCTTTCTTATATCCTTCATAATAGTAGGATTGCTCAATACCTTTGAAAATAATTTCTCTGTTTTCGGTCTCTGAGGTGAGGTTTTCTTTCAAAAGGAAACGGATTTCCAAATCATTGATAGGACTTCTTTCCATTGCTTGTAAATAAAGGGTTTTGTCTACGAATTGCCAGTTTATTACTTTATTAAGGCGTTTTTTCAAAATTAAATCCAGCCAAATGCGCATGGTTCTTCCATTTCCTTCCATGAATGGGTGGGCGATGTTCATCTCTACATATTTAGCGATGATTTCCTCAAAGGTGTTTTCTGGCATCTGCTCTATTTTTGGGAGAATTTCATTGAGATAGAGAGCATTGGCAAAACGGAAGCCTCCTTTGGAAATATTTTTGTCTCGAATCTTTCCTGCAAAATCATACAATCCGCCGAAAATATATTTGTGGATTTGTTGTAATCCTTTGGTAGTGCCTATTTCCATTCGTTCTATATCTCCACTTTCAAAGAGCTGAAAGGCTTTTTGCAGACTTTTTTCGTCTATTTGTTTCATTTTTTGATTTTAAACTTTACAAAAATATAAAATAAATTCAGATAAAAAGTCGGTTTTTTAGCCTAAAAAATACTAAATTAGCAAGAGAAATTCAAATAAAATGAAAGCCAGATTTTTAAAAATAGGATTTGTTCTATTGTTTTTATTTTCAGTGTTTTATGAGGTAAAAGCAAGTGACTGCTACCGCTACCATACAAGGCTGGAAACCAGTGTAAAAGTGGAAAAAGGCAAGGTGTTTTTGGTAAATATTATAAAAGACCCTAATGGAATAAGTGTTGTTTCTTATGGGAAAAAACTCTTGGAAGGAGTTTCGCCGAAAGATGCACGATTTGTCAGTAGTAATGGTGATTATACGATAGTTGCGGATGCTTATTTTTACTATGTTTTTCCCGATAGTGAGGTTGTTTTTGAGAAATATAAAAGCACGAAAATCATTGGAAGTGAGAAAGTTACCAAAGTGATGGATGGTAATTTGTTCTTAATCGGTGGTGTGTGGCATTATTTAGATTTTAATATTTATAGTAATGAGTTTAAGTTTGTTCCCATTCCTGAATTTCCTGTAAATCCTGTTGTTTTGGCTTCTGGATACAGATCTAATGATGGGTATTTCTACATTATGAAAGATGATAAAAAGGTGTATTCTTATCGTGTGGATCAGAAAAAAATGCAGGATTACCCAAATTTAGACCCTAAAACTACTCAGATTTTTAAAGAAAACGATACTAAGTTTTTCCTTTACGATGAAGATACTTTCTATTTGGTGGATTTCCCAGTTTTTACCAATGTTACGGCAGAATTTAGAAAGCAGGGTTTTAGTGGTGATTTTAACAATCTGAAAGTGAGACAGATATGGCTAGGGCATTGTCTTGATTTTGGTAATGAGGGAGGAATTTGGTTTTACTCTTTGGCTTCGCTTAAGGGTATAGGCGATGTTCATTTTGTGGCTAGTAAAGCTGAGTTTAAGCCAGAAAGTAAATTGTTTTTTTATAAAGACAGGGCTTATTTAGACTTACGAAATGAATTGGATATTTCGGAAGTTAAACATAAAGAAAAGCTGAAACAGGTTTTTGAGGATGTTTATAGCGATGGAGAGAATAACTATGAGCTTAGATTAGGAATGAATAGTGATGCGAAATTAGTATTAAATCCAAGCCTTCAGAATGTTGATTTTGAGAAGTTTGTGTTTTATAAAAATCAAGGGCTTTATTCGTATAAAGGGCAGCCAGTGTTTTGGGCGGATGGTAAAAATCTGTTTTACTGGGAGAGTGAGAGTAAAACGAAGAAAAATATATCTTCTTATAAATCAAAGATTAAGGATTTGAAATTGGCTTTTGCATTTGATGATAAAATATTGATAGAAAAAAAGATAATAAAAAATATCGGAGATTTCGCGACGATGGAGTTTGTGGGTTCTTCTGTAGAGGTGGTTTCTCCTTGTGATGGCAATGGAAAATCTTCCGTAAAGGTGAATTATGTATATTATTTCAGGGATAAAAATGCTCTTTATCTATACAAAAGCGGGCAGGAAGGCTTGAAAAAATTAAATGTTGCCAATCCGAAAGAATACACTGAGGAAACTTTCTTGGAGAAGATTTTTGGGAAGAATTTTATCGTGGAAAAATAAATTTTTAAGGTTAAAAATAATAAAAATAAAATTTTATCGTTAAAAAAATGATATATATTTTGGATAAAAGAAATAATTTATTTTTCTTTGTACTCTGAAATTAAGAATAGTATATATTTTAGGAATATTATGAAAAAATTAAGATTATTCTCATTGTCTGCTTTGAGTGCTATCACTATCCTTACAAGTTGTGGGGGGAATAGTAATGTTAAAAGTGGAGGTGGAACAAAGAGTTTTACAAGTAAGACAGGATGGAAACCAAATGACCAAAGAGGTTGGTTTTTCACAGGTAAAGAGCAAAAACAAAAAGGATGGCCAGGGATGGTATATGTAGGTGGCGGTTCTTTTGTAATGGGATTGGTAAAGGATGATGTAATGCATGATTGGAATAATACTCCAAGAAGAATGCAGGTAAGCTCATTCTTTATAGGTGAAACTGAAATTACCAACTACGAATACCGTGAGTATGTGACTTGGTTGAAATTCGTTTTCCCAGCATCTGACCCTAATTTTAAAAATATTTATTCAGGGGCACTGCCAGATACTTTAGTTTGGAATAACAAACTTTCTAGAAATGATTATTCTGAGACTTATTTCCGTTCTCCAGAGTATGATTATTATCCAGTAGTTGGGGTGTCATGGATTCAAGCATCTAGATATTGTGACTGGCTTACTGATAGAGCAAATGAAAAAGCCCTTATGGATAAAGGAGTGATCAAAAAAGATTACTATGCAAATGAATCTAACAACCAAGGGGATAATACTTTTAATTTAGATAAATTTAGATCTAATGACCCAGAAATGCAGTCTTATGTAGATCAGAAAAGAGTAGAGAAGACAACAGGTATTAAAACAAAAAATACTAAAATTCAGTCTGCTAATAGAAATGCTACTGCAGGTGTAGTTACTAGATTTAGACTTCCTACAGAAGTAGAATGGGAATATGCAGCCCTTGGACTTCAAAAAAATAGAGATTATAATAACTATTTAGGAAAAACTCCGAAAGAGGATCAGTTAAGAGGAAAGAGAGGTGCTTTCAAAGGAATGTATCTTGAAAACTTTAAACAAGGTAGAGGAGACTATTCTGGTATTGCAGGATGGAATAATGATGGTTCTCCAGCAACATCTGATGTGAAAAGATATCCGTCTAATGACTTAGGAATCTATGGTATGTTTGGGAATGTTGCAGAATGGACATCTGATGTATACAGACCTATTATAGATGAAGAAGCTAATGACTTCAATTATTATAGAGGTAACATGATTGTTGAATCTGTGAAAAATCCAGATGGAACTTATAAGAAAATAACAGGAAATACTATAAAGTATGATACCTTAAATGATGGAAGACTTGTATATAAAGGATTGCCTGGTCAATATGAAAGAGTTGTAAAACAAGATAATAAGAACTATATGGATGGTGACTTTATGTCTTCATTAGAATCTGGTTACGGAAAAGTTCTTGATGATAGTGCTTCCGCTAAGTTCAGCATGTATAACTCTGTGAAGAGAAGATTTATAGTAGATGGGCAAGGAAAAGTAGTCCTTCAGAAAGATGATAAGCAAAGATCTTCTAAAATGTCTAATACCATAAGAGTAGTAAAAGGAGGTTCATGGAGAGATACAGCTTATTGGCTGGATCCAGGACAGAGAAGATTTAAGGATGAAAATAAAGCTTATGGATGGATTGGTTTCCGTGTTGCTCAAGATGCAAAAGATAAATTAAACCAAAGATCTAGAAGATAACAATTAATTATAAAAATCCTTTCCAAAATTGGAAAGGATTTTATATTTTTGGGGAATGATTGATATTAGAGAATTTTATTCTGCATACTTTAATGCAGGAAATGTATGTATAGATAGTAGAAAAATAAAAAAGGGGGATGTCTTTTTTGCTTTTTCTGGGGAGCATTTTAATGCTGCTACATTGGCAGAAAAGGCTGTTGAACAGGGAGCCTCGGCTGTTGTTGTGGAAGACAAACAGTATGCTGATGTTCAAAAAAATATATTTTTTATTCCTTCAACTTTGGAGTTTTTACAAGAGCTAGCTCTTTATCATCGTGAGCAGCTTAAAATTCCAATAATAGCTCTTACGGGAAGCAATGGGAAAACCACCACAAAAGAACTTATTCATGCTGTTCTTTCTCAAAAATATAAAACCCAATATACTTTCGGGAATCTCAATAATCATATAGGAGTTCCTTTAACGCTGCTTTCCATAACCAATGAACACGAGATGGCTGTGGTAGAAATGGGAGCAAATCATCAGAAGGAAATAGAATTTTTATGCTCTCTGGCAAAACCGAATATCGGCTATGTGACCAATTTTGGAAAGGCTCATTTAGAGGGATTTGGAGGATTTGAAGGAGTGATTAAAGGGAAATCAGAGCTTTATGATTATTTGATTCAGCATAATCAAACTATTTTGGTGAATGAAACAGATGAAATTCAGGTTAGAAAGACGGAATCTTATCCAAATAAAATAACATTTGGTAAAGAATCTTCGGATTATCAATTTGATAAATTCACAGAGCAGAATTTAGCAGGACTTATTTATCAAGGGCAAAAAATAAAATCCCACCTTACGGGAGAGTATAATTTCACCAATCTCTGTGCGGCGGCGAGTTTAGGGCTTCATTTCGGAGTGGAAGTTCATCAGATTAAGGCTGCAATAGAGAATTATACGCCCACAAACATGCGTTCTCAGGTCATCGATAGAAACGGAAAAACGCTTGTTTTGGATACCTACAATGCAAACCCGAGCAGTATGGCGCTTTCCCTTAAAAACTTTAATGAATTTGAAGGAACAAAGACCATTATCATTGGTGACATGCTGGAACTAGGAGAGGAGAGCCACAAAGAGCATCAGAATATTTTATCTTTGGCAAAATCCCTGTCTTTTAACGAAATAATTACCGTAGGAAAACATTTTAAAGGAATAAATTCTTCTGGAAAATCTTTCACAACTTCTGAGGAATTGGCAGAATTTCTCAAAAATTATACGATAACCTCTCAGAATATTCTGCTGAAAGGGTCAAGAGGGATTGCTTTGGAAAAAATCATAGAATATTTATAGAAAAATGAAAATAAAAACAACACAGCTGAAAGACTGCTACATCATAGAGCCTACCGTTTTTGAGGACGACAGGGGATATTTTTATGAGAAATTTAATGAACAAAAATTTCAGCAACTGACAGGGATGAACGGACATTTCGTTCAGGATAATGTTTCCAAATCCTCTTACGGAGTTCTTCGCGGGCTGCATTTGCAGAAAGGAGACATGGCTCAGGCCAAACTGGTATCTTGTCTTGAGGGAAAAGTCTGGGATGTTGCGGTAGATTTGCGCGAAGATTCGCCTACTTTTGGGCAGTGGTTCGGATTAGAGCTTAGTGCTGAGAATAAGCTCCAGCTCTACATTCCAAGGGGCTTTGCTCATGGATTTTCGGTACTGAGCGAGACCGCAGTTTTTACCTACAAATGTGATAATTTCTATAATAAAGAATCCGAAGGCGGTATCATTTGGAATGATGCAGAGCTGGACATAGATTGGAAACTCCCACTTTCCGATATTATTTTATCCGAAAAAGATAAGGTGCAAAAAACCTTTAAAGAAAAGAATTTTTAATCTATAAAATGAACAATATAATAAAATTGAGAGGCTTAATTTCACTCAACTTTTTGATTTTCTTCCTGCCATTTTTAAAGACATGTTCTGGCGTGGAGAAGAAATCAGAAGTCGAGGCTGAAACGGCTATCTCAGTGCAGAATAATACAAAAGCCCAATCAGACACTCTTGTATTGGACACTTTGGAAGAAAACCAAATGCTCTCTAAACCAGAGCCTATTCTGGATAATCAGGGTAGAGTGTATAACTTCTATGAAGCGGTTTATTTTAATTTTGAAATGGACAGAATAGAGGATTTTGAGTTTTCTCCTTTTATAAGTTATCCGCTTGTATTATTTTTAGTAATATTAATGTTTATAGGTTCAGTATTCAATAAAACTATGTTAATAAGGACTTTGTCTATTATTAACATAGTTTTGTTGTTAGGTTCAGTGGTGTGGTTTTATTTTTTGGAATTTATAGAAAATATTAACCAGCTGAGAATCGGTTTTTATTTGATAATATTAAACATGGTGCTGATTTTTGTCCTTTCAAATCAAAAACAAAAAACTTAGTTCACAGCGTTTAAGTCCTGAGCAATCAGCCAGCCTTCGCTCCAGCATGCTTGGAAGTTGAAACCACCAGTGACTGCATCGATGTTGAGAACCTCGCCAGAGATGTAGAAATTGGGCAGTTTTTTGCTTTTCATAGTTTTAAAATCCATCTCCTTCAAATCCACGCCGCCCGCCGTGACGAACTCTTCTTTGAAAGTGCTTTTTCCTGTCACATTCATTCGGCAGCAGCACAGATTTTCTATGATTTTCTGCATTTCTTTGTTGTTGATATTGGCTAATTGTTTGGTTGTATCGATTCCAGAAACGAATAAAATTCTCTGCCAAAAGCGATTGGTAATATCAAAAATCTTGGCTTGACCGATGGATTTTTTCGGTTCATTTTCTTTGAAATTTCTAAATATTTCCAAAGCATCTTCTGAAGCCATTCCGATAAAATTAACGATGATTTCAAACTGGTATTTTAGTGCCGCAAGTTCTCTCGCTCCCCATGCCGATAGTTTCAGGATTGCAGGGCCGCTCAGTCCCCAGTGGGTGATAAGCAGAGAGCCAGACTCTTCTAAATTCAGCCTTGGAATTTCTATATTTACATACTGAAAACTCGTTCCCATGAGGTCTTTCAGTATTTCATTTTTAATGTTAAATGTAAATAAAGATGGAACGGGCGCGATAATCTGATGCCCAAGTTTTTCCAACATTTTAAATGATTTTGGTGAACTTCCTGTGCTGAATACCACATAATCCGCGAAATAATTTTGGTCTGTGGTATGGATTTTATATCCGTTTTCCTGCGGTAAAATCTCGGTAACGGTCTGTTTGGTAAGTATTTTTACATTTTTCTTTCTACATTCATTGACAAGGCAGTCTATGATGCTTTGCGATGAGTTGCTTTCAGGGAAAATACGGTTGTCATCTTCTATTTTGAGGGCTACTCCGTGTTCTTCATACCAGTTCATGGTGTCTCCAGGCTGGAATTTTGTAAACACGCTGAGGAGTTCCTTATTTCCACGAGGGTAGAATTGCACGAGTTCTCTCGGGTCAAAACAGGCGTGGGAAACATTGCATCTGCCGCCGCCTGAGATTTTTACTTTTTGCAGGACATCAGAATTTTGTTCTAAAATAGTGACATCATATAATTTAGTATCAATATTTGCAGCGGTAAAAAATCCAGAAGCACCTCCTCCGATGATGATTACTTTTTTCATAATTCAAAAGAAAAACCTTCAACATTTTCTTTTTTTAGAGTAATGCTGAAGGCTGTTTTTATAAATAATTTAAATTATTTTTTGTTGTTTTTCTGTTGTTTTTGTTGCTCTTTTTGCTGTTCTTGTGCTTGTTCCATCAGCTCACGCATCTTTCTTTGGAATCGCCCTTCTTTAGCAGGTTTAGCTTTATTTTCCTGAATTTGAGCGTGAATTTTCTTTTCATCGATGATAAAGTTTTTGATGACAAGTACAATCACGATATTCAGAGCATTTGACACGAAATAGTACCAAGAAAGACCAGATGCAGCGGAATTCAAGAAGAACATGAATGTAATTGGGAAAATGTACATCAGAGGTCTCATGTCTGGCATTCCTTCTTGTCTTGGTGCCTGCATGTTTCCAGAAGTCATGATAGTGTAGATTAAAATAACCACCGTACAAGCCACCGCAAAAATACTCAAATGGTCTATTCCAAGAAAGTTAGAAGGAATCTTGATGATATCATCATATGAAGATAAATCCTCTACGAACCAGAAGCTCTTGCCTCGGAAATCGATATAATTCGGGAAGAAACGGAATAGCGCATAGAAAATAGGCACCTGCATAAGGGCTGGGATACATCCCGCCAGTTGATTGACTCCCGCATTTCTATACACCGCCAATACTTCCTGTTGTTTTTTCAGTGGATCAGCATCTTTGTATTTTTCGTTTACAGCATCTACTTCAGGTCGGATTACTCTCATCATAGCGCTCAGCTTGTGCTGTTTGAACATGATAGGCGAGAGGATAAGTTTAACCATGATAGTCAGCACTAAAATAGCCCAACCAGCCGTAAGTCCTAAGTGGTTTTGAATAAATTCATAAATAGGGATAAAGAACCAAACATTGATAGTTCTGATGAATGACCAGCCGAGTGGCAGGATTCTATCAAAGTTTTTATCATAGCTTTCAAGTAAATCCAAATCTAGCGGCATGAAATACCAAGAGAAACTTTCGTTAAACTCCTTGTTTCCAGAAAGATTTACTTCAGATTTATAGTTGAAAGTTTTTAGATAATCGCCTTTGTCCATTGGTTCTTGGCTTCCTGTAGACTGCGTAAGTCCGTTTTTAGCCTCGAAAACAGCCGTGAAGAACTGGCTTTTCACACCGATCCAGTCTAGTGTTTCTTCGGTTTCTTCCATTTCTCCTCTTCCATCATAATCATAGCTGGAATAGTTGTCAAATGAATAAACAAACTCTGTGTAGCCCTGCTGCTGTGTTCTTCCTTTTTCTGTAGCTAAAGCCTGGTAATCCCAAGAAAACTGAGCTTTGTTGTCATTAGTTACTTTAGAAAGTCCTTCTGTTTTTACTTGGAAATCAACTTTGTAGTTTTTTTGTAAAGTATAGATAAACTGAATTGTAGCGGACTCCAGTTGTGCTTGTAGAGTTACTACATTGCCATTTACTGTCGGAGTAAAGTTTAAATCTTTGGTACTTACTAATTTACCAGCTTTGTCTTTAAAAGCAAATCCGTAGTTTGAGTTCTCGTTATTGAATAAATACAGAGGTTTATTTTTGTCTGTTTTGTCATAAGAGTTGTACTGGTTCATTCTTACCGAAGAAATCTGCCCGCCAAGGTTAGAAATTTCCAAAGTAAGTTCATCATTTTTGAGAACGGATTTTTCTCCGTTATGAGAAGCAACTGCTTTTACAATTTTTTCACTTTGTTCGGTTTTTACTTGTTGTTCAGCCTCTTTTTTCTTGTCATTTTTATTAGAATACTGGAAAAAAAGCAATACCGCCAAAATAAATCCAGCAAAGACAACCATATTGATAAATTGGCCTCTTTCAAATCCTCTGTTACTATTCTGCATTTTTTTAGTTTAAAAAATTATTGCCGACAAAGATAAACAAAAATTAGTGAAAAGATTTATTTCATTAGAAAATAAGTTGTGATTTTTATTAGAAATAAAATGATAAATAAACCCTTTTAACTTACTAGTTAAAAGGGCTATTGACAAATAAAATTATTTTTTATGGTTTGCAGATGCTTTTATGAAAGCAATGAACAAAGGGTGTGGAGATGCCACCGTACTTTTGTACTCTGGGTGGTACTGCACGCCCACATAGAAAGGATGGTCTTTGAGTTCCACTACTTCTACGAGACGGGTTTCAGGGTTGAAACCAGAAGGGATAAGTCCCTTTTTCTCATAATCCTCTATGTAGTCATTGTTAAATTCATATCTGTGTCTATGTCTTTCCGAAATCAGCTCTGCATTGTAGATTTCAGCGATTTTGGTGTTTGGTTTTAGTTCGCATTTCCAAGCGCCCAGACGCATAGTTCCGCCTTTGTCTATTACATCTTTTTGCTCCTCCATTAGGCTGATAACAGGGTAAGGCGAGTTGTCATCAAACTCCATACTATTCGCCTTTTCAAAACCTAATACATTTCTCGCAAATTCTATCGTGACAATCTGCATTCCGAGGCAAATTCCTAATAATGGAATTTTGTTTTCTCTGGCGTATTTGGCAGCAGTGATTTTCCCTTCTATTCCTCTGTCGCCAAAACCAGGAGCAATGAGAATACCATCTAAATCTTTTAGATAATTTTCTGCATTTCCGTTTTCTAAATCACCGCTGTAGATCCATTTTAGTTTTACATCTATTTCCTCTGATGCTCCTGCGTGGATGAAAGCCTCGGCTATGGATTTGTATGAATCTTGCAAAGAAACATATTTACCAACAAGCCCTATTTCTACGGTTTTCTTAGGATTTTTATATTTTTTAAGGAAATTTTGCCAGTTTTTTAGGTTAGGTTCTTTGTCGTAAGGAAGTCCCAATCCTTTAAGAACCACTTGGTCAAAATTCTGCTGATGCAGTTCTATAGGAACGCGGTATATAGTGTCTACATCCTTACATTCCACTACATTTTCTATGGCTACATTACAGAACTGAGCAAGTTTAGATTTGATGTCTTTGGTGATGGTGTGTTCGGTTCTGCACACTAAAACATCCGCCTGAACGCCGCTTTCCATCAATGCTTTTACAGAGTGCTGAGAAGGCTTGGTTTTTAATTCGCCACTTGAAGCCAAATAAGGCAGCAAAGTAAGATGGATCACCATAGAGTTTTTTTCTCCCAGTTCCCATTTTAACTGGCGAACAGACTCTATGTAAGGCAAAGACTCTATGTCTCCCACCGTTCCGCCTATTTCAGTGATGATGATATCATAGCCTTCATTAGAAAGAATTTTTATTCTTCTCTTTATTTCATTGGTAATGTGTGGAATTACCTGCACGGTTTTCCCTAAGAAGTCACCTTTTCGCTCTTTTTCTATTACGGTTTGGTAGATTCTTCCTGTGGTTACATTGTTATTTTGGCTGGTATTGGTATCCAGAAATCTCTCATAGTGTCCCAAGTCTAGGTCTGTCTCTGCGCCATCTTCGGTCACATAGCATTCGCCGTGTTCATACGGGTTCAGTGTACCTGGGTCGATATTGATATAAGGGTCAAGTTTCTGTATCGTGACTTTAAATCCTCTGGCTTTCAGTAGCATACCGAGGGAAGCGGAAACGATTCCTTTTCCTAATGATGATGTTACACCTCCTGTTACGAAGATGTATTTGGTATTATTTTTAGACATTCGTTTAGGTTTGTGCAAAGTTAAAATAAAACAAGCTAATTTTACAATTTTATGTAAAAAAAGCTCATAATTTTTATAATGATATTAAAATCAACTTATTTTTTTCTTCTCCGAGAAGAAAATCTCCACTATTTTCCCGCCTATCCACGAGAAAGGGAAGAAAGTAAGGAAAATTCCTACCTGATAAAAAGTAGGGTGGTAGGGGAATATAATAATATCCAAAACTGCCATAAATAAAAGGATAAAGCCAATCAGCATAGCATAGGCTACCTTTGCTTGTTTCACTACAATGGCCGTTGTAACTCCGCCTATGATGGATGCTATCCCTGTGGAGATGAGCAGTGCCACGAAAAAAGCTTTATCATGATACATTTCCTCCAATAGTCTGCCCCAGTTTTCGTAAGGAGAAATCCCAGAGTAAGTCACCCACTCTGAATTGAGCCGTAGTCCAGCAGCAATCACAAACATAGCAACCGCCAATCCCAGTAAAACCGCAAAAGTATTTCTTAAAAATCCCATAATTTATTTTTGATGAGCTGTCATAGAAATTTCTATGTTTGCATTTTTAGGAAGAGCTGCCACTTGGATGGTTTCTCTGGCTGGATAAATGCTGTCTTGGAAGTAAGAGGCGTATATTTCATTTACGATACCAAAATCATCCATATTTTTAATGAAAATGCTTGTTTTCACTACATTAGAAAAAGTCATTTGGGCTTCTTCTAAAATGGCTTTTAGGTTTTCCATTACCTGATGAGTTTCTGCGGTGATGCCTTTTGCCATTTCTCCTGTTTTAGGATTTATAGGAATCTGTCCGGAGATATATAGAATACCTCCTGCTAGTACTGCTTGAGTGTAAGGTCCAATGGCAGCGGGTGCATTCTGTGTAGAAATCATCTTTGTCATAATTGCCTTTCTTTTCAGTGTTTTTTCGGAGGCAAAGATACAAAATCTTTACTGCTTTGGGTATCATTTCCTGAAAATAATCCTATGAAAGCTGTTTCATTTTTAAAACTAAGTTGATATTCTCGCTTCATAACTTTACTTTTAGTAAAAAAAGCAAGAAAGAGGCTAAATAAAAGTTTTTATTAAAGTGAACCAGCAGACTGCGGGAAACTTCTAGATTTGTATTTTACGGCATCTTTTAAGATATTGGCCTTTATACCGATGTAGAAATCATACACTTTGTACTGCCCAAAAGGCACCCAGTTGAAATTGATACTGAAACTCCTTTGGTCTCGCGAAAACCCTAATCTAGAATAAGCAAAATTCTTATTCACAATATCGTAATGGGTGCTACCGGTAATGTTCCAGTAAGGAGTGAGTTTGATACTGCCGTTCAGTCCCACAGATGCCAAAGATTCTCCATGCCGTCTTGCAGAATTATTATAGGAATAATTGCTGCTTATAGTAAGAGTCCAGTCTTGGGAGAAGCGGGCATAGTTATCATCATCAAAATAGTAAGGTTCATACATTATTTCGCCCCTCTTTTTGTAGGTTTCGGTAGGGGATTTTTTGTCTTTGGATTTCAGAAGGTCGTGCAGGGAAACATTTACTCCTAAATTGAAATACTGCAATCTGAAATTCCCAATGCGGTCCAGCCTTGTCCCTATATCAGCGCCTGGGGCAAAGTGGATTTTGTAAGGGTCAATGGTGGCATTATAAGTCAGGTTCAGCTTATTATTGAACAATGAATTCTGCGCATTGATGCTGATGTTTGACCATCTAAAAGAAGGAGCTGCAGCATTATAACTGAAATTAATTCCGATATTTTCAAAAATCTTTATCTTCTTTACCCCTGTAGAATCCGTTTTTGATTTAATTTTCATCTCAATATTATTATTGAAATTAAAGGTAACAGCCATAGATTTTCCCGAACTCGGCGAACCATAAATGCCCCCCTCAAAGATGGAATAAGCGACTGGATTTCCGCTGGCGTCATAATATCTTTTGTAATATCCCCAGCTTTCTTCACCGAAATCAGGGGTGTATGAAAACCCTATACTAGGCGTAAAAACATGTCGTACCGCTTGGATTTTGCTGTTTTTCCCAAATTTCAGCATTCCATAAAGTGTAGTCTGGGCAGAAGCAGAGGTATTGAATGTGGAAAACCCTGATATTTTCCTGTGTTCAGAGGTTTCTACCTTGTTATTAATATTATCGTATTCTTTTCGGATGGTTTTATTGGTTAAAACATTGTCTGCTGTGGCGTTTATAGAGAAGTTAAAATACCTGAACACCGTGGTTGTGGTGCTTAGGCTGGTCAGGTTTCTCATTCCTGACTTCGTTTTGTCCCACATTGTCCTTGTGAAAAATTCATTTTGCCTTGCAGAAACTTGGTTTCTGAAATCAAATTTAGTATTTACATTGATGTTTTCTAAAAGTCCGCTTCTTACGCCGTCTTTTGGTTTAAAAAGGTAAAATTGATTAAAACTCGCCGTGAGGGAAGGAAATCTCATCTCAGACAGCCCTGTGGAGAAGTTCTGCGAATACATAAGACTTCCCGTTAATGTAGCTGGGAAGTTTAGAAACCTTTTGGTAATGCTTACCGTTGAATTCTGCTGGGCATTGAGCACATTCTCATTGAAAATATAATTATTATTGATATTATTATTATAAAACCGTGTGCTCACTATATCCACCGATGCCGAGAGTTGCAAGAAAGGATTGGCTTTTGCATCCTGCTGGTGGCTCCACGAGATTCTGTAAGTGCCGGTTTTGGAGTAGTTGCTGAGCCCCCTTATGCCGCTTACCGTAGTTCCTGCATCGATACGGAAAGAACCGGAATATTTATAATTCTTTTTATAATTGAGTTCTGGTCTGATATTCCAGCTGCCTTTGGTATAGTAATCTAATAAAACCTTGAAGTCAAAATGTTTCCCAATGGGCTGGTAGTATCCTAATCCGTTAAGGTAAAACCCGACATCCTGTCTTTCCCCAAAACTTGGAATTAAAATCCCAGCGCTGCGGGTATCCGTAAATGGCAAAATAGCAAAAGGAAGAACCAGCGGAGTGGGAACCTGCTCTATATAAAGCTGTATTGGTCCAGAGACAACGGCTCCTTTTTTCTTGCCTTTTATTAATTTTAATAGTGATGCACTCAGGTGATAGTCCGCAAGGCTGTCTTTCTTTTTAAGGAAAATTTCATCGGTGGTATAGATACCTTTTCTCATAAAGAACACCGAATCATTTACTTTTTTTGTTTTTTGTGCAACAATTACGCCTTCGCTTTCTTCTGTCCGTGCATTATAGGCGATGGCTTGTTTTGTCTTAAAGTTATAGCTTACCTCGTTGTATTCATATTTTTTTCCTCCTTGTGTGGCTATGGCAGCATCTTTTATTTTTCCCAAGGAATCTAATTTCCCTCGTGCATAGATTACGCCACTGTTCCAGTCGATGCTTATATAATCGGCATCAATCTGCATGTCTTGGTATTTTACCTGTGCATTTTTATTCAGGAAAGTGGTCTTTTTTTCTATATCATTTCGGTTGTTGTCCGATTTCATATACAGCGGAGCGTTCAGCTGTTCTTCTTTTCGAATAACAACGGAATCGGTCTTGTTTTCCTCATTTTTGACAACTTTTTCAGGATTATTTTGTGCTAAAAAATTGTTAAAAATTAGGATAATTAAAATATGTAAGGTAATTTTGAATTTTGTATTTATCAATTTATTAAATCTAATAAAAATTTTAACGCTCCAAAAATAATAATTTTAAACTGATGAGAATAAATAAATTTTTAATAAGAGTAACTTTAACAGTAATTTTAACATTATTTTTCATCCCAGCCTACGCACAGAATAAGAAGTTTACGGTTGTTTTGGATGCAGGGCACGGCGGATCAGACCCTGGTTCATACAGAACTTTTTCGGATTTGGGAACTCTGAACGAAAAGGATATCACCTTGGCTGTTACTCTATTGATAGGGAAAAAATTAGAAAAAAATAAAGATTTCAAAGTCATATATACCAGAAAAACAGATGTTTATCCGACACTTACAGAAAGAACAAACTTAACTAACCGAAGTAAGGCGGATTTATTCGTATCAATGCATTGTAACGCTTCCAAAAGGTCAGAGGCTTATGGAACAGAAACTTTCGTACAAGGACCTAACCAAAACAAAGAAAACTTAGAAGTAGCAAAAGCTGAGAACGATGTAATCTATCTCGATGAGCAGGATAGAGAAACCTTTGCTTCTTATGACCCAAATTCTCCAGAATCTCTGATTGCTCTAAAAATTCAGCAAAGTAAATATCTGGAAAGTAGCCTTTTATTGGGAGGGCTTATAGAAGATAGCTTTGTTAATAAAGACAAAAGATATTCAAGAGGCGTTAAACAACAGAACCTCCATGTTTTACGAAGAAATGCAACGCCTTCGGTTTTGGTAGAAATGGGTTTTGTTAGTAATTATGAAGATGCTAAATATATATCCAGCCAAGAAGGGCAGGAAGCTATAGCAGAGTCTGTATATCAGTCTATTGTAAATTATAAGAAAAGACTGGACAGAAATGTAAAAGTAGAGCCAGTAAAAGAAGCAGAAAAACCACTAAAAAATGACTACAGAATTCTGCTGATGAGTTCTACAACTAAATATAATGATGGAGACCCTGCATTCAAAGGCTTGAAATATATTTTGACGATTAAAGAAGGTTCTATGTATAAATATTATTACAGCACGACTAACTATGCCTCTATAAAAGAACAAAATGTAAAAACAGCCAAAGATGCAGGTTTTAGAACTGCGTGGGCGGTTGCATTTACGCCTAATCAAAAGCTTTCTAATGGATATTACACCATAGAAGTGGCTGTTTCAGAGAATAGGCTGCCGAAAGAATCACCAGTGCTTACAAAGTTAAAAGATGTAGAACGCGAAAAAACAGGAGGTGTGCATTATTATACTTATGGTAATGTAAAAACCTTGGAAGAAGCTATAAAACTGAAGAAAGAAGTAGAAGATAAAGGCATAAAAAATGTGGTAATTCAAAAAAAACAGAAAAATTAGTATAAATTATTTGGTAGAAAAAAAAAATATATATACATTTGCAAACGCAAAAATAAATGGCCCGTTCGTCTATCGGTTAGGACTCAAGATTTTCATTCTTGCAAGAGGGGTTCGATTCCCCTACGGGCTACAAAAAAAAGAGAATTATTTGATAGTTCTCTTTTTTTATTTTATGTTATTTGACTAATACAATTTTATTTGGAATTACTTCTTATAGTGAATTTTTCGTAGCCAGCGTAGGGTTTTAGGTGTCCCTGCTGCCAGTTGGAAATCAGTAGGCTTTCCAGATATTCATCATCTCTGTATTTGTGCGGATTGTATTCCTTCTTAAGGTCAATATCGGCCACATTTCCTTTTACATTCCATAGAAAAGCATTAAAACCGCCTTTGAGCTCTTTTATCAGTTCATAGACCGTTTTCCCTGTAGAGCGGTTCATGAGTTTTGCGAAAATTTGCCCTTCAGAGGTGGTCAAATCCCTTAATTTGGTTTCGTATTGCGAAGCCAGTTCTTTTTGTTTTTCTCTTATGTGTTTTCTTTTTTCTCCTCCTTTCATGTTTTGTATATCAGCTTGCAAACTGCGATACTGCTCTAATGCAGTGAGAAACAGAGGATACACACGGCTGAGTTTTTTGTTAAGGAAAAAGTAATAATTTCGGTCAAGCTGGTTGTTGAATTTTGGTTTTGATGTAAGGTATAGTTCATCCATGATGACTATCCGTTCTCCATCGATTTCATAAACTTTGGCTTTCAGAACATTGTCATAATAATATTCTTTTCCATATTCATCTATTAACATTTCTGTGTTGGGTTTCTCCTGAGCGTTTAGAATAAGCCCGAAACAAATAAGAAATAAATAGTGTAGTTTATAAAAAATCATTACTTTTACATCAATTTTTAATTTATTCAACAATACAAAAATCATTCCTTTTATGGCTAAATTTAAAAAAGAATCGTTAGAATTTTTAGAAAAATATTTAAATACAGCATCTCCCACAGGATTTGAACAAAACGGGCAGCAGCTTTGGTGTGACTATATCAGCCCTTTTGTGGATAAAGTGGAGGTGGATTATTACGGAACGGCATACGGAATTATCAATCCTAAGGCTGAGTTCAAAGTAGTAATAGAAGCCCACGCCGATGAAATCTCTTGGTATGTGAACTATATCACGGATGATGGATTGATTTATGTTATTAGAAATGGTGGTTCAGACCAAGTCATCGCACCATCTAAAGTGGTAAATATTCATGGTAAAAAAGGCGTAGTGAAGGGAGTTTTCGGTTGGCCTGCTATTCATACGAGAGCTAATCAGAATGAACCAACACCGAAATTGGACAATATTTTCATTGACTGTGGAGCGACTACTAAAGAGGAAGTAGAGGAGCTGGGCATCCATGTAGGCTGTATGATTACTTACCCAGATGAGTTTTTTGAGCTGAATGACAGATATTTTGTTTGTAGAGCATTGGACAATAGAATGGGAGGTTTCATGATTGCCGAGGTGGCTCGTATGCTGAAAGAAAACAAGAAAAAACTGCCGTTTGGTTTGTATATTACCAATTCTGTTCAGGAGGAAATCGGGCTTCGTGGAGCGGAGATGATAGCAGAACGCATAAAACCAAATATTGCGATAGTTACAGATGTTACCCACGATACTACCACTCCGATGATTGAAAAAAAGAAGGAGGGCGACCAAAAATGTGGAGCAGGGCCTGTAATCGCCTATGCACCAGCGGTTCATCACAAAGTGAGAGATTTGATAATAGAAACTGCCGAGAGAAATAACATTCCATTCCAAAGAGCAGCGTGCAGCAGGGCCACAGGAACAGATACGGATGCCTTTGCTTATTCTAATGGAGGAATTCCATCGGCACTGATTTCCTTGCCGCTTAGATACATGCATACGACGGTGGAAATGGTGGATAAGAAAGATGTAAGCGATATTATAAAACTGATTTACAATACTTTATTACAAATTAAACCTAAAATAGAACTAAAATATTTTTAGTAAAAATTAGAAAATTATGAAAATCAATCTTCCAGATAAACTGTATTATTCCATTGGAGAGGTGGCGTTGGCTTTTGGGGTTAATGCATCACTGCTCCGCTATTGGGAGAAAGAATTTCCCATTCTCAATCCTAAAAAGAATAAGAAAGGAACCCGCTATTTCACGCCAGAGGACATTAAAAACTTGAAGATTATTTATCATTTGGTCAAAGAAAAAGGCTACACGCTGGATGGAGCCCGTATTGCGCTGGTAACCAATGATAAAATAGAGGAAAGTGTAAATATCATAGAACGGCTGGAATTTGTTAAAAGTGAACTAAATAAGCTAAAAAATTCACTAATTGACAAAGAACAGGCATAAATATATTGTTTAATTCTAAAAAATAGTTTTATATTTGCTGTTTTAATCAAAAAATATAAATAAATCATTATGGAAGTAGTTCAACAGAAGAAGGGACATCCTAAAGGACTTTACCTCTTGTTTTTTACTGAGATGTGGGAGCGTTTCAGTTATTATGGAATGCGTG
>CALHQK010000106.1 GCA_938037185.1 uncultured Riemerella sp.
AAAAAAATTTTTTATAAAAAAATCACGCCTTGTGTACGGTACAGGTTCTGCATATTCCCCCACATAACTATCCAGCCGAAATACATTAAAATGCTCTTTACCCTTCTGGATATCATCTGGCAGCCAGCCTTGTTTATTTTTATAAAAATCTATCAAGTCTTGTTTGTTCATCATAAAATAGGTTTATAAAAAACAAAGGTAAATCAACTTCATGATTTACCCTTATAAAATCCAAACGATTTCTTATACTTTTGCAATAAAAACTAAAAAGATTGCTCCTCGCCATTAGCATCTTCCCATTGGTAAAAATTATCCAGCTCTGTTGTCAGTTTGGAAAGCGCAATAGCAAAAAGTCCCAAATCATCCAAAATACCGATAAAAGGAATGAAATCTGGAATAAAATCCAAAGGTGACAGCATGTAGATAAATATAAGCACTGGGATGATTACCGATGACTTGTTCATCTTATATTCCCCTCTAAATGAAGACTTTATCATTCTAAAAATATCAGGAATTTTAGTGAAAAAACTTCTGTTTTTATAAACTTGATAAGCCATCTTAATTTTTTTCATTTTTATAAATATTTTCTGATAATAAAAGCAGCAAAACTCTTGCCAAAAATTACAATTTATCTATAAAACTATGAACCGCCTGACTATTCCAGTCGGCCGCTCCTTCATCTTTTTTGAGTATCTGTCCATCTTTCCCAAGGATGAAAGTCGTAGGAAAAACATCTATACTAAACTTCTCGCTAAGCGGCTCTTTCAGTAGATAGACAGGCGTAGTATAGCCATTTTTCTTGATAAAATCTCTTACTTTCTGCTCCTCATCCTGCATGGCAATGAGGACAAATTCTATTTTACTTTTCTTACCTTCATAAAGGCTCTGGATAGTAGGAAATTCAGCTCTACAAGGCGGACACCAGCTTCCCCAGAAGTTGAGAAAAATAGGTTTTCCCTTAAAGTCGGACAAATTGGCATCTGGGACATTTATTCCCTTTAATTCTACATTATATTCTGATTCTGAGAGCGTTCCTATACTCTGCGATTTCTCCAACGAAGGTTTCATCAAGAAAGGTCTTTGGATAAATTCACGAACGCCCGGCACAAAGAAAAATGCCAATATAAATGCACCAAAAAGGATGTTACTCCATTGTTTTTTTAAAAAGTTTTTCATTTTTTGATAATTTCTAATAATTTTTCTAATTCTTCCTGTGTGTAGTCATATTTTATCCAATGGATATTTTCCAGTTTTCTAAGCCATGTAAGCTGTCTTTTGGCGTATCTTCGGGAGTTTTTCTTTATCTCTGAAATCGCAAAATCCAGCTCCCATTCGCCTGAAAAATATTTGAATAATTCCGTGTAACCCACTGTCTGCAGGGCTGTTTTGTCTTTATATGAAATAAGATTTTTCGCTTCTTCCAAAAGCCCATTTTCCACCATCAAATCCACCCTTTGGTTAATTCTGTCATAGATAATCTCTCTGTCCGCAGAAATCCCAATTCTGACAACATCAAAATCTCTTTTAACCAACGGATTTTCAATGTTTTCCGTGTATGTTTTTCCTGTCTGCCAGATAATATCCAAAGCCCTCATCAGTCTGCGCGGATTTTCTTTGTCAACTATCTGATAATAAGCATCGTCCAACTCTTTCAAAAGCTTTTGCAAGGCCTCTATTCCGCCCTCGTTGAAGAGCTGTTCTAATTTTTTCTGATTCTCTGGATTTGATTCTGGGAGATTGTTCAATCCCTCTGCAACTGCCTTTTCATACATTCCCGAACCGCCCACCAGCACTACATTGTCATACTTTTGGAAGAGTTGTTCTAATTTTTCCAAGGCATCTTTTTCATACTGCCCGATGGAATATTCATCCACCACACTGAGGTTTCCTATGAAATGGTGTTTCACTTGGGCAAGTTCATCTTCTGTCGGTGCAGCTGTGCCGATGGGCATTTCCGCAAAAAACTGGCGCGCATCACAGGATACAATTTCTGTTCTGAAATATTTCGCCACCGCGATTGCTAGTTTCGTTTTACCAATTCCCGTAGGCCCTACCACAGAAAAAAGTCTTTTCTTCATTTAATTTTTAAAAATAGGCCTCAAAGATATGGATTTTACTCATTTTGAGAATAAAAAGATTTTCTATGATTCCATTTGTTTTTTTCTATTTTTTTTGGCTAAAAGCTGTATATGTATATTTGTAACATTAAAACCAAAATTTTAACATAAAAAGTCATGAAATTATTTCCCACAATAGAAGAAGTTTTTAGCAATCCATTGCCCATTTACAAAACTATATTTTTCCCACTGGTTACCATATATTTGGGAGAAGACATGGACAAAAAAGAAGGTAAGGTGCATTTTATTTCAGTTTTGGGTGATGCTTATCCTTATCTCATCAAAGATGGCGAGAGATTCGAATGGGATTTCATTAGATTTGACTGGGATGGTACTCATTATCAATTTGATAATTCCGTAATCAATATGGAAGAAACAGCTCCACTTTTAGAATGGTACGCCTCCATAGAAGAAGACTACAACAAGCATAAATCCGAGTATCTAAAGAACCACTCATGGGAAGAAGCAAGGGATAGCCATTTGGAAAAAATGAGAATAAAACGAAGAAAAATCTCCCATGACCTCTATATGTATGCTGATATGCTACTGAGCTACTGGATTACCCGTGATAAATATCTGGAAACCGGTCTTTTCATCCGTGATTATGGATACTATGGACTCAATGACCAAGTGAATAAGCCTGTAATCAGCCTTAGTAAAACTGGTATAACTAACCGAAGCGATGAATTGGTCGGAAAAGTCTGTGGATACAACTATTTAACATATGGTGAAGATGAAATAAAACTCTCCATCGATCGTAAGAAACAACAAATTATCCAAAAATTCTATTGGAGTTAAATCCTCTTTAATATTTTGTTTCTTGC
>CALHQK010000107.1 GCA_938037185.1 uncultured Riemerella sp.
GTGTAAACACACACACACACACACACACACACACACACACACACACACACACACAGCGCTCGCGCGTTAGTATACAGTAAATACTTTAAATACGCAAAAGTATTTCAGAAATCTTGTAAAAATAAATATAAAAAAATAGAAAAAGGCATCGCTCTTTATGGGAAGAGTGATGCCTTTCCGTGTTTTAATACTAGTGTAACTTTTTAAAAATTATTCATTATGAACAGATTTATCATTTCAGCATTAGTGCTGTCTGCAGTGACAGCAAATGCACAGGTAGGGATAAACACAGATAATCCCAAAGCAACCCTACATGTAGTAGGTAAAAGTCCTTCTACTAAGGCAGAAGGTATCGTTTTTCCTCATGCTACTCAAGCAGAGATCAACTCCTGGCAAGGTATTGGAGGTTTAGAAATAGGAACTACAGTCTATAATACCGACCAGAGATGTCTGGAATCTTGGACAGGTGTAAAATGGGCAAACCACTGCGGGGGCAGACAGGTAATCCCTCCAGGACCTCCTGTTCCACCTTCTAATCCAGACCAAATACTGCCGGCACCGGTTCCTCCGCCAACACTCCCTTCTCTACCAGGCGGACTGGTACTAGGAGACAGCGGGTATTACATTGCCTCTATCTATGATGACAATTACCTGCCGTATACTGCCAATACAGGAACGGCACAGTTTGGGGTATCTAATCCAGATAGTCACGATGCGACAAGTCCAAGTAATCCGCATCCGTCCGAGAACTATGTGATAGATGTACAGGGAATATTGAATCATACGGGAGTGGAGGTAGCTATCCCGATAAAGCAATATACAGGAACTACGATTACTATTCCTGAGTTTTCCGTATATTCTAAGGTAGCGGCAGGATTAACACAGAATAATACCGAAACAGAAGTAGAGCTGCACTTCCCAGCACAAAGTTTTACTTATGGAGGAGCATTAACTCAAAGAAGATACATTAAAGCAACATTGAGGGCTAAAGACCCTGCTAAGCCTCTTCTGGTAAAGAAATTAGACATGAATATTGGTAACGGAGCAGACTACCGAGGGGTGCCATTGGCGGAGTTTAAGTATTTTAGTGATGATAATAAACTAGCTCAGAAGACTTTTTACTTTAATGCGGTTACAGGGATTCCAGATTTAAATTTTGATGTTTCACAGGACGCAAAATCCGGTTTACATACAGGACAGTATCTTCATAGATTCATCTATATCCCTGCATATGGCTTAGATGGCAGAGTATGGCTCAGTAACAATTTAGGAGCAGCTTATGCAAACTTGGATGATTATGCTAATTTTAACCCTAATAAGAAGGCTGAATCTACGACAGACTATAAAGCCTATGGTTCGTTATTCCAATTGGGCAGGGTATCTGCATCTGATATAGGTTTGTTAGGGCATGAACTAATGAATTGGACATCTAGCACTACGGGACAGATAAAGATACCTGCGCTTAATTGGACGAGTGATTGGACAAACCAGATGACATCTCATGTAGAATACTGCCCTTCTGGGTTTAAGACGCCATCTCTGGCTGATTGGAGAGCTTATATAAATGCTCTGACTAATGGAACAAGTGGTGCTGGTGTTGCAGAGGTTTGGAACGATTTATCTCTTCGTTTATCAGTTCCTGGTCGCCGTGAGTATTATAGCGGACCTACATTTAGCTATGTGGGGGGGAATGGTACTTACTGGTCTACTACCCCTAACGGTAATAAAACATATGTTTTGTTTTTCCATTCTTCGGATTCCAATTTAAATTCTTTTACCTCCCGTTCTTATGGATTCTCTATACGATGTATCAAACAATAGTTTATGGACAGGGGGTATAGCATAGAGTTCTTTAAAATAATTTTAATTGTTTTTTGTGTACTTTTTCTTGATAAAAGAAAAAGCGCGCAAAAAACAACATAACAACAACTAAAAATAACAAATTATGCCAATAAAATTTAAAGTAATAGAAAGGGGAGAGCCTGGGGTAGCAGGCGGAGGCACCAAGAAATGGTATGCCTCTCCTAATATGAGCGGAGAGAAAGCCTTAGACGGGCTTACCAGAGATATAGAAAAAATATCTACGGTAAGCGGGGCAGACATCCGCGCTGTGCTCTATGCCTTGGTAGATGTGATGAAAGATGCTCTGGCAGACGGGCAGATAGTACGCATTGGGGAGCTGGGAAGCCTCCGCGTGAGTTTCAGCAGTGAGGGGAAAGCTACAGAAAAGGAAGTGACCGCAGCAAGCATAAAACAGGCGAAAGTAATCTTTACCCCAGGGAAAGACATCAAAGATACTCTAGCGACGCTCACCTACGAAAAAATAAGCAAGTAGGGATACGCTGGATTTCCATTAATTTAAAACCTATGCCTATAAGTTCCTAATTTTATAGGCATAGAATTTTTTTTAATAAGCATAGAAATATTTTCTATGCTTATTGCTTTTTTTTACATCAAAATTGCCTTTTTCAGACAGTTCCCAAATTTGGGCAGGGAAAAGTAAGTTTAAAACTGTTTTTTCACTCTGTTCCACCAGATCATCAGCCCTGTTACGGGCAGAAGAAACCCGATGAGGGACATGAAGAAGTAGAAAATAATGCTGGGCAGTCCCATGATTTCGCCGGTGTGCAGAGGGCGGGCTATCATGGTGAACTGTTTGCTCAGCGGTTTGTCCGCAAAGAGGTCTTTGGATTTCAGTTGTCCCGTTTTGTCAAGGCTTATTTCATCGGTAAACATCGCTCCGAGAGTATTTTCCGAGTTGATTTTCGTAATCTGGTAGCGCGGGCTTTCTGCATTTGGCAGGATGATGGTAGTATTCCCCTCATAGTTGAGGTGTTTCTGTATTTCGGCGAGAATTTGGCTCAGCGGAACGGAATTTACATCCGTGTTTTCTTTTTCGTCCTGCTGGGCGAGCATGTCCTCCATTAGTTTTGCAAATTCATCATCTTCTTCGGGAGCGGTTTTATCGGCATTGATTTCAGAGAGAGACTCCCCGCCGAGAGAAGTGATGATGGCATTTTTGACCCACGGATAAGTTACATAAAGCCCCGTAACGGCTATCAGCAGGAGGAAAACCATGGAATAGATGCCCATAGTCCTGTGCAGGTCATAATTGATTCTCTGGAATTTAGCACTGAATTTTACCGTAAGGCTTTCTTTTAGGAATTTGAGCCTTTTCGGAAGCCACAGCACAAAGCCCGAGAAAAGCAGCAGCACAAAAATAATGACCGAACCGCCCACTATCTGCCGCCCAAAACTCCCCAAAAGGAGGTTCCGGTGCAGACCAAGCACGGTCTCGAAAAAGCCGTCTAAACTGTGGTCTTGGGCGCCGAGTTCCTCCATAGTATAGGGATTAAAATAAGTGGAATGCAGGTATCCCTGCGCATCTGTGTAAGAAATGCTCCAGCTTCTGTCCTTGTCTTTTGGGATGAAAAGCGAGGTGATGTTTCTGCCCTTTTGGGTAAAATCTCCCTGAATTTTGTTTACATCGATGGGCGTATCAGCGCTTTGGATAAAAACTTTGTCGTAATTATAAAGGTCTATAATCTGCGTTTTGAAAGCATAGATGCACCCCGTAAGGCAGATGGTGCAGATGACCAGAAAAGAAACCAGCGCCCCCCAGAGGTGGAACAGCCCCATGGCGTATTTGAAGAGGCTTTCGTCCTTGCGTCTTTTACGGATGAGTATTTTGCGTAGTTTTCCCATATTGATGATTTGATGAAAGAAGCACTAAGACAATAGCCCTGCCTTAGTGCTGCAAATATAAAGTAAAATGAAAAAATGTTATTTCTTTCTTGGCTTGAAGTTCACTTCTTTTACCACTTCCTCAAATTTAGTATACTGCTCTGGAGAAAGCGTTTTCTTGATAACAGCTTTTCGCTGGGTGTCAAACTTCTCCCAGTATTCTTTGGCTAAATCATTGTTTCCATGGTAGACATCATGCGCATCATTGAAAGATTTTTCAAAAGCATCATTGGCGGCATTTACTACTTTCATTTGTTCGTCAGAAAGCTGAGCTTCTTTTTGGATTTTTGCCAGAAGTTCATCGTTGTATCTTGGTCTTTTTCGGGAGTTTTCATCCACGAATTTGTTGAAGATTTCCATTTGTTCCGGGCTTAGCACTTTGCTCATTTCCTCCGCCTGCTGTTTGGTGATTTCTTCATTTTTGATGCCCAAAGCTACTCTGTCCATCTTGCCGGACTGCTTGGCTGCTTGGAAGCTTTCTTCGCGCATTTTTTGGAATTTAGCTGTGATTTCGTCAAACTGCTTTTCCTTTTCTGCATCTAATTTCAGCTCGGCTTTTACGGGAGCGAAATCAAGCGGTTTTCTCTTTTTATCGGCAGGTTCTTCTTTTTTTGTTTCGTTCTGCCCCGCCGGTTTATCTTCTTTTTTTTGGCATGATACCACTACTGCGGAAGCCAAAAGTCCTGTGTAAAATAAATGGGATAGTTTCATTTTGAATTTATTTAATGTTGATTAGAATTTATAATTTACCTGCACCGCGAAGTTTCTCGGGTCGTTTCTGTTAAGGAAACCGCCACGATAGTAGGCATTGTATCCTATGGCATCGGTCAGGTTATTGGCAAACACACGGATGCTAGCGTTTTTGTAGGTGTAGCCTATCTGTGCGTTTATGGTGGTGTAGGCGTTCAGCATAAATGGTTTAACGCCTGGTATGGTATTGTGGATGATGGTTTTCTGTGTGTATTCGTTCACTGGTCTTTCGCCTACATAGTAGACCCCTCCCCCGAAACTGAGCCCCTTCAGCACGCCGCTTCGGAAAGTGTAGTTCAGCCAGCCGTTTGCGGTGTTTTTAGCTGCCATCATCGGTCTGGAGCCGTTTACATAAGCAGGGCTGTCGTGGTATTTAGCATCAAGGTAAGAATATCCCGCCATGACTTCCAGCTCTGGGAGGATTTTACCGATGAGGTCTATTTCTACTCCTTTTCTGGTAAGATCTCCTGCGAAATCATAGAATGGAGTATTGTTTCCATGTAAATCTAGAACTCTGTATGACAGATTATTCATATCCATAGAGTAGAAATTGACATTAAATCTCAGTTTTTCTTCAAACCAATCGGATTTTATACCCGCTTCCCACTGTCTTGTTACAGAAGCTCCTACTGTCCCGCCGCCTTGCAGAGGATTGTCATTTCCTCTAAGGCCTGTGGTAGTGGTATAGGAAGCGTAGAGATTTACATTTTCTAAAAACGGCGATATCATAATACCGAAAGAAGGATCCCAAGCGAACTTTTTACCTTTTTGATTATTTCCTTGGTAAGAGCTGTATCTCACGCCTAAGATGGCTTTTACATATTTCCCGATGGACATTACTTCCTGAGCCATCAGTCCGTAGATAGGGGATTTAGGAGAAGAAGAACTTCCTGTTTTCGTCCAAGAATGAATATCTACATTGTAAGGCAGAATGTTAGAAACAGTGCCAGTTACATCAATAGGGGAAGGCTCTGTATAGCCTCCGCTGTAAGTATTGGTAGTAGTATAAGACTCTTTCCAGTCAAAACCAAGCTGGAAAGTGTGTTTCAGAATTCCTGTTTTTAGTTCATGTCCTATGAAATCGGCTTGGAATACTTTGCTGTGATCTTCTCCGCCGCTTTTAGTAACAGTTCTATTTCTTAGAGCATAGTTTCTTACGGGGCTTCCGACGGTGGATAGACGCCCTGTAGATACTCCTTCTTCGCTATTGTCACCTTGTAGATAAGCCACTCTTATGCGGAAATGTTCGCTGAGTTTTCTATCGGCGTAAATACCAAAATTAAAAGCTTTTGTTTTTACATTGTCAGAAGCAAAGCCTAAGAATTTATTTTTAGGAACCTCATAGATGGCATTTACATTGTCTGGAGCTAAATTTACAGTTCCTCGGTTGGGAGTTCTCTTGTTATACATATAGTCCATCTCCGCAATGATTTCCGTTTTGCTGTCTGGCCGGAATGCTACGGAAGGATTTACATACACCCTTTCTCCTTTCACATGGTCAGTAAAGGATTCGTTATGCTGGTAAGCAGCATTGAATCGAATGGCAACTTTCCCTTCGCTGTCCAAAACTCTTTGGAAATCTACTGTGGGGCGGAATAAATTCCAGCTTCCGTATCGGAAACCTGCATTTCCTGCGTTTTGGAATTTAGGTTTTTTAGTTGTGATGTTAATGACCCCACCGGCAGCTCCCAAAGCAGAGCCAATTCCCTGAGTAATTGCTGCAGAGCCTCGGATTACTTGGATGCTCTCTACTCCCTGCATATCGGTAAGCATCGAACTTGTACGGAAATCAGAATTCATCAGTACGCCGTTTTTTAGGACAGGAGTTCCTCTATAACCGCGGATGGACATAGACTCTGCTCCGCCGCCATAAGTGCTGAACAGCACTACACCTGGGATATTTTTGGCTGCATCTGTGATGTTGAGCGCTCCCATTTCTGCAATGGCTCTATCCGAAATCACAGAAATACTCTGGATTTGGTCTCTTATTTTTAAAGGAATACGGGTAATAACCTCCATACCTTTGTTTTGCTTTCCTCTTTCTCCAAATAGTTCTATTTCCTCTATTTGTTTTTCTTTCAAGCTGTCTTTTTTAGCGGTTTGGGCATTTATATTTACAAATCCTGCTAATAATGCAGCTCCTATAATTATTTTTTTCATGAATAAATCGTTAAATAAAATTTTTGGCAAAGATACTATTTTTATTCATTCTAAATAAATCAATTGAAAAATAATTAAAAATTGTTGTAATTTGCACTAATTTTTAAACCCATATTTTGAGTGCATTTCTTACCATATTAGGTTTTAATTCTGCCATACCTACCGTGACTTCTTCGCCTACGGCACAGCTTTTGGAAATGGCAGAACGGCATTTTCTGATAGACTGCG
>CALHQK010000108.1 GCA_938037185.1 uncultured Riemerella sp.
TCGGGCTTAGGTTTTTCTTGAATTTCTCCAAATCTTTTCCGTAGAAAAATACTTCATACGGTGCATTTACTATGTTTTTCGCCATAGATACGAAATCCTCTGCTTTCGCTGAAAGAAGGCGTTCCTTGCTTACCACATCTCTGAATCTGGAGTTTTTGCCGTATCTCGCATAGTTTGTAAGAGCCGTCATGATGTTTTTCTTGTCTTTTTTCGCTACTTCGCGGGATTCTAAGATAGTGTTTACCACCGTTTTATAGATGTTTTCATCAGCTTTCAGATTTCTAAGCCAGTGGTCAAACAGCTCTGCTCCTTTCGCTAAATTCTCCTCCAAACCAGATAAAGTAATATTGATGCGGTCTTTACCCACATGAATTCTATTATTTATACCAAGTTTAAATAATTCTCTTTTCAAATCTTCTGGACTATATTTATCCGTTCCTAAATAATCGAACAAAGTAAATGCTACGGAAAGTTCCTTGTTATTATCCGTTCCGAATGGGAAAATATAGTTCATCTGAGCCAGATTATTCTTCTTGTTTTGAATAAAACTCAGCTTCACTCCATTGATGTTGTCGGTTTTTATTTCTTTTTGATAATCTACGAAAACAGGCTTTATTTCCTCTACTTTCTCATTTAGTATAGATTTCAGGAACGGAGACTGAGCCTCTCTGTTTAGCTCTATCGGTGTGATTCCTGGGTTTTCCACACGGATAAGCTTGTCATTATCGCCTTTTTCTTTGTAGATAATCGCATAATTATCTTTAAAGAAATCATTCGCAAATTTCACAACATCCGCTTTTGTGATTTTTTCATACTCCTGAATGTCTTCCAGCTCCTGCTCCCAGCTTCTCTCACGGATGTAGGTGTTATATAGTGATGACGCTAGTCCATCAGCTGTTTCCCAGCCTTTTAGGCGGTCTTTTTTCATATCGTTGATGATGGCGGTCAACATCCAGTCTGGGAATTCTCCTTTTTTAACCAAATTTATCTGTTCCAAAAGAAGGTTTTTCGCCTCATCTAGGGACTGACTTTCCTTTGGTACAGCAGAAAGCGCCAAATATCCGTATTGTTTGAACGGAAGCACATACGCCATCGCACGAAGCACTTTTTGTTTTTGGTTTAGGTTTAAATCCAGAAGTCCAGCATCATTATTGTTGGTGCTGAGAATCTGTGCTACCAGCTCCGCCATTCTTGCTTCTTTTGTTCCGTAGCTGTCTGTTCTCCATGCCATTTGTAATCGTGGAGCAGAAGGGCTTTTTACCACTCTTTTCACGATTTTGTCCATTGGCTTTTCTACGATTTGTGATTTTTTCGGTAATGCTTTAGGTTTAAAGTTCCCGAAATATTTCTGAGCCAAAAGAATTGTCTTATCAAAATCCAAATCTCCTACCAGCACCAGCGCATAGTTGTTCGGCACATAGTATTCATTGAAATACTTGTGAATAGCCACCATAGAAGGGTTTTTCAGATGTTCAGACTTCCCGATAGTGGTCTGCTGTCCGTTCGGGTGCGTAGGGAATAGGGCATCCATCAGCTCGTAGCTCATTAGTCGGCTGTCGTTGTCTTGTCCTCGGTTAAACTCCTCATAAACAGCTTCCAGCTCCGTGTGGAACAGCCTTAGAACCAGTTCAGAGAATCGCTCTTGCTCTACTTTGAACCATTTTTCCAGCTCGTTGCTTGGGATATTGTTTTTATAAACCGTTTCATCCAGCCAAGTGTGGGCGTTAGTCCCAGTAGCTCCAAGGGAAGAAATCGCCTTGTCGTATTCGTTGGCAATGGCATATTTAGACGCTTCTTTAGAGATGGCATCTATTTTTTTATAGATTTCTTTTTTCTTTTCAGGATTTTTTTCTGCCTTGTGCTGTTCGTATAGGTCAGAAATTTGTTTTATGTATTTTTTCTCTTTTGCCCAGTTCTGCGTTCCTATTTTAGAAGTTCCTTTGAACATCATATGCTCCAGATAGTGAGCCAGACCTGTGTTATCAGCAGGGTCGTTATTACTTCCCGTTCTTACAGGGATATAGGTCTGGATTCGTGGCGCATCAGAATTTTTCGCTAAATAAACTTTTAGTCCGTTTTTCAGAGTGTAGACTCTCACGCCGTTTTCATCATTAGAAACCGTAACATACGAGAAACCATTTTTGTCCGTATGTTTTATCTCCTCATAGTTTTGCGCTTGAATAGTATTCATCATCAATGCTAATGCTAATGTGGTTAAAACTTTTTTCATTTTCGTTAAAATTTTTAATCAATGAAACAAATATACTACAAATTACACAAAAATATACTTATGCCCCATTGCTCATTATGAAATAAAAGAGGAAAAACTATTCATTGCATTGAAAATCAATATGATGTTTTAATGAATTTTCTTTAAACTCAATAATTTTAAAGCTAACATTTTTTAAAATATACATCGGTTCTACATGATATAAAAAACAGACTATTCCGAAAAATAGTCTGTTGCTGGATAAAGATTAGTTGTTAAAATGAATATGAAATTGTCAATTTATAATTTCTGTTCCTACCTGGGTTAATCTGGAAAGTAGCCTGATATGGCTCATCCGCAGGATTATTAGAATACAAATCATTATTAGAAAGAGCGTTGTTATAATATGTTGTGTTCAAAATATTTTCTACATTCAGCCCTATTCTGATGTTATTCTTCGCCTGATAATAGATTACTCCATTTAGAAGAGTGTATGCAGGAAGAACTTGGTCATTTTTCTCAGTTCTATATGTTTTATCAGTATAGAACACTCCTAAACCAATTCCAAAGCCTTTCATAAATGTACGAGGTTCATAGTTTGCCCATGCATTGAAGGAGTGTTTAGGCGTCCATGGAGTTTTATTATGAGATAGATCCGCTTGTCCTATCTCTGGTTCCTGCTTTCCTAAGAACGCATCAGTAAATGCATAACCTACTTTAGCATAAAGCCCTTTGAAAATTTCTGCATCTGCATCTACTTCAAAACCTCTAGAATATGCTTTTCCTATCTGTCTTCTCACATAGTGTCCCACAATAAGGTTTTTCTTTTCTATATAGAATCCTGAAATGGTAACATTCAATCTGTCTTTCTTTTCTAATTTAATTCCTCCTTCTATCTGTATTCCTTCCTCTGGTTTAAAGAGTTTTCCTGTTCTATGGTCATGAGCACGAGTAGGTTTGAAGAAACTAGAAGAAGACCCGTAGATAGTCATAAAATTCTTAATTGGCTGGAATGAAAGCGCAGCTCTATAAGTGAAATTATGATAAAATCCTTTGTCAGGGTTAGGTTGTGCAGTTATTAACCTTTTACCATCATATGACCCATCAAAATAATCATATCTTCCTCCAAGTAAAACCTTAAATCTATCTGCAAATTCTATCCAATCTTGAAGGTAAAACCCTGTAACAACCTCTTTCATAGTGGTTACTTTGGTTATATCCACTCTTCTTTCTCCCAACCCAAGAACAGGGTTTACGATAGGAATATTCTGACCACTTGTCCCCTCTGTAACATCTCCATTCCATGTTTTTCTATCCAAATAAGAGAAAGTATTTCCTACAATCATTTTATGCTTAAAGCCCCATGTTTTAAACCCAAAACTAAAATCAAGCTGATTCATCAATGGTCTTGTAACATGTTTAAAGTGGTATGGTCCATTTTTTCTAGATAGAGTTTTTGTTGTTTTATCTGTAAAAAGAACCTCATCCATCAAGTAATCTAATGTATCATCAAAGTAAGAAAGCTTATAGTCAAAAGTTCCTCCGAAATCAAATCTATGTTTGTATTTCAGATAGAATTCCTTTTTCTCATTTTTCAGATAGTCACGCTTATCGGATAAATTTATCATAGGATTTATCCAGTCATAAGGTTTTCCGTCGTTTGTTGCAGGAACACCAGTATCTGCTCCGTAGAAGTCATTATTATACTGCGCAAAGAACTCCAATGTATTTTGGTGGTCTGGCGTATACTGTAACATTAGGGAAGAGTTGAAATTCTTTTCTTTTATCCCTTTGAAGCCATCTGTATTCATCAACCCTGCATCTACACGGTATCTTAACTTATTAGAAATAGGTCCTCCTACTCCCATTTCTACATTATATGTATTGTAGCTTCCGATAGTGAATTTCGCTTCACCCTGAGTGGTGTAAGTTGGCTTTTTTCTAATAATATTGATGATTCCACCCAATGCAGAGTGCCCAAACATATCACCAGAAGGCCCTTTCAAGAACTCCACTCTCTCCACATTGGCAAAGCTGGCAACAGGAGCACTCTGAGTAATCGTATGTCTTTCATCTCTGATTCCATCATATAGAACCACAAAGTTATCAAACCCTCTTATGTTAAAGAATTGGAAACCAGCAAACTGCTTCACTGGATTTACCCCAGCAACCATCTTAGATGCATCCTCTATATTGTTAATATTCCATTTCTGTAATACTGCACGGTTTAGCACATTTACAGTCATCGGAGCGTCTAAGTTTTTTATGTTTAGTTTATTAACTTCTAATTTTTTCTGTGTAGAAATCACCACTTCTGGTATTTCTTTAGAACCCTCCTTCATCACTACATAGACTACAGGAGTATTCGCTCCTACACTTCTTCTAAACGGATGAAAATTTTCTGCCGAGAAAGTCAGCGTTCCTTTTTGAGATGGTATATTGATGATAAATTTACCATTACCATCAGTAACTGTTTCTGTGGCAGAACCCTCAAAACTTACCTTCACATTCGGGATAGCATTTCCCGAGGTATCATGTACCTCCCCTGTAATTACAGTTTGTGAATATAGCCCGATAGAAGCCAATACAAAACCTGTGCTTAGAATTTTTCTAACCATTTCTTTATAAATTTTAATAAGTTATTATTGATTTAAACTAGTACTCTATGGATTGTATATTATATGTCTGCGTCCGTTGATATTATGTAT
>CALHQK010000109.1 GCA_938037185.1 uncultured Riemerella sp.
CCTGAAGTCCACGAACGAAAAGAAATTTTTGAAGTTCATCTAAAGAAAATCAAACTTGATGATTCTGTAGATATAGAATTTTTAGCAAAACAGACCCCTGGATTCAGTGGTGCGGATATTGCAAATTTATGTAATGAGGCCGCCCTTATCGCTGCGAGAAACAACCATGAAAGCGTTACTAAACAAGATTTCCTAGATGCTGTGGATAGAATCATCGGTGGTTTGGAAAAGAAAAACATGGCAATAAAACCTTCCGAAAAAAGAAGAGTTGCCATCCACGAAGCAGGACACGCAACAATATCTTGGCTTACAGAACATGCCAATCCATTGTTAAAAGTGACTATCGTTCCTAGAGGGCGTTCACTAGGTGCAGCTTGGTATCTTCCTGAAGAAAGACAGCTGACCACTACAGAACAAATGCTCGATGAAATGTGTGCTACACTAGGAGGGCGTGCCGCTGAGCAGGTGGTATTCAATAATATCTCTACTGGAGCACTTTCTGACTTGGAAAAAGTAACCAAAAGAGCTCAAGCCATGGTTACCATATATGGTCTAAATGACAAAATAGGAAATATTTCTTATTATGACAGTTCTGGACAGTCTGAGTATAATTTTGGGAAGCCATATTCAGAACATACAGCGAAGACCATAGATGAAGAGATATCCAAGCTTATTGAAAATCAATATCAAAGAGCTATTAAGATTTTGACTGAAAACAAAGACAAGTTAGAGGCTCTTGCAGGAAAACTCCTTGAAAAGGAAGTGATTTTCAGAGAAGATTTGGAGGAGATTTTCGGAAAGAGAGCATGGGAACCAGAAGAAAAAGAAAACAGGCCAATAGAAAATGAGCCCGAAGAAACAATAGGAGATACAGAAAATATTTCATAAATACAGTATTTCACTTACAAAAAAACACTTTCTTATACTAAGAAGGTGTTTTTTTGATATTTATTTTTATATTCTACAATATTTTTTATTAACTTTGTTGGAATTATAACATTCAAAGTTAGTAAGTTGAGTTTTTTTCAGAATTTAATAAATAAGCTCTTCAAGGAAGAGAATCCGCAGCTTAAGCAGGGAATACTTGTTTATGGCGACCAATTGAAACATTCTGATATTGATTATAAATTCGCCCAGCTATTTACAATGTCGGGCGGAGTGTTTAACTATTGCACAGATGAAACTGAAGCACTCGGCACTTTAAATAAGATATTAAAAGGAGAAAATATTTCATCTCTCTTCTGTTGTGATCAGGATTTGATGAAGTTTTTAGATGTCACAAAAAAGCATTATACCCAAAGTCTGGATATTAATAATGATGCTGCGTTTCTTACATGCGAGTATCTCATTGCTTATGATGGGCGTATAATGCTATCTCATAACAATATTCTTCATTTTAATTCTTCCAGACTTCCTGAAAAAATCATTATCATGGCAAGTGTCTCACAAATTGTTGCAAACCTGAGCGAAGCCATGATGAAAATAAAACGGCGTGGAAATGTAAGAAATCTGACATCCATAAGCGGCAGCAACTCACAATTATTTAACCCAAATAAGAAAAATCCAAAACTTTTCTTACTTTTGCTGGAAGATTAATTTAATTTATAATTTTGGACAAGAATTTACTTCAGCGTATTATTTCAGGGGCAGTGTATGGTCTGCTTATTTTTTTGTGTACTACTCATTTGGGCTCTGTTTATCTTAAAGAGTTTTTTAATATTAATGTAAAACAGGAATACTTATATCTTTCTCTCATAGTCTTTCTTATTATTGTGGGGGCTTGGGAGGCTATTAGAATAATGAAATTCGGGGACAGCTGGTGGAAATGGCTTGTCTATCCTATTGGTTTTCTTGTGTTTTATAAATTCGCTGTAAGATTTTTAAATCATGATTTTTACTTCCTGTTCAATCTTCAAGAAATTTTAGGAATACTACTCATTGCAATCGCATCATTTACTTTATTTAAATATCCTAATGAACTTTATCATGATAATGGAAAGCTAATTTTCATTATTATTTATGTATTCCTCTCGTTTTCTTTTGCTTTAGGAATTCCATATTTTGACTATTCTAAAGAACATCCTTTTGGTTGGGAAGTTTTCATGCTTTTTGTTTTAATCTGGAGCAGTGATAGTTTCGCCTATTTTTCAGGAAGAATGTTTGGAAAACATAAAATGGCACCGAAAATCAGCCCTAAAAAAACTTGGGAAGGCTTCGCTGGCGGAGTAATCTGCACTTTAGTTTTAGGATTTTTTATTGAAAAATATATGCCGGAAATGAGGGGCAACTGGATTTTAGTCGGTCTGCTCGTTTCTGTTGCTGCTCCAATTGGTGATTTGGTGGAAAGCCAGCTGAAAAGAACTTTCGGAGTGAAAGACAGCGGCAACATTATCCCTGGACACGGAGGAGTATTGGACAGACTGGACAGCTTCATTATCTGTGCTCCTGTTGTATATTTGTATTTTGTTTTAGAAAAACTATTTTAATTTTTAAATTATCATTATGAAACTTCACAGAGAAGGAAAAGCCACTATTATTATAGCATTTTTAGCACTCGTTTTATTTGGCGGAGCAGCGTTTTTTTTCCTTGAAAAATACCATTGGGTTGTTACTTTGCCTTTATTCATTCTATTTGGTCTGGTACTTTGGTTCTTCCGTGTTCCTGAACGAAACATTTTGGAGCAGGTAGAGAATGTTCTTGCCCCCGTAGATGGAAAAGTAGTAATGATAAAAGAAGTGGAAGAAAACGAAATCCTAAAAACACGATGCATCCAAGTGTCCATATTCATGTCTCCGCTGAATGTGCATATCTGCCGATATCCTGTAACAGGAACGGTTTGCTATAAAAAATACCACCCTGGTAAATACCTGATGGCTTGGAACGAGAAGTCTTCTACAGAGAATGAAAGAACAACAATAGCCGTAGATACACTGACAAATCATAAAGTAGCTTTCCGCCAGATAGCCGGATATGTTGCCCGAAGAATTGTAATGTATTCCAAAGAAGGCGACCAAGCCAAAGCTGGACATGAATTAGGATTTATAAAATTTGGCTCTAGAATGGATGTCTTCCTGCCGTTGGATACAGAGGTTCTTTGCAAAATTGGGGACATTACCACTGGGGGAATAGATGTTATTGCAAAATTAAAGACAAATTAAAGATCTTTTATTTTTGCATATTATCTCCTTTACAAACACCTTTTAATAATAGATACAAAGACTATTAACTTTCCTGAATATTCAAAATATCATTTTATATCATTACCACGGCTTATTATATTTATAATCCTTTGGGACAGGAATTCTCTTGATTATTAATTTATTATGAATTATACTATCAAGTTTATTTCCTCCATAAATTAATAGTGTGTCCTCTAATATTATATGGAAATCTTTATAGCAATTTTTGCATTTATAGACGGTATCCTTTGTATTCTTATCAATCAGTACTAATTCATTAGGAAATATCTTGTCTGTTCCATTTATATAAGTATAACCTTCTAAAAAGTAATTTTCAGTTTCTATTGTTTTATAGGTTAATTTTCTCTTTTCACATCCAATGAATAGTAATATGAAAAAGATGTAATAAGTTCTTATCATTTTTGTAATTTATTTGTAAAACGATTTGTTCTCTATTGCCGTTTTGAATGTTTCTGTTCTGTAAAAATAACCTTAATTAAATGATGATTTATTAATTCCCATCCATAATTTCATCTATTGACAGGCGGCTGGATTTATCAGACTTTATAATCTTTCCGGTGAGGATTTTTTCATCCTTTATCCACCATAATTTATCTGAAAAATCTTTAGCAATTCGCCAGTCGTGGGAAGAAAAAAGAATAAGTTTATTCTGCTTTTGGGCTAAATCTTTCAGCAGTTCCAAAATAATCAGCTTGTTTTCTTCATCAAGATAAGTGGTCGGCTCATCTAAAACTATCATGGGCGTGTTTTGGGCTAACGCTCTGCCAATAAACGCTTTCTGGAGATTCCCATCCGAAAGTTCGGAGAGAAGATAATTTCTATATTTAGCAAGATTCAGTTTTTCTATTATCTGCTCTATTTCCGCCTCATCTTCATCGGTAAGGCTCATGTAATAAGGATAATAAACATATCTGCCCAAAGAAATCAAATCCTTTAAAGTATAATAAGGAGAAGCCTCCGATTTAGAGAAGACAACGGAAACCTGCCGTGCAAGATCCAAGGCCGACAAAGTCTCAGCAGCACTGCCATCTATGCTGATTTTGCCCTTTAATAGAGGAACTTGTCCTAAAATGCTTTTCATCAGGGTAGTTTTTCCCACGCCATTATTCCCAACCAGCAGGCAGATATCTCCCAAATCCAGAGAGGTATTCACATTAGAAATCAATGGAACATTATACCCAAAGTCTGCTGATTTTATCTCTAAAAAAGGCATTTATATCTCTTCTTGTGCTATTTTGGTATAGATTTCTTGCAGTAAATCATTCATCTCCTGTATTGTAAGCACCTGCAAGAATCTGCTTCTAAACTCTTTGAAATAAGGAATCCCCCGAAAATAATTGCCATAATGCTGTCTCATCTCTACCAGTCCTGCACGCTCTCCTTTCCATTCTACAGACCATTCTGCATGATTTTTCACAGCGTCCAGCCTGTCTTTCAGGGTCGGTTCAGGCAGCTTTTCTCCTGTCTGGAAGAAATGTTTCACTTCATTGAATATCCACGGATAGCCTATGGCTGCGCGGCCTATCATCATTCCATCTACATCATATTTTTCTCTATATTCTTTCGCTTTTTCTGGGCTGTCTATATCTCCGTTCCCAAAAATAGGAATTTCTATATTAGGATTATTCTTTACTTTGCTGATGTACTCCCAGTCGGCTTCCCCTTTATACATCTGGGTTCTCGTACGGGCATGGATGGTAAGTGCCTTTATCCCTGCATCCTGAAGCCTTTCGGCTACTTCTTCTATGTTGATGCTCTCGGAATCCCATCCCAAACGGGTTTTTACCGTTACGGGAAGTTCGGTAGAATTCACCACCGCTTTGGTAAGTTTTACCATCAGGTCAATATCTTTCAGAACTCCAGCGCCGGCGCCTTTGCTCACCACTTTTTTCACAGGACACCCGAAGTTGATATCCACCAAATCTGGCTGTACCGCTTCTACTATCTTGGCAGACATCGCCATTGCTTCCTCATCACCTCCAAATATTTGAATGCCGACAGGTCTTTCGTAATCAAAAATGTCTAATTTTTTTCTGCTCTTTATAGCATCTCTAATCAACCCTTCGGATGAAATAAACTCCGAATACATGAGGTCTGCCCCCTGCATCTTGCACAGCCTGCGGAACGGCGGGTCTGAGACATCTTCCATGGGAGCCAAAAGCAGCGGAAAATCCGGCAGTTCTACATTTCCTATTTTTATCATGCTGCAAAAGTAGAGATTTAATTTTAGGTTTTAAAATCGCAGGAATGCAAAACCATCATAATATTTGATTCTTGGCTTCTCCATGTTGATTTATTTCCCAGTCTCGGCAAGGTTTCGGACTCTCCCGCAGGCTGCATTTGCTGTTTTAGATTGGGACAGCTATCTCAGAATGAAAGAAATTGCCAAAATTTTCTGAAAAAACGAATAAAACCTAACCGAATTTATCAGTAAAAAAACAAATTATTATATTATTCGTAAAAAAATTGCCGTTCCTTTGGTGGGATTTGTATTTCAGGGAGAAAAAACTATGATTCCTTACAAGGAATTTGATTTTTTATTTAATGAAATAACAATTCCCGACCTGGAATTGGACTTTCAGGGTGTGTGGAAGTCCAATTCTGAAAAAATGCGGCCATTTTTTTTCCAAAAAATGAAATTCCCGACCCGGAATTTGATTTCCCGACACCCTGAGATACCAATCTGGAAAAATTCCGCCGTTTTTTTTACCCTGAAAGTCCAATTCTGAAAATTTCCTGCAACTTCTCCCTGCTTGGAATACCAATTCCAGAAAATTCCGGCAGTTTATTTCAGTTGTAAAGTGGGATTTTTTATCGGTTCTTATTATTTTAGGTTAAAATCAATAAGCAGAATTTTTACGGCTTGCTATTAAAATGTTTTTGAACCTTCCTTTCCGAAGCCGTCCGCTCATCGCAAAACTCCTGCAACCATCATTTTTAAAATAGAAAAGTTATTCTAAAATGAAAGCAAAAGCCGTAATTTTTTAGGAATAGACTTCCACACACCCTGAAAGTGCCGGACTGGAAAATTTTGGTTATGTTATTTGTTTTGGAGCAGGCGTTTTCTGCGGAATTATATATTTATGCCGTAGATGTTCTTTATTTCCTCCATGATAAAGGCGCTGTTCGTACTGCCGATGGTATCAAGGCGACCCAGTTTATTGAAGATAAAGTCTTGGTAATGTTTCATGTCGTGAACCTGAATTTTCAATAAATAGTCAAAATCCCCAGAAATGTTGTAGCATTCGGTGATTTCATCAAGAGCCAAAACTTCCTGAGCAAACTGGATACCGATATTTCGGTCGTGTGCTTTCAGCTTGATTCTGCAAAAAACACTAAATCCCCTGTTGAGCTTTTCGGCATCTATCACGATGGAATATCTTTTGATGTAGCCGTTTTCTTCCAGCCTCCGCACCCTCTCGAAAACAGGAGTAGGCGAGAGATTGACTTCTGCAGCGAGTTCCTTTATGGTTTTCTTGGAGTTATTTTGTAAAATTCTAAGTAACGCAAGGTCTTTATCATCCAGTTTATCAATTCTTTCCATAGAATAATATTCTTTTTTAGGTTAAAATCACACAAATGAAAGAAAAATACCCCAAACAAACAACACAAAATAGCAAATTTTTCTAAATTTTAACAAACATAATATAATAATAATCTATTTATGCTATGTTTGCAGAGTATTCATATAGTATAGTAGATGTTTTACGGCTGCGAAACCTTCATAAAATAAGGTGAGAAAAATGAGAAATTTTCAAAGGATATTATTTAGCAGCAGTGATGATAATTAGCTCTGTCAGTTATCTAAAAAGCAAAATTCCTTCCTTCAATCACTGCCTGCGGCGGTTGTCTCATCTACTATACTTTTTATTACAAAAACCTACAAAAGGAAATAACTCAAAGCCATATTGATATTAAATTAGAAAAACTCCCGCATTGATGACAATGCGGGAGTTTTATGATTTTCGGTTTATTTCACGCCTTTTTCTTTCATGGCTTTATTCAGTGGTTTTAGGATGGCAACTCCCAGCAGAGTGGCGATGAGCAGCAGGGCGAAATTTACCCAGAAGAAATTGGCTTTGTCTTCATAGCTGTACCACATACTTGCCAATATACCAGAGAGTTTGTTCCCTATCGAAGTAGAAAGGAAAAATCCTCCCATCATCAGCGCTGTAATTCTCGGTGGAGAAAGTTTAGACACCAAAGAAAGTCCCATAGGAGATAGGCAAAGTTCGCCTACTGTGATGATTCCATAAGCAGCAAACAACCAAAGTGGTGATACTTTGTAAGCACCGTTATCTCCTGCATATACAGCAGCTACCATTACGAGACAGCTGAGAGCCGACAGGAATAATCCCAAAACTATCTTTGTAGGAGTAGAAGGTTCTTTGTCTTTTCTACGAAGCATCATAAAGAAGCCTACCACTACAGGTGTAAGGGCGATAACCCAGAAAGGATTGATAGACTGAAACAGCTCGGTATTGTAGAGATATACTTTCTTGTCTGGATTGGCTTCCAGCTCGGCTCTTTGTTCCTTGCTTATATTTTTGAAATAAATGTCTTTTCCTTGTTCTTTTTTAGGTTTTCCATCTTCGCCTTTTACGGTTTGGAACTGATTGTCATGAACTGCAACTTCTTTTATATTGTAGTCTTTTGTATCAACCAAATAGATGCTTTCCAGCGGCTTTTCTAAAGCAGCAGGAACACTTCTGTCTGTGTAGTAATTTGCCCAGCGGGTAAGGGCAGTTCCGTTTTGTTTAAATACAGCCCAGAACATCATACTCACTGCAAATATCGCCAACAAGGCTCCGATAGGTTTCTTGTCCTCTGCATTTGCGCTGACATAAATAAAGACATAGAATAAAATAACAGGAATACACGCAAATATAAAGGCATCAGTAGAATCTGACCCAAAGATGTTCCCAGGGATTACCCAGCCGATAACTCCCGCGATGATGGCAGGAACGAATACTTTTACCAAGATGGAACTGATAGTGGCATCACCCTCTTGAACAGGTTTCATTACATTGGCATGAACGACATGTTTTTTCCCAAAAGAAAAAATAATCAAACCTAAAAACATCCCTACACCAGCTGTCACGAAAGCCTCGCCCCAGCCATATTTGTTTCTCATATAAGCCGCAATGATGTTACATACAAAAGCCCCGATATTTATCCCCATGTAGAAGATGTTGTACCCAGCATCTTTATTGGCTTTATATTTGTCATCAGAATAGAGATTTCCTAAAAGTGTAGAAATACTTGGTTTAAAGAATCCGTTCCCAATGATTATCAGCCCCATGGATACATAGAACATGGACACATCTTTGAAAAGTCCTAAACCAATGTAGCCTAGTCCCATAAGCGCCCCGCCAATGTAAATCGCCTTGATGTATCCCAGCAGTCGATCCGCAAGAAACCCGCCAAGGAAAGGCGTAAGGTAGGTAAGGGCAATGAAGGTCCCAAAGATGTCATCAGCATGTTTGCTATCAAAGGCTAAACCGCCCTTGTCGGCATCAATCATATACAAAACGAAGATTCCTAAAATCAAATAATAGCCGAACCTTTCCCACATTTCTGTGAAGAAGAGATAGGGCAAACCTTTTGGATGTTTGTTTTTCATAATTATAGATTATTTAAAATAAAGTTTGTCATTTTTTGGTATAGATGTAATCTTGTGTTTCCACCATAAATTCCATGGTTTTTGTCTGGATAGGTCATGAACTCAAATTCTTTGTTTTTCTGAATAAGAGCTTCCGCCATTTCTACTGCATTTTGATAATGGACATTGTCATCCGCTGTTCCGTGGATTAGCAGGAATTTTCCTTTCATTAGACCAGCGAAATTGATAGGCGAGTTTTCATCGTATCCTTGTGGGTTTTCTTGTGGAGTCTGCAGATATCTTTCAGTATAGATCGTATCATAATAACGCCAAGTGGTTACTGGTGCTACAGCAATTCCTATCTTGAAAACATCTGCTCCTTTGGTCATTGCCAGACTTGCCATATATCCTCCGAAACTCCATCCAAATATCCCAATTCGCCCAGTATCTACAAAGTTTTGTGAGCCAATCCACTGTGCAGCAGCGATTTGGTCTTCTATCTCGTATTTTCCTAAATTCTTGTAAGTTGCTTTCTTATACTTCGTTCCACGATAGCCCGTTCCACGCCCATCTACACAAAGCACAATGTATCCTTTTTGAGCCAAAAGGTTAAACCAAATAGCGTTTCTGCCGTCCCAAGCATTGCTTACCTGCTGGGAACCAGGGCCAGAATACTGGTACATCAGCACAGGATATTTCTTGTTAGGCGAGAAGTCTTTGGGCTTTATCATCCAAGCGTTCATCTGGTCGCCATTTTTGTTTGGAATTTGGAAAAATTCTTTGGTTACGAAACCATCTGACTGCAGTTTTTTCAGCGCCGAATTATTATTCTGTAATTCTCGCAGAGTTTTCCCGTTAAAATCTCTCAAAGTGTAAGTATTCGGCTGTTCTGCGGAAGAATGTGTGTTGATAAAATATTGGAAAGACTTGCTGAAATCAGCATTATTAGTTCCATTTAATTCAGAAACTATCTGCTTTTTCCCTGTTATGATGTTTATTTTGCTCACCACTCTGTTGGTGCTGCCTTTTTCGGTGGTCTGCACCAAGATTTCAGAATTTTTAGGGCTAAAACCATAGTAGTCGGTGATTTCCCAGTTGCCTTTGGTGATTTGTTTTTTCAGTTTTCCGTCAGGTGTGTACCAGTAAAAATGTCTAAAACCATCTCTTTCCGAAGCCCAAAGGAAAGAATTGTCCTCCAAAAACTCCAAAGAAAGATTGTCCGCTTCTATCCAAGCGGCATCTGTTTCGGTTAGGATTTTCTTGGTAGAATAGTTTTTAATGTTTATCTTGATGATTTCCAGTTTGTTCTGATGTCTGTTGGAAGTCGCTATCGCAATTTCATTTGGCTGCGAAGTTTGGAAAACCTGTGGAATATAGTAAGTTTCAAAGTTAGCAAGATTGATTTGTGTGGATTTATTCAGTTTTAAATCATAGGCATATACCGAAACTTTTGAGTTTTCTTCTCCTGCTTTCGGATATTTGAAACGAAAATCCTGCGGATACAGATTTCCATTGAAAACCTGCATGTTCATTTCTTTTACTTGGCTTTCATCAAATTTCACGAAAACCAGACTTTCGCTGTTTTTTGTCCATTGGTACATATCTGCATGCCCGAATTCCTCCTCATACACCCAGTCTGCCAGTCCGTTGATGATTTTATTTTTCTCACCATCGAAAGTGATTTGGGTGATTTTTTCAGAGCTGAGGTCTTGGTAATAAAGATTATTCCCAGAGATAAAAGCCACGAATCTTCCATCAGGAGAGAATTTAGGCTCCTGAACCCAGTTTCCGTTGTTTAGGGCAGTTATTTTTCCGTTTTTACTTAGATTTATTACATGGTATTTTCCTAAGAAAGAATGGCGGTAGATGGGCTGTTGTTCGTTCAGAACCAGCACTTTGCTCTCATCATGGGAAAATGTATAGTCCTGTATCTTAGCCTCTAAGATGGTTTCTATTTTTTTTCCTGTTTTGTAGGAATATTTTACGATTCCATCTTTTTCCAAAATGGTGTAGTGTTCTCCATCGTTCATGGAGTTTATCCCATAGATAAACTCAGTTCTGTAATAGCCAGAGTGTATTTTATTTAAAGTGATTTCCTGAGCGGAGTTCAGCGTAAAAACACTAAAAATGACACAAGAGATTAGTTTTTGATATAAAATCTTCATTTTAGATAAATTTTAGAAAGTTGCCCAAAGATAATGATTCTTTAGAAAAAATTTAAGAAAACTTAGTAGAAGTTTAACTTTCATGGGTTTAACTTTGACAAAAAAAACGAATCCAACAAATAGAAAATCGTAAAAATTTGAACATTATGAAAAAGTTAGTTTTAAGTTTAGCATTAGTCGGAGCATTTGGATTTGCATCAGCACAAGAAGCTCCGAAGGAACATCACTGCCGCCACTCAGAACATAAAAAAATGGAAAGAGAAAAAGAAAGCAGAGAAAAAAGATTAGAAGAGCTCAATCTTTCTGAAAAACAAACAAAACAGCTGGAAGAACTTCGCAAAGAGCACAGAGCAGAAAAGGAGAAACTTCGTGAAAGGCATCAGCGAAAACTCAAAAAAATCCTGACGCCTGAGCAGTATGAAAAATGGCAGTCCAGCCACTCAAAGAGAGAGGATGAAAGGAGAATGCCGCCTCCACAATCCAGAGAACAGATGGAAATGAGAGGACACTAAAACCAAAAAGCAGAAACATAAATTTCTGCTTTTTTTATTTCAAAAATTATTTGTCAGCCTTTGTGGTTGTAAGTTTTCCGTGCTCTATTCCTTTTACAGAAATCAGGCTGTTAGCAAGTTCTATCAAAGTAGAAGCCTTTCCTTTCACAGCGATGATTTCCATGCACAAATCATGCTCCAAATGGAAGTGCAGAGAAGACAAAATATTGTCATGATATCTATGCTGGATGTTGGTCAGTTTATTTACCAA
>CALHQK010000110.1 GCA_938037185.1 uncultured Riemerella sp.
TCTTCTATCCAGTAGTACCGAAAGAAAAAGCAAGAATACGAGTTCAGCTCTCTGCGGCTCATACCAAGGAGCATTTAGACAAAGCCATCGCGGCTTTTGAAAAAGTAGGAAAAAAATTAGGAGTTATTTAATTCATTAACAAAAAAAAAGACTTATCATTATGATAAGTCTTTTTGTATTTGGTTAGAATTTTAATTGTGCTTGTAATCTTATCAAACCTCCTTTTTCGTGGTAGTTAGGATTCGTGAAATCTTTAGAAGCTCTGTCTGCTATGGTATACATCGCGATAAGCTCAAAGGATTTGAACGGCTGCCATTCCACTCCTATTTCCATTTCTTTTACATTGTAACTTCTGGCGTCCAGTTCATGCTTTTTCCCTCCTTTATAGTGTTGAAACCTCACGAATGGAATGAACTGCTGATTCCATTTATTGATAAAATAAGAGAATGTCGCATATCCACCATACAAATTTCTAACTTCCACCGAATTTGTGGCCGCATTATACTCTGGCCCTTTACCGATGTTATATTCCGCCTGTATACCAAACGGCTGTGGATAAAGAACAAACGATGCCGCTATTCTTTGGTCTAAATATTCCTTGTTGATATTGGTAAGTGTCCCAACACTCGTTTTTAATAAAACAAATTTCCCTGTGTAAGCCTGTATCCCAGGTTCTATGATCTGATTTCCAACCTTAAATGGGTATGATAATCTAGCTACCCAATGGAATTTTTTGTTCAAATCATAATTATTCCCTGTTTGTCCGTTATAGAATCCCAATGCAAAAACCCCAAAATCCCCCGAGTGTTTCAGACCTTTCTTGTAGAGTAGTTCCATTATTTCTTTTTCCTTCTCTCGTGTCCACATGAAATAAATACCCAAATCTCGCTCATCTTTCAGACCGCTGTTGATAGCATCATTTCTATCCATAGCGATTCTGTCACTACTGGATTGGAGGTTCTCATAGCCGTAGGGAACTTTACTCTGTCCGATACGGATTCTGTATTCATTTTTAGAGTTTAAACCCAAGTCAAAATAAGCGTCTTTGATAACACCAACAAGGTTTTTGCCTCCTACAGTTTTAGCAAAATCGGGCTGTATATAGAAAAATACTCTTGGAGTAATCTGCCCAGAGAATTTAAATCTAAGTCTTCTAAAAGATAATCCATTCTCCTTATCCCCCCAGAACTGGTCGCATTGTTCACAGTTTAGATTAGGATTGCTTTCCAGAAGTTCATTATATCTCACCTGGATATATCCTCCAAAGGAGATTTTATCATACCATTTGGAAGCTTTTTTTTCTTCTTCCTTTTTATCGGCTGAACTGGCAGCCACCATTT
>CALHQK010000111.1 GCA_938037185.1 uncultured Riemerella sp.
TCCGTTCCTGATGGGCGGATGGCTACTTTCGTGCCGTCTTCCGTGTAGTATATCAGCACATTAGACTTAGGAATATCGGTCATTTCTGCTTTTTCATCTTTCACTAAATCCCATGCAGTCTGCTCCTGAAAATCTTTCACAAGAACCACTTTGGAACCAGCTAGTTCTTTCACTGGATTATTACGGAAATCTGACATCATTTTTTTGATTTCTTCTGCTCCTTCTCTTCCTTTTCTCACCACATTGACCAGAGCCTCTTGATAAAGCCCTAAATCCTTATAAATCTCTATCATATACTGGAAAATACTGCTGCCCTGAGCCTTGCACCATGCTGCTATTTCGCAGGCAAGAAGGATAGAACCGCACGAATCCTTATCTCTTACGAAATCCCCTGTCATAAAACCAAAACTCTCCTCTCCTCCGCAGACAAATTTTTGTTTTCCTTCGGCTTCGCGAATCATTTTACCAATCCATTTGAAGCCTGTAAGTCCTGCTTTGCACTCTATTCCGTATTTTTTAGCAATATCAAAGAAAATATCCGAAGTCACGATAGTAGAACCGATGAACTCACTTCCTGTAATTTTCCCTGCTTTTTTCCATTGGTCAAGGATGTAATAAGTCAGGATAGTATTGGTCTGATTTCCGTTAAGCAGCTGGATTTTCCCTTCAAGGTTTCTAACCGCAATACCAAGTCTGTCTCCATCTGGGTCACATCCGATAACAATATCTGCATTGGTAATTTCTGCCAAGTCCGTCGCCATCGTAAGAGCCGCTGGTTCTTCTGGGTTAGGGCTTTCCACTGTTGGGAAATTTCCACTTGGAATCATCTGCTCTCTCACCAAATCCACCTTTGCAAATCCAGCCTTTTTAAGGGCTTTTGGGATTGTAGTGTAAGTAGTCCCATGGATAGAAGTGAAAACAATGTTCAGATTATCTCTCCCAACATTCTGATAAAGAGAGTTTTGCATACAAGCATCTATATAAACATCATCCTGCTCCTCGCCTATCCATTCTATCAAATCATCATTTCCATTAAACTTAATATCTTGAAATTTAACGGAATACACCTCTTTGATAATCGCTTTATCATTCGGCGGGACAATCTGCGCTCCATCATTCCAATAAACCTTGTAACCATTGTATTCAGGCGGGTTATGCGATGCTGTAAGTACTATTCCTGCATTACATTTTTTATTTCTCACCGTGAAAGAAAGCTCTGGCGTAGGGCGGTGCTCCTTGAAAAGCAAAACATTGATTCCATTAGCCGTAAGCACATCTGCTACTATTTTCCCAAATTCTTTGGAATTATTTCTCACATCATAGGCGATAGCAACTTTGATAGTTTCGCCTTTAAACTGCTGGTGCAGGTAGTTTGCCAGCCCCTGAGTAGCCTGTCCAAGTGTATATTTATTGAGCCTGTTGGTTCCCACGCCCATCACTCCGCGCATTCCTCCTGTCCCAAATTCTAACTCTTTATAAAAAGAATCTTCTAATTCTGCTCCATTTTCATCTATCAACTGCTGAACTCTAGTTCTTGTTTCTTCATCAAAAGACTCTGAAAGCCAAAGCTTTGCTTTTTCTATTGTTGTCATACTTTTAACTTTTATAGTTTATTTTTTTATTACTAACGCTTTATCTTCCTCCAAAACTTTCTTTACAGGATTGCCTTTATAGCTTAGTTTTGCGTTATTTTTTAGTTTTCCTTCTAATTTTTCTTCGACCGAAATTTCTGCCAAAGCATCATCTTCAGCCTTGATTTTCAGGTTATTTACAAACCAATACGGCGACACCATCACAGCAGAATCCCTCATCACCACTTCTGCTTCCAGCGTTTTCCCAAACATCTCCAACCGAGCATTATCATAGAGATTTATCTCAGCTTTATTGGATAAAATCGCTCCTGCTAATTTTGTATTATCTTCCATTTTCAGGCTAAAATCATCCATCATCATTTGGCTGGAAATATTAAATTCTGCCGAATTCTGCATTTTCATTTTAGAAATTTTCCCAGAAGAATACAAAATGATATTATACACTTCTACCCCTTCGGTTTGTCTTTTCTCACTGATAGTCAATTCTTTATCCTTAACTTTGATTTTTAAATTTTCAAAAATATTAGGATAAGTCTCCACTGTCAGTTTATTTTCAGTGCTTTGTATATAGGACACTTTGAAATTTCCATCCAAATGCAAAGCGCTAAATTCCTCTATTTTCACCTCCTGCGTTTTTATTTCACTTCCTTCGGGCTGAATTTTCCCACAAGAAATCAGCACCAAAACAACTACTATGTAGAAGAGGTTTTTCATCTATTATTCATCAAAAATTTTATAATCTGTTCTGCTTCATCTTGGCTAAAACCATCTATTTTACGCTTTTTATCTCCGTAATGAATCACTATGGAGGTCCAACGGTTTTTTCTCACCACTACTTCCTTGATTTTGGATTTTTCAATCTTGCTTTCGGTGTTAATCAACCAAAATTGAAGCGCGAAAATCACCAGCCAAAGCACCGCCGAAATGGTCTTAAAATGAGAAACCTTACCAAAGTCAAAATCATTCTGATACAAGTCAAACAAATAGATAGCAATAAACACGAAAGATGCCGATAAATAAAGCAGTTTATTCGTTTTCTTGTTATCTGTAATCTCAAAATATTCTGGATAACTCGTTATGGTGGTTTTCCCAAATGATATGCTGTTCATCTTAAATTTGTTCTTCTATATTGTAATTTTTGTGTTCTCTATTGGTTCTGATAATCATCTCTCCAAGAAATCCTCCTATAAAAAGTAAAGTTCCCAAAATCATCATCGTCAGCGAGATGAAAAACCATGGATTATCAGCGATTAGATGTCCGTATTGTTTGTGGACATAGACTGCTATCAATTTGGAAACTCCAAGCCAAAATGCCGAAAGGAAACCGATGATAAACATCAAAGTACCGACCGCACCGAAAAAATGCATCGGACGCCCGCCAAAACGACTGATAAACCAAAGTGTAACCAAATCCAAAAAGCCACGGATAAAGCGTTCTGTCCCAAATTTAGAACTTCCGTAAGGTCTTGCCTGATGCTTCACTTCTTTCTCCGTAATACGCTTAAAACCAGCATTCGCCGCTAAAACAGGAATATATCGGTGCATATCGCCATAGACATCTATGGATTTTACGACTTGTTTTTTATAGGCTTTCAGACCACAATTGAAATCGTGCAGATACACTCCAGAAACCTTTCTCGCTGCTGCATTGAAGAGCTTAGATGGCAGGTTTTTAGTCATCACATTATCAAATCTTTTCTTTTTCCAGCCAGACACGATGTCATAATTTCCATTGACTACCATATCGTACAGCTCTGGAATTTCCTCTGGAAAGTCCTGTAAATCAGCATCCATTGTAATCACCACATCTCCAGACACTTTCTCAAATGCCGCATGCAGCGCCTGTGATTTCCCATAGTTTCTGGAAAATTTTATTCCATGAATATGGTCATTTTCCCTGCAAAATCCTTCTATAATTTCCCAAGATTTATCCGTACTACCATCATCTACAAACCAAATTTCATAAGAAAGCTGGTTTGCCACACACACCTTATCAATCCTAGAAAAAAGCTCTTTCAGGGATTCCTCCTCATTCAACAAAGGGATAACTATAGAGAGATTCATTAATTTAAATTGAAAAAATTTTCCCAAAATTAAAGAAAACAAATCATAAAATCATATTTTTCTTTTAAATTTGAAAAAAAGCCTTATATTTGCACCGGCAAGTCCTACACAACCAGCTCCTGAAAATCCTCCAGGGTGGGAACGCAGCAAAGGTAATCGGTTGTAGCGGTGTGATGTAGGTAGCTTGCCTTTTTTGTTTTATTTAAAATTAATAAAAAAAGCCCAGAATACTGAGCTTTTTATTTTTTTAATCATCACTAGGCAGCAGTATTGATGTGATAAAAGACATCAACACACTGAATGCTAATGCCCACCAGAAGCCATCTACCACCATTCCATCTACAAAATAATCTGCCAGCATAATAATAGCAGCATTGATAACCAAAGAAAACAGACCCAGTGTGAGAATAGTGAGCGGCAACCCGAAAAACTGGAAAACAGGCTTTATAAAAACATTGAGAAGCGCAAGCACTATAACAAAAAGAAAAGCCGTTCCAAAGCTGTTAAAATGCACACCATCAAGCACTTGCTGCAAAAAATAAGCAATCGCAGCCGTTACTATAAGTCTAACAACTATATTCATAATTTTTTTATTTAAATTTCAAATTCTTCTCCCAATTTTGGTAAAATAAGTTCTATATTCTTCTCCTTAAAATACTGCTCTGCTTCAGCGTGGTTAATCGTAATTGGCGGAAAAGTATCAAAATGACAGCCGATAACTTTTTTAGTTTTTATCAACTCCGAAGCCGCGAAACAAGCTCCCTTGGCATCCATTGTATAATGCCCGCCAATAGGCAGAATAGCAAGGCTTATTTCACCAAAAACAGGACTTAAAAGAGCCATATCCTGCACGACTCCAGTATCTCCCGCAAGATACAGATTTTTATTTTCAAAACCAAAAACATATCCTGATGCCGTTCCGCCATAAGTCCCATCAGGAAAAGAACTGGTATGCGCCGCAGAAACCATGGTTATTTTCATATCCTCTATTTGGGTAGAACCGCCGATATTTAAATCAATATTGTTTGAATGTCCAAAATAAGCACAAACCTCCGGCTGAGCAATGATGACAGCTTTAGGATTAAACTGCAGGACTTCTTTTACATCGGCAGTATGGTCTCCGTGAGCATGTGTAATCAACACATAATCAATGTCTTGTTTTTCAATATTAAAACCTGATTTCTCTTTTTGATAATTATAAAAAGGGTCTGTTAAAATAGTTTTTCCCTTGTAACTAATTAAAAAACAATTCTGTCCTAAAAATTTTACTTTCATATTTTTAAAATTATTTTTGCTTAAAGATATTATTTTTTCCAAAAAAAGCAAAATATATTTTTATTTCGCTTTTGGTTCTATTTTTTTTCATACCTTTGTAAGAATGAAAAAGAAAGAATTTTTAGAAAGTTTGTTGAGAGCAGATTTCTGCTCAAAAAGATATTTTATTTATTAAAACGAGGCTCGGTTGGCTTCGTTTTTTTTTATGTTTAAAACTAAAAAACTAATGAACTATGCTGGCAATATCTCATTTTAGCCCAAAGAAAATCGAGCAGATTTTAGACCAAGCTTTAGAAATGGCAAATGGTAAAAAATACACAGCTCAGAATGAAATTTTCGTTTCCAATCTTTTCTTCGAAGACAGCACCCGCACCAAAATAAGCTTCGAAATGGCAGAAAGAAAACTTGGGCTTTCCGTTATTCCTTTTGACACTTCGCAGAGCTCCGTAAACAAAGGCGAAAGCCTCTACGACACTGCGAAAACACTAGAAAGCATCGGGCTAAATCTTTTGGTAATTCGCCATGGACAAAACCAATATTACGATGAACTAAAAAACATCAAAATCCCTATTATCAACGCTGGAGACGGCACAGGAAACCACCCGAGCCAGACCATGCTGGACTTGATGACCATAAAACAAGAATTTGGTTCTTTCAAAGACCTAAAAATCACCATTGCAGGAGATGTGAAACACAGCCGCGTTGCCAATTCTGCTTGTGATATTTTGAGAAAATTAGGTTCGAAAGTTTATTTTTCTGGCCCTAGAGAGTGGTTTGACGAAGGCAGCCTAATGAACGGAACTTACCGAGAAATAGATGGACTAATTCCAGAAATAGATGTCCTCATGCTCCTAAGAATACAGCACGAAAGACATCACCAAAAAATAAAATATTCTCCAGAAGAATACCTCAGAAAATATGGGCTTACCAAAGAGCGAGAAAAGAAAATGAAGCCCAGCGCCATCATCATGCATCCCGCACCAGTAAACAGAAATGTGGAAATAGACTCCGACTTGGTGGAATGCTCCCGCTCCCGAATTTTCAAACAAATGGAAAACGGAGTTTTCGCGCGAATGGCTATTTTAAAAAACATTTTGGAACAAAAAGGCTTTACATTCAAAGAAATAAATAAATAATATGAAAATCATTAAAAACGGAAAAATCCTTGACCAACAAGGGAATTTAGTCCAAAAAGACATTCAGATAGAAAATGGTCTTATCACCAAAATTTCTGAAAACATAGAGAATCCAAACGCCGAAATCATAGATGCCGAGGGGAAATTCATCAGCCCTGGGTTTATCGATGTGCATGTCCACCTTCGTGAGCCTGGCGGCGAGCACAAAGAGACCATCGCTACAGGTTCCATGGCAGCTGCAAAAGGCGGATATACCACTATATGCCCGATGCCAAACACCAATCCCGTTCCCGACAGAGCCGAGCGTTTCGATGATTTATTAAAACGAATCCAAAAATCCGCTGTCATAAAAATAAGACCTTATGGAGCTATTACAGAAGACTCCAAAGGCGCAAAACTAACTGACTTTCAGGTTTTAAAAGAAAAAGGAGCCGTAGGATTTACTGATGACGGCGTAGGAATTCAGGAAGCTGGCGTAATGTATGAAGCCATGCAGGAATCCACCAAGGTAAATCTACCCATCGTAGCCCACTGCGAAGACAATTCGCTTATTCTAGGAGGCTGTATTCATGATGGAAAAAAAGCCAAAGAATTAGGATTAAAGGGTATCCCAAGTGTTTGTGAATCAGTGCATATCGCTCGTGATATTTTATTAGCCGAAGCTGCTGGCGCGCATTATCATGTCTGCCATGTTTCCACAAAAGAATCTGTGAGAGTCATCGCCGATGGGAAAAAGGCTGGAATCCGTGTAACTGCCGAAGTTTCGCCGCATCATTTGGTTTTAACCGAAGATGATATTCCTAATGCAGATACCAATTATAAAATGAATCCGCCACTCCGCGCCAAAGAAGACCAATTAGCTCTAATCAAAGGACTGGAAGAAGGCATTATCGACTGCATTGCGACCGACCACGCTCCACACACCGAAGATGAAAAAAGCCGAGGAATGTATGATTCGCCTTTTGGAATTGTGGGATTTGAGACCGCTTTCCCTGTCCTGCACACAAGATTTGTAAAAACTGGAAAATGGTCTCTGAAACAGCTCATCGACTGGATGACCATAAAACCAGCCGAGGTTTTTAACCTTGATAAAGTAGGAAAAATAGAAGTGGGATACTATGCCGACCTGACTTTCATTGACCTTGAAAAAACTCAAAAAGTAGACAAAAACACCTTCGTTTCCAAAGGAAGAAACACGCCTTTTGATGGCTGGGAATGCACAGGCTGGCCAATAGCGACTTTTGTAAACGGAGAAAAAGTTTATTAAAATATGGGATTTCATATCATTAACATAAAAGGAGAAAAAATAGAGCATCAATTCATTGAAAATCAAAATGAATTAATGTATAGAGAAGATATCAAAAGTGATACTATTATATACCAAGGAGAGGAACATTGGACTCCTATTCGAGTTGGAGATTCAGAAATATATAAGAACTATTGCAAAGATTATTTTAGAGCAGGACTAAAGGCTCAAGAATTATTTAAAACTCAAGCTAAAGCTAACGGCCTGATGCTGGAAGAACTTTATCAAGACAAAGAAAGTTTTCAACAATATCTGGTTACACAAGAATTTATAAATATAAAAAGGGGTGATTTTCTGATAAGAAACTTTGGAAATATCGAAATCGATGTAAAGTGTAGAAGTTTTTATGGAAAAAAAGGAAAAGAAACTTTCAATTTCAGATGTGAGGATGTAGAAAAACATCTGAATATGCAAAAACTCACAAACACGCCAGTTGTACTAGCCATTTATAGGAGAAAAGGAAGTAATGTCATAGGAGACGCGCCTTATTTTATATCAATAAATACAATCAATGAACATAAAGAAAGTTTTAATGTCCATCATGAAGAAAAAGACAATACAGGAAATTGCTATCAAATACCAATTGCTTTAACAATAAATAGTTTTGATTTTATCAGAAACTTTATAATAAACTAATTTTTAACCAAATCATAAAAGAAATTTAACAGTTTATATCATGGAACAATCTAAAAATAACCTCCCAAAAGTAAGTTTATATTGTAGAAGCTTTATTGACAAAGTCACTGCAAAAGCTGCCTACACTATAATTATGAAATATAATGATATAGAAAAATCCTTTTCTGAAAGTTTCAGAAAAAGCACAAACAATCGTTTAGAACTAATGGGGATTATCTCTGGATTCCAAAAATTAAAAAAAACAGCAGACATAACTGTTTATATATCTTATCATTATATTATTGATCCTTTTGAAAAAGACTGGATTAGTAACTGGGTTAAAAATAACTGGATATCAAATAAAAGAAGAATTGCTAATCAAGATTTATGGAAACAATTATTAGATCTTACAAAGGAGCATATTGTTAAATTCGAATATTGTAATAATGAATATATAAAAAAATGCTACACTTTATCTCAGTTAGAAACACAAAAAAATATAGAGTTCAAAATAGATGAAGTTTTTGAAGAAGAATATAGTCAGGAAATAAGAGAAGATAGAAAAATAAAAATTGATAAAGAAGGAGATTTGTGTAGAAAATGTAGCACACCTGTGGTAAAAAAAACACCCACACAAAAGAAAATAAAGGAAAATCAAATTTACTACTATGAATATATTTTACAATGTCCAAATTGTAGAACAATATTTTTTGTAGAAAGTGCTAAAAGATACTTACAATAAACTTATTCAACTAATAAAAATGAACAAAAAACTCATATTAGAATCAGGAGAAGTTTTCTACGGAGAAGGCTTCGGAGCGGATACAGAGACCAGCGGCGAGGTGGTTTTCAGCACAGGAATGACTGGCTATCAAGAACTTATCTCCGACCCTTCCTTTTGTGGGCAAATCGTCTGCATGACCTACCCGCTCATCGGGAATTATGGAATCAATCGTGATGATTACGAAAGCATAGAACCAGCCATCAAAGGGTTGATTATCAAAGAACTCTGCGATATGCCTTCTAACTTTCGTTCTCAACTCACTCTGGATGAACTCTTTAAGAAAAAAAATCTTTCAGGAATTTCAGGAATTGATACCCGAAAACTAACCCGAATTCTCCGAAGCAAAGGCGTAACGAAAGGTAAAATCGTCAATGCTGATGCAGATGAACAAAACATCATCAATGAGCTGAAAGCCAACATTTTACCTAAAAATCAAATCGAGCAGGTTTCCACCAAAACTCCCTACGCCAACCCTGGCAGAGGCTTTAAAGTGGTGCTGATGGACTTTGGAGCAAAACTCGGCATCATCCGTGAATTATCCCAAAGAAACTGCGATATCACGGTAGTTTCCCACGATACCTCAGCCGAAGAAATCCTTCTAATGGCTCCTGACGGCGTAATGCTCTCCAACGGCCCTGGCGACCCGCAGGACATCCCTCACGCACACGAAACTGTGAGAAAACTCCTTGGCAAAGTCCCTATTTTTGGGATTTGTATGGGACATCAGGTGATAGGGCTGGCGTGCGGCGCGAAGACTTTTAAACTAAAATTCGGGCACAGAGGAGGCAATCATCCTGTTTTGGATTTAAGAACCAATAAAGTCTCTATCACTTCCCAAAACCACGGCTATGCCATTGACCAAAATAGTCTGAAAGACACAGATTTAGAGGAAACCCACATCGCACTGAATGACCGCACGAATGAAGGAGTCCGCCACAAGAAATACCCTTGTTTCTCTGTCCAATACCATCCAGAAGCAAGCCCTGGCCCAGAAGATGCCAACTATCTTTTTGATGAATTTATCGATTTGATGAGGGAAAATGCTGTTAAATAAAAAAACTTTTAATTCTAAAATCTAAATAAACATGAAGCGCACAGATATAAAAACCATTCTCGTCATAGGCTCTGGCCCTATCATCATAGGACAGGCAGCGGAATTTGACTACGCGGGAACACAGGCCTGTTTATCCCTAAAAGAGGAAGGATACAGAGTCATCCTCATCAACTCAAATCCTGCCACCATCATGACCGATGCAGAAATCGCCGATAAAGTCTATATAGAACCGATTTCCTTGGAGTTCGTGAGCCAGATTATCCGAAAGGAACGCCCAGATGCTCTTTTGCCTACTCTGGGAGGACAGACAGGGCTGAATATGGCAATAGAACTAAAAAAATCAGGGATTTTAGATGAGTGTAAAGTAGAAGTTTTGGGAACTAAACTTTCTGCTATCAATCGCGCCGAAGACCGAGATTTATTCCGAGAACTGATGAACGAGCTGGGCGAACCTGTCCCAGAATCAGACATTGTGAATACATTAGAAAGCGCTCTGAATTTCGCTGACAGAATCGGCTATCCTGTGATTGTGCGCCCTGCCTTCACCCTTGGAGGAACAGGCGGCGGTATCGCTTCCAACGAGCAGGAACTTACCGAAATCGTAGAACTTGGACTAAAACACAGTCCTGTAAATCAGTGCCTTATAGAAAAATCCATCGCAGGATTCAAAGAGATAGAATACGAAGTAATGCGAGATTCTAACGACAATGCCATAGTGGTCTGCAACATGGAAAACATAGACCCTGTGGGCGTACACACTGGCGATTCTATAGTAGTTGCTCCCTCGCAGACCCTCTCTGACAGGGAATATCAGATGCTGCGAAATACTTCGCTGAAAATCATCCGTGCTTTGGGAATTGAAGGTGGATGTAATGTACAGCTGGCTCTGGATCCGCATTCGTTTAATTATTATGTAATCGAAGTTAATCCGAGAGTGTCCCGTTCATCGGCTTTGGCGAGTAAAGCTACGGGCTACCCTATTGCTAAAATCGCGGCTAAAATCGCTGTGGGACTGACTTTGGATGAAATCATAAATCCTGTTACGGGCAAAACTTATGCTTGTTTCGAACCTGCTTTGGATTATGTAGTTACCAAATTCCCTCGTTTTCCGTTTGATAAATTCGAAACGGCGGACAGAAGATTATCCACACAAATGAAAGCCACAGGCGAAATCATGGCTATTGGAAGAAACTTTGAAGAATCCCTCCAAAAAGCCATCCGCTCACTAGAAACAGGCATCCAGCATTTGGGATTAAAGGAAAAACAAGCCCTTGCCCTAACCGATGAAGAAATAGAAAGAAGAATAAAAATCTGCGATGACGAGAGGCTTTTTATCATTGGAGAAGCGCTGCGCAGAGGCTACGACTGGGAGAAAATAGTGGATTGGAGCAAAATAGACAAATTCTTCATTTGGAAAATCAAAAAACTCATTGATTTTGAAGTTGAAATAAAAAACAATCCATTTAACAAAGAGATTTTAATCAAGGCTAAAAAATTAGGTTTTTCTGACCTTAATTTAGCCCACCTTTGGAACTGTGCGCAGAGGGAAATTTTTAATTTTAGAAAAGAAAACGGCATCATGCCAGTTTATAAAATGGTGGATACCTGCGCAGCCGAGTTCGAGTCCGAAACTCCTTATTTCTACGGAACTTACGAGGAAGAAAACGAATCCATTGCCAGCGATAAGGAAAAAATCATCGTGCTGGGTTCAGGGCCTATCCGTATCGGGCAGGGCGTGGAGTTTGACTACGCAACGGTGCATTCTGTATGGGCGATTAAGGAAATGGGCTGTGAGGCGATTATCATCAATAATAATCCTGAAACCGTTTCTACGGATTTCTCCATTTCGGATAAGTTATATTTCGAGCCGCTGACCGAGGAAGATGTAATGAACATCATCGAACTTGAAAAACCAAAAGGCGTGGTAGTGCAGTTTGGCGGACAGACTGCTATCAATTTGGCTGATAAACTGGCTGCCCACGGAGTAAGGATTTTAGGAACTTCATTAGAAGATCTGGACAGAGCCGAAAACCGAGATAAATTCGAGAAAGCCCTGCAGGATTTAGGCATTCCTCAGCCGAAAGGAAAAACTTCCACTTCAAAAGAAGAGGCCATAAAAATTGCCAATGAAATCGGCTATCCTGTGCTTGTCCGTCCAAGCTATGTTTTGGGAGGAAGAGCTATGGAAATCGTTTATACAGAGGAAGAACTCGCTCATTACATGGAAAATGCAGTGGAGGCAAGCCCTGAACATCCTGTGCTGATAGACCGATATTTGATAGGGAAAGAAGTGGAAGTAGATGCTATTTCTGATGGCGAAACCACCATAATCCCTGGAATTATGGAACATATCGAGCGGGCAGGCGTGCATTCGGGAGATTCCATCGCGGTGTATCCTCCTCAAAATCTGACACAAAAGCAGATGGACACGCTCTCTGACTACACGCAGAGACTTGCCAAAGGTCTGAATATCATTGGCTTGATGAACATTCAATATGTGATTTCTGATGGAGAGGTGTTTGTCATAGAAGTCAATCCTCGCTCGTCCAGAACCGTTCCTTTTTTGTCCAAAATCACTGGCGTTCCGATGGCAAAATTAGCCACAAAAGCCATTCTCGGAGCAAAATTAAAAGATTTAGGCTATCAAAATGGACTTATTCCTAATAAAGAGGGTGTCTATGTGAAAGTTCCTGTTTTTAGTTTTAGTAAATTGTCCAAAGTGGATATTTCCCTCGGCCCTGAGATGAAATCCACAGGAGAAGTGATGGGCAAAGACCAAACCCTAGAAAAAGCTTTATATAAAGGACTTATCGGTGCAGGAAGAAAAGTCCCTACCCATGGAGCGATTCTCTTCACGGTTTCTGACAAAGACAAAGCCGAAGCCGTGGGACTTGCGAAAAGATTTAGCGATATAGGTTTCCGAATATGGGCTACAGAAGGAACTGCGAAATTCTTTGAACAACATGGCGTAAAAACCAAAATAGGCTACAAAATAGGCGAAGAAGATGTAAACCTGATAGACCTCATCCACAAAGGAAAAGTGCAGTATGTGGTAAATACCACCACCAAAGGGAAACAATCTGAGCGGGACGGCTTCCAAATCCGCCGTATGTCGGTAGAAAACGGAGTTCCATGCCTTACCTCTATGGATACCGTGGAAGCCATTCTAAAAGTGCTGGAATCCCTTACTTTTA
>CALHQK010000112.1 GCA_938037185.1 uncultured Riemerella sp.
GCCAAAGAGGGATTCGTCATAGACTGGGATTACCTTTAAGAGGCCAAAGAACGAAGAATAACTCTAGAACTCGTAAAGGAAAGAGAAAAACTGTTGCTAACAAGAAGAAGGCAAGTAAATAATCGTTAGAATTATGGCAAAACAAACAAAAGTAGTTAAAAAAAGAAAAGTAAAAGTAGAAGCGATAGGGGAAGCACATATCCAAGCATCGTTTAATAATATTATTATTTCTTTGACCAATAAGAACGGAGAAGTTATTTCATGGGCTTCTGCTGGTAAGATGGGATTTAGAGGTTCTAAAAAGAATACTCCATTTGCAGCACAGATGGCTGCTGAGAATTGTTCACAAGTGGCATATGAAGCTGGCTTAAGAAGAGTTAAGGTTTTTGTGAAAGGACCTGGTGCTGGTAGAGAGTCTGCTATTAGATCTATACACAACTCAGGAATTGAGGTTAGTGAAATTGTAGATGTTACACCTATACCGCACAACGGTTGTAGACCACCAAAAAGAAGAAGAGTATAATTTGGATTATTTTAATCTAAAAACCTAAAAATCCTAGAAAAATGGCAAGATATATTGGACCAAAAACGAAAATTGCGAGAAAGTTTGGTGTTGCAATTTATGGAGATGATAAGAACTTTGAGAAAAGAAGAAATCAACCTCCTGGGCAGCATGGACCAAACAAAAGAAGGGGAGCAAAAAAATCAGAATATGCAGTACAGTTAGCAGAGAAACAAAAAGCAAAATACATTTATGGTATTTTGGAAAGACAGTTTGCTAATATGTTTGATAAAGCTCATAGAAGTAAAGGAGTAACAGGTGAAGTCCTTTTACAACTTTGCGAATCTAGATTAGATAATGTAGTTTATAGATTAGGTTTTGCTAAGACTAGAGCTGCAGCTAGACAATTAGTTTCTCATAGACACATCACTGTAAATGGAGAGGTTGTAAATATTCCTTCTTACATTTTGAAAGCAGGAGATGTAGTTGCTGTGAGACAAAAGTCTAAATCATTAGAAGTTGTGGCAGATGCTTTGGCTTCTAAATCTAACTATGAGTGGTTACAATACAATGACGAGAAAAAAGAGGGAACATTCATCTCTGTACCTGAAAGACTTCAGATTCCTGAAGACATCAAGGAACAATTAATCGTCGAGTTATATTCTAAATAATTTTAATAAAATTCTTGCTCAACCCAATATTATGGCAATTTTACAATTCATAAAACCCGATAAGGTAATTCTTTTAAACTCTACACCAGCTAAAGGTCAATTTGAATTTAGACCTTTAGAACCAGGGTTCGGACTTACCATCGGTAATGCTTTGAGAAGAGTGCTACTTTCTTCTCTGGAAGGATATGCTATTACATCTATCAAGATAGAAGGAGTAGAGCATGAGTTTTCAACCATACCAGGAGTAATAGAAGATGTTACTGAGATTATTCTTAATCTTAAGCAGCTAAGACTGAAAGCAACAACTGAAAATGCTCCTACGGAACAAGTAAGTGTGAAGGTTTCTAATAAAACGACCGTAACCGCTGGAGATTTCTCTAGTGCAATAAAAGGTTTTGAGGTGTTGAACCCAGATTTGGTAATCTGCAACATGGCAAAAGATGTGTCGTTTGAAATTAAATTTAATATAGATAAAGGAAGAGGTTATGTTCCTTCTGAGCAGAATAAATCTAATAATGCTCCTATTGGGACAATAGCTATTGATTCTATCTTTACGCCGATTAAGAAAGTTCAATATAGCGTTGAAAACTATCGTGTAGAGCAGAAAACAGACTACGAAAAATTAGTATTAGATATTGAGACAGATGGTTCCATCTCACCTCAAAATGCATTGACAGAAGCTTCTAAGATATTAATTTATCACTTTATGCTATTCTCTGATGAGAGAATAACTCTTGAGACAGAAGCTGCAAAAGCATCAATCCAATACGATGAAGAAACGCTTCATACAAGACAACTTCTTAAATCTAAGCTGGTAGATATGGATCTTTCCGTAAGAGCCCTTAACTGTCTAAAAGCAGCAGAAGTAGAGACTCTTGGTGAGTTGGTTTCTTTTAGTAAGTCTGATTTGATGAAGTTTAGAAATTTTGGTAAAAAATCGCTGACAGAATTAGAAGAGTTAGTTCATTCTAAAGGACTTAGCTTCGGATTTGATGTTAGCAAGTATAAATTAGACGCTGATAAATAATTTTATATCATGAGACACGGAAAGAAATTTAATCATTTAGGAAGAACTGCCTCTCATAGAAAAGCATTACTTTCCAATATGGCATGTTCTCTTATAGAGCATAAAAGAATAAATACTACTGTGGCTAAAGCTAAAGCCCTTAGAGTATATGTAGAGCCGCTTTTGACTAAAGCAAAAGAAGACACTACACACAATAGAAGAACAGTATTCTCTTATCTTCAAAATAAGGAAGCAGTAACTGAGTTGTTCAGAACCATTGCTCCGAAGATTGCCGAAAGAAACGGAGGATACTGCCGAATCATTAAAACTGGTTTCAGACTTGGAGATGCTGCTGATACTGCAATGATAGAATTGGTTGATTTCAACGAACTTTATTCTGCAAAAACAGAGGCTAAGAAAACTACAAGAAGAAGCCGAAGAACTTCTACTAAAAAAGCTGATGCAGCACCAAAAGAAGAAGCTGTAGAAACTGAAAAAGTAGAAAAAACAGAAGAATAAATTATAATAGTAATAATTTTTATAAAGGGTCTTATCAGGGCGAGAGCTCTGGTGAGACTTTTTTTATGGAGTAAAAATAAAAGAGGGCACAAACGGTACCCTCTTTCTTTTATAGCGTTTCTTTTAACCATTCAAAGAATTCTCTTTGCCATACTAATGCATTTTGTGGCTTTAGCACCCAATGGTTTTCATCTGGGAAGTAGAGGAATTTGGCTTTCAGGTTTCTAAGCCTTGCCGACTGGAACGCCTGTTGTCCCTGCTCATAAGGAACGCGGAAGTCCAGCCCTCCTTGGATTATCATGATTGGAGTGTTCCATTTTTTGATGTAATTGCTTGGGCTGAATTTGGTATAAGCTGCTGCATTCGGGTTTTCCCATGGAGAACTGCCTAAATCCCAATTGGCAAACCAAAGCTCTTCCGTAGTGCCATACCAAGATTTCATATCAAAAAGGCCGTTATGAGAAATAAAGGTTTTGAACCTATTTTGGTGTACTCCTGCAAGCATCAGCACCGAATAACCTCCATAGCTGGCACCTACTGCGCCCATTCTATTACCATCTACATAAGGCAGGGTTTTGGCGAAATCTGCTGCGGAGAGATAGTCTTGTATAGGCTGCCCTCCCCAGTCTTGGCTTATCTGTTCATTCCATTTTGTGCCCCAGCCCGGCATTCCCCGGCGGTTAGGTGCAACTACAATGTATCCGTTAGCTGTCATAAGTGAGAAGTTCCATCTCAGGCTGAAATACGGTGTAAGTGCAGACTGCGGGCCGCCTTGGCAGTAGAGCAGGGTAGGATATTTCTTATTCGGGTCAAAATTAGGCGGATAGTGGAACCATACTCCCATTTCTTTCCCATCGGAGGTTTTTACCATTTTCAGCTCAGAATGTCCTAAGGACAGCTTTTGATAGAAATCTTTATTGACATCCGTAGCCTGTTTCATCTTACCGCTTTTTAGTTCCACAGAATAAAGCTCTGGGCTGTGGAATGCATCATTTCTTGTTACGAGTAGTGTATTTTTGTTTTGGGCAAAAATACTATTGACATCAAAATTTCCCTTGGTAATCTGTTTTACTGCTTTAGAAGTATTTACGGAAAACAGCTGCTTCGTGCCTCGGTAGGCAGCAGTGAAGAAGATGCTCTTGGAGTCATTCGCCCAGAAGGTATCTCCTGTTACGCTGTCATCCCAGTTTTGAGTTAGGTTGGTCTTTGCTTTGCTGTGCCAGTTCATGATGTAGATATCATTTTTATCGGCTTCGTAGCCATCTCTTGCCATGCTGAGCCAAGCGAGGTAATTCCCATCAGGGCTGAACATTGGGTGGGTGTCGTATCCCATCATTCCTTCGGTAAGGTTTTGAGTTTTTCCTGTGGCAAAGTCATAAGCGAAGATATCCGTATTGGTACTTTGGGCATATTCCTTGCCGGAATGCTGTTTCGTTACGAAAAGTAGATGCTTGGAATCCGGTGAGAAGATAAAGTCTTCTTTACCCCCGAAAGGCTTCTGCGGAGAGTCAAAAGGTTTTCCTTCCAGCAGGTCTTTGGCTTTGTCTATGCCCTCATTGGTGCGGACTACGAAGATGTGGTTGTATTTTCCATCTGCCCAAGTATCCCAGTGGCGGTGGTTCAGGTCGGTATAAACCTGAGCGGTGGTTTTGGGCAGGTCGGTATATTTCTCTCTGCCATACACCTTTTGAAGCTGAACGGCTCTGCTGAAAGCTATTTTGCTGCCATCTGGTGATATGCGGATGTTTTCCGCCTCTTTGCCGATGTGGTAGAAAGCAGTCCAAGTCTTCCCTTGGTCTTTGGAAAGCAGAATGTTGCCGTTTTCTAATGCATAAAGCCCGTTTTTGTCCCATTGCAGTACCGATTTCTCGCCAATATCAAAAGGAATAGATTGGCTGGTAACGGCGTTGAGCAGGTAGCTCTGGTGCGTATTCTTCTCTGTTTCCAGATTGGTCTGGCTGGTTTTGTAAAGCACAGCGCTCTGGTCTGGGGATACTCCCTGCACACTTATTCTCCTAAGTGTCCATAAGGTCTCTGGCGACATCATCTCCTGCGCATTCATCAGGAAAGGACTTGCCAAAGCAAGCATTGTCTGTTTTAGTTTCATAATATTATATTTAAAATTAGGCTTAAAGATAAGAATAATCTTCTAACCAAGAAAGGAAAAAGACAAAGTGATGAATGTCGCGGGTTCAACCCCCGTCTTCCGCTCACAGAAATCACAATCTACAGATTGTGATTTTTTTATAAGCCGTTATAGCTCAGCGGTAGAGCGCTTCCTTGGTAAGGAAGAGGTCTCGGGTTCAAGTCCCGATAATGGCTCAATCAAGTAAGATGTTGTTTTTCAGTGTCTTGCTTTTTGTTTTTGGATGTAGAATGTTAGTTCTGTTTATCAGGTAGTTAAGAGTTGTTTATAATAAACTAACACTTCTGGAACATTACCAATTACCACCATTTATAAAAGTATATATAATAAATAAATAATAATAAGGCTATCAATAAGTTTAAAAGATTATTTCTAAAATCTATTATAAATTTATATATTGATAGTATAATGAGTATCATTCCAATTAAGTTTAATGGAAAAATTAAGAATAAATATATTCCTCTTGCTGTACTACTATATTTATATATAATATCTAAATAATCTATTGATAAATATGTTACATTATTTATCATGAAAATGATGAGTATAATTATTGATATTTTACTTACTTTTTCCATATCAGCCGATTATAATATCCACTTAAATAATCTCCAAACGATAAAAAACAATGAGAACACTGCTCCCAACATAGATAAAAACTTGTTTCTGTCCACTGCATAATTTTTTTCTTTGTCAATTTCAACCCATTGGTATTTATCTTTTACCTGCTCAAAATCACTGTTGTTTAAATCCTTAAAACTTATTTCGGGATTTCCTTTTTTACTTTTATAGCCCGTTTTGTAAGAGGTTAAATATTTAATGTTGTTCAAACTGTCTGTACATTTCAGTAATACAGATGTATCATTGTAGCCGTAGGCTAAAAAATCCTTGATTTCAAAGTTTGTCGTTTCATATCTAAATCCAATCCCTCCTAATTCAAAACCATCTTCATCAAGTAAATAAAATCTTTGCGGATATTCAGAATAAAAAATCGGCTTTAAACCATATGGCATTTCTTTCTTACAAAAATCACATCCCAATCCATATTCATACCCCTTGCTATCATAGACAAGATAAAGCAAAACAAAAATAGCTAAAGATATTACCGATAAAGTCAATCCTATTTTTCTCTTCATAACTTAACAAATTATTAGTTTCATTAATTGGTTTAAAAAAGAATGTTCTTTTCCAGTTTTTTACGACTATAGATTTTATATTGTCTTTGGTTCAAGATAATTTACAAAAATAATTTTTTCTTAAAGTTATCTTGAACCTTAAATTTTAATTAACTTCGTATTTTTATATAAGTAAATGATAATCAATGCACAACAAATAATTCCACAGCCAAAAGCTACCAGCATGCTTTTGAGAAGGCTGTAATTTAGCATGTATAAACAATAATTTGCTGGAATAGCGGTAGAAAGCGCACCAAGAACTCCATATACAGCGCCGTGTACAGGGCTCTTTTTTTTAGGTGCAATCTCAGTTCCGCAATAGGGACAATTCCATTTGCTAAAATTAGAAAGGAGAAGTAATTTTTTAGTTGTTGCTTTTTGCCACAATGAGGGCAAGTGAAACTTTTGTTTTCCATGTTTTATTTATTCTTTTCTTTCAGTTCTTCTTTGTCTTTATCAGAAGGGTTCCAGACTTTTATTTCAGAATTTTTATCAATTCCAGAAAGCACCTGTACATTGATACCATCGCTCGCGCCTAATTTTATAAAAGCCTTTTTAAATGAACCATTTGCCTGTTTTACTTCCACAAAAGGAACATCTTTTCCGTTCACTTTTTCGTATTGGATAAGGGATTCATCCAGAAGAAGAGCGTTTTTCTGCGAACTGAGGATAATTTCTCCATTTGCTGAAAATCCTGCGCGAATGTATTCATTATTAGGGTTAAACACATCGCCTTTTATTGGGAATTTTATAGTTCCGCTTTCTTCTGTCCCTTTTGGTGCGATGAGGGTCACTTTCCCAGAGAAAGACTTGTTCTGGAGAGCTCCTATTATTACATTCATGTTCATACCTTCTTTTATTTTTCCTGCCTGTGCTTCATCTATTTTTCCTTCAAAAATGAGTGAATTTAGGTCTGCAATGGAGCAAATGGTAGTTCCCGCATTGAAGGAATTGGCCTCTATCACTTGGTTTCCTACTTTTACAGGAACTTCTAGGACGGTGCCGCTTGCTTTGGAACGAATTTGAGTTGTAGCCATGCTTTGCAGCTCAGGAGTAGCGCCAGTTCTGGCAATCTGCAAGTTTTTTTGTGCAGTGGAAAATTGCTGTTGGGCATTTTTCACATTTTGTTCGGCGCTGTAGAGCTGCTGCTGGGAGGTTAGAAACTCTTGTTTGGAGATAACGCCTTGTTTATAGAGGCTTTCCTGCATTGCAAACTGCTGTTTTTGATTGGCAAGATTGGTTCTTGCATTGTTTATTTGGAGCTGGGCATTGCTTACCTGCTGCTGGGCATTGTTCACATCGGCTACACTGGGAACTATTCTCAGCGTGGCGATGAGTTGTCCTGCTGTTACTTTGTCGCCTTCTTTCACGAGAATTTGGTCAACAATCCCAGAAATATTGGGTTTTATTTCTATTTCTTCTTTAGGAACAATTTTTCCCGTAGCCATCACTTTGTCCTCCATGTCTTGCACAGTGGGCTTTCTTGTGAGAAATTCCTTGCTTTCGGCGGAATTGGATTTTATCAAATACATTACAGTCGATGCCAACACAGCAACAGCAACTAATCCAAGGATGGCATAAATTACCTTTTTCATTATTTTTTTTATATTTAAAATTCAACTTTATTATTCACTTCTTAATGCATCTATCGGGCGGATACTTATGGCTCTTTGTGCGGGAATCATGCCTATTATCAGTCCGAGGAAAACCATTATCGCCATTGCTCCGAATACATTTCCGTAATTAACGGTGGGATTGTAAAACGGAATTTCATCTTGGTTTTGAGTGGCAAGGTTTAAAAGCATCAGAACCAGCATTCCCAGCATAAATCCAGCCAAACCAGAGGATAAAGTAATGACCACGCTTTCCAGTAAAATTTGGTTTCTCACCTCGGAGGGTTTTGCTCCCAGAGCTCGGCGGATTCCTATTTCTTTGGTTCTTTCTTTCACGGTGATGAGCAGGATGTTGGATATCGCAATGACCCCAGCGATGATGGTAAGTGTCCCCACGATGATGGTCAAAAGCTGCATGCCGTCAAGGAAACCTGTGAGTTTCTTAAATTCTTTTCCAAGGTTAAAAGCCCCAAAAGCATTGGTGTCCTCGGGCGAAACTCTGTATTTGGTTTTTAGTTCGGATTTTACTTTTTCTTCCACAATGCTCACATCTGCATTGGGTTTAGAAACAATAGCTAAAAAACCGACTTTGTCGCCTTCGTTAAACAATTGAGTAAAAGTAGAAAGCGGAATGAAAGCCGTTTGGTCGCTCTCTATTCCCACTCTTCTTTTCATTCTGAAAACGCCTATCACATTGAAAAACACGCCTTTTATGTTGATGGATTTTCCTATGGGATTTTCCCCCGCCTCAAAGAGTGTTTTGTAAATCTGCTCTCCGATGACCACTACATTTTTGTTTTCGGAGACATCGGAATCGTTTAGGTATCTTCCGTATATCAGCTTTTTTTCAGAAATTTTATTTCCGATAGGATAGTCGCCATTAAGGCTGTAAGTGATGCTTTTCCCTCCTCTCGTCATCAGTACTCCTGCTGTTCCGAAATTCCCCTTTGAGTTTTGCGGAGCGATGTAGTCTATTTCAGGGATTTTCTTTTTTAAATATTCTATATCTGAAAGGTGTGGGTCTATGGTTCTGCCCT
>CALHQK010000113.1 GCA_938037185.1 uncultured Riemerella sp.
TTTCTCGCTCCATAAGAAAGCGGATTTTCTCTCTCTATTTCTACTAATCCAAAGCCTTTATAATTAGGATTTACGGAAGTTTTTAGCTGTTTTCTATGGAGTTTTTCATAAGTTGAAAAATCCACCACTTTTCTATTCCCAAGGGTTTCAAAAAGCTGCCATTTTTCCACAACGGATTTCCAGTTTTCATTTATTTTCCCTGAAAAAACCTTGGATTTAGAACCGCTTCCATAAGCCAAAAAGCCTAATTCCTTCCCTGAAAGTTCTTCTTCCCTGTCAAAAGACACCTGTAATGCAGACAACAGCGCCATGAAAACAGAGGCTGTATAGAGGTTTCCTATCTCAGAGCTCGCTCTCTGTGACGGCTCTATTTTTTGTTTTATAAAATCCAAATATTCTTCAGACTTGGCAAGGGCTTTTTTCTCTTCATCAGTCGTATAAGGGAGGTTGTTTTCCATGCTGTACAACTCTGTGAAAACTCTCTTTCCATGGAATGCATACGGCAGGTGAAAAATCAGATATTGCCAGTTTTCATAGGGTTTCACCAAATAATTTTGAACTTTGTAATGCTCATACGCTTCCCTAATTCTATTTTGGTAGCATTGATTAGAATACTGCCCATCAAAAACTGGTTCATCAGAGAAAATTTCCATTTTGTCGGGCGCTGTTTCTGTTGCGTTTTTAAGGTCTGATTTAGCAATTTCTCTCCTTGGTTTGAAGAAATCAAAAACGCTCTCCGTAGCCACTCCCCATTTCCCTTCTATTTCCAGCAAATTCGGTTCTGCTGAAATCAATAAAGCCACTGCACCAGCGCCCTGCGTATATTCGCCAGTTGATTTTAGTTCATATTTTGCATAGTCGGAGGCGATTACCACCGCTTTTTTATCAGGATTAACTTTCACAAAATCCAAACAAGTCTGCAATGCATCCACCCCGCCAATACAAGCAAAAGTCATATCCACCACATCACAATTCCCAAAACATCTCTCGCCCAGCACCTGCTCCACCATTTGCACCGCATAGGTAGCCGTAGGCTTTGCAGCATCCAAGGCGCTTTCTGTTCCCAAATAAATCTTTGCAATATCTTTGGGCTGAATATTATAGTCTTTTATGAGCTTCAGAAGAGCCTCCGCCGCGAAAGTTGCCGTATCTTCGTGCACATCAGGAAGAGCCATCTTGTGAAGCCCAAGACCTTTTTCTAACTTAGCTGAATCTATTTCTCTATTTTCAGCTAATTCATTGATATTCAAATAGAGCGACGGCACATAGAAACTTGCCGCTTCAATTCCATATTTCATACTTTGATTTTCTGGTTTTTATTTTTTTCTTATTTAATTATTCTCTCCAGCACCCACTCTATCATCATTTTTTCAGATTTATGGTGGTCTGCTGCGAACTCTCCTCTTCTTCTGTTTGCAATTACATTATTAATAGTAATCGCCTTGTATCCCAATAATTTAGACATTCCATAGATCGCCGAAGTTTCCATTTCAAAGTTAGTAACTCCTAAATCATTCAGCACTTCCAAAAACTGGTCATCCACAGCTCTCAGTCTCAGCTGTCTTCCCTGTGGCGCATAAAACCCTGGGAAAGTCGCTGTATTTCCTACATATTTCGCATCTTTGAAATATTCATACTGACTCTCTGCCCATTCTGAGAAATAAAGCATAGATTTTATCTTTTCGTATGGGAATTTTGCCAAGAAATTTTTGCTAAATTCATTCTCAAACTGATAATCTTTGTAGAAATGAAGAAGTCCATCCAGACCTACCACATTCTGTGTTACCAGCATATTATCCACCTCTACATCAGGATTTACGCTTCCACAAGTTCCCATACGGAACAGCTGTAAAGCCTTATGCTCTGATTTAAATTCTTTGTTTTTCAAATCAATATTCACCAAAGCATCCAGCTCATTCATCACGATATCAATATTTTCCGTACCGATACCCGTAGACATTACCGTGATTCGCTCTCCTCTAAGCGTTCCTGTATGCGTGTAAAATTCTCTTTTATTTTTCTTAATTTCTACTTTATCAAAGTATTGTGAAACCTTCGGAACACGGTCTGGGTCACCCACCAAAAGAATTTTTTCTGCGATATCTTCTGGCTGAAGATTCAGGTGATATACACTTCCATCTGGATTTAAAACCAATTCTGAGGCTGCTAATTTATTTACCATAATAATTTTCTTTTTTTTATTTAATCTTAAATTTAAACTTCCCAAAGGTAAGGAATTTTATTGATTTCTTACTGATAATGTTCTTTTCTGAGGCTCTATCCTCCTACCCTCTTGGTTTTGTAGCCCATATCAGAGAGGATTTTCATGATTTTATCGCGGTTATCTCCTTGGATGATAATCACGCCATCTTTCTCCGAACCACCGATTCCCAAAGTAGTTTTTATTTTTTTGGAAATGTTTTTCAGTTCTTCCTCGCTGCCTTCGAAGCCCTCTATCAGAGTAACAGGCTTTCCGTTTCGTCCTTTCTTTTCGTATTTGCAGATGAGCGGTTCTCGCTGTTGATGCTCTTCCTCAGGCATCTGGAAATCCTGCTCTACATGGTCTGGAAAAAGATTTTTCAGCTGGTCTCGTAAATCCATCGGTCAAAATTATTTTTCTGCGAAAATAAGAATTTTATATCAATAAAATTTTATGTATTTTCGCCAAATATTTTTGAATTCACTATGTCTTTACAAATTACTAATCTAACTAAAAAATTCGGTGAACAAACAGCACTGAACAACATCAACCTCAGCATTGAAAAAAACGAAATCGTGGGACTTCTCGGGCCAAACGGAGCAGGAAAATCCACGCTGATGAAATCCATCACAGGTGTAGTGAAAATAGATGAGGGCGAAATTTTGTTCAACGATAAAAATATCACTCAATATCCGATAGAAAGCAAGAAAAACATCGGTTTTCTGCCAGAAAACAACCCGCTTTACCAAGAAATGTTCGTAAAGGAATATCTGAATTTCGTGGCTGATATCCACAAAATACCAAGCGAAAGAATAGATGAAGTCATCGAGCTAGTGGGCATCACTCCCGAAAAATCCAAAAAGATTTCCCAGCTCTCCAAAGGGTATAAACAGAGAGTCGGGCTGGCACAGGCGATTCTCCACCAGCCAGATTTACTTATCTTGGACGAGCCTACGAACGGACTAGACCCTAACCAAATCATAGAAATCCGAAATGTGATAAAAGAAATCGGTAAGGAGAAAACCATCATCCTTTCCACGCACATCATGCAGGAAGTAGAAGCGCTATGCTCTCGTGTTATCCTCATCCACAAGGGAAACATCCTGCAAGATACCTCTATAGAGGAGTTCAAAGGGCGGTACAGCAATCTGGAAGAAGCATTCCAGAGCTATACTAATGGGTAAATAGCTTTTTTCTTTAATATTTTAATTTAAAAACGGCCTGTCCATTTATAAGGACAAGCCGTTTTATTTTCCTTTTTTTGTCATAAAAAATATTCTCGGCAAAGGAAAGAAAAATTTTTGAAAATCTAAAAGGATTTTTGTCAAAAAGAAGAGACAATTTTAAAAATCTAAAAAAATTTACCCCGCCAGAATTTCTGACAGCAAGAAATAAAAAAAATTTACTCCGGCAGAATTTCTGACAACGAGAAATAAAAAAAATCACCCCGCCAGAATTTCTGACAACAAGAAATAAAAAAAATTTACCCCGCCAGAATTTCTGACAACAAGAAATAAAAAAAATTTACCTCGGCAGAATTTCTGACAACAAGAAATAAAAAAAATTCACTCCGTCGGAAGTTCCGACAGCAAAAAATAAAAAATTTTACTCCGCCGGAAGTTCCGACAACGAGAAATGAAAAAATTTACCCCGCCGGAAGTTCCGACAACGAGAAATAAAAAAAATTCACTCCGCCGGAAGTTCCGACAGCAAGAAATAAAAAATATTTACTCCGTCGGAAGTTCCGACAGCGAAAAACTTTTTTTTATTTTCAAAATCGTTTTTTCTTTTCAGCGATTTTTTTAAAAAATTTTAAAGATTAAATTTCTCTTCCGCTAAGGATTTTTTTTGGTTTTTAAGATTAAACCTCCTCTACGGCGATATTTTCTTTCGTTTCTTAAATTTGATTTTTCCCTTTACTGAGAATATGAAATAGAAATCCAAAAAAAGAATCTTCAGTTTTGAGCCCTGAAATTTGATGAATCAAAATCGTATTCTCATCATCAGAACCCGAAATAAAAGCAGACCGCCCAGTCCTGCCATTTGCGAAAATCCAGCTTTGGGCAGAGCATCGGGAGTGCTTTTTATAAAGAACCGAAACTCGGGCAGACCGCCGGAACTTCTGACAGCGAAATTTTATTTCAATTTTTAAGTTTAAACTTCTCTTCCGCTAAGGAATTTTTTTGGATTTTTAAGATTTTTTCGTCTAACAAGGAAAATGGTAAAGGGAAATCCAAAAAAAAATTGTAATTTTCGAATGTTTTTCATTTCGTTTCACCAAAAAAACATCATACTATGGGACATTCACACGAAGGACACTGCCACCACCATAGCGTGAGCAGTCTGGAAAATATCAACAGGGCGTTTTACATCGGTATCGGTCTGAATCTGCTCTACACCATAACAGAATTTGCGGTCGGTTTTAAAATCAATTCTTTGGCCTTAATCTCTGATGCGAGCCACAACCTGAGCGATGTTGCCAGTTTAGGAATTTCGCTCGTAGGCATCATTCTTGCCCAGAAAGCCAGCACGCACAGCCTGACTTACGGCTACAAAAAAGCCTCAATTTTGGCTTCGCTCATCAATGCTATTCTGCTGGTGTTCATTGTCTTTAAAATCATCATAGAAGCTGTGGAACGGCTGAATACGCCGCCACAAATGGAGAGCAGCGGCATCATCATCACTGCTGCGATAGGCGTGGTTATCAATGCTGTTTCGGCGTTTCTTTTTTATAAAGGACAAAAACACGATATCAACATCAAGGGGGCTTTTCTGCACCTGATGGTAGATGCTTTGGTTTCGGTGGGCGTGATTATCTCTGGGGTGATTATCTATTTCACAGGCTGGAATCTCGCGGATGTGGTTATAAGTTTCATCATCGCTGTGGTGATTTTGATTTCTACTTGGGGACTTTTGACGGAAAGCATTAAGCTCAGCCTAAACGGCGTGCCAGAGGGCATTAATCCCAATGAAATCCAAAAACTGATAGAGGAAATCCCTGCCATAGAACAGACCCACCACCTCCATATATGGGCGATGAGCAGCTCTGAAAACGCCCTGACCGTCCATCTGGTGGTAAATGAGGGAATAAGTTTCCAAGAAATGGAGCAAATGAAAAAAGAACTGCGCCACAAGCTGGAACATCACAACATCCAGCATTCTACCTTTGAGATAGAAAGCTCTGGCTGTAAATGCGACCAAGAGTTTTGTAAATAACAAAAAAACAGCCGCTCACACGAAACGGTTGTTTTTTATTTATATTTGTTGAACTTTTATCAAAAGGATAATTTATGGAATTAAGTAAAAAAGAATTAGAAATTTTCGAAAAAATAAATCTATACGAAAGACATAGTAATATAAGTAATCAGTATAGATTTGAAGATAAATTAAAGGATTATTCTAATGATAAAACTATAGAAATAGTTAAAGAATTGGGATATTCTGCAAAATACAGAAAGAAAGAAAAGTTTTTTCAAATAATTGAAACTATAAATGAGATGAAGTTCTATTTTCATTTTTCATTGGAGTATGGTATGGTGGAAATTATTATGGGAATGATGAATAAAAATAAAAAAAATATTATTGGAGGATTAGTCCCTAATGTATGCAAAAAAATAGAAATTGTAAAAAATGAAGAAAAAGAAGGTTATATAAAAGATGCCTGTTTTAGGAACTATGAAGATTTAAAAAATATTCTTAGAGAATATTTCCTAATCTATGAAGATTTGAAAA
>CALHQK010000114.1 GCA_938037185.1 uncultured Riemerella sp.
TAAGAGCCAGTAATTGAGGGAGTAATGTTTCATATTTTTCCTTTTTTGATGCTCCTTCAGGGATGTATAAATTCTCAGCCATGTTTTTGAAAATTAAATTCAATGCAAATTTCAGAAATAAATTGATATTAATCCCTGTTTTTTTAACTTATTTCATAATAAAAATTAGTTTTTTGCGTTATTCTCTCAATAATTAAAAGTGATTTATATGAAAAATGCAGTTAAATTATTAGGAATTACAATGTTTTTGGGGTTAGGATTGTCTAATCTGAACGCTCAGAGAAGTTCAGGTTCTTATTATAATACAGGAATAGGTCTTCTTGTGGATGTAGGAGATGGAGCCACTCTTGTGGGGCCGCATGTGAAACACTTCTTTTCCAGAAATAATGCAGGAGAATTTGCTGTTTTGTTTGGTTCGGGAGCTACGCATCTTAATGCTATGTATCACTACCAAAGTGCGTTCGGAGGCAATGCTAGAGGTTTGGCATGGTATTTAGGAATTGGGCCGGGACTTAGTTTTGTGAAAGGAGGTTCTACCGTGTTTTCTATTGCGCCTGTGGCTGGGATAGATTTTAAGATACCAGGGGCTCCGCTAGATTTGTTTTTTGACTGGCGTCCTCGCGCTTGGTTCTACAGCGGCAATTCAGATTTTACAGCAGCAAGATTTGGACTAGGGGTGAGAGTAACATTCTAAATTTTAAATATAAGTTGTTTTTTAAAGGCTTTAACATTGTTAAAGCCTTATTTTTTTAGAATTTGAAATCTAATTTAACATTGAAAAACCTTCCTGTAAGTCTCACAGGGACAGGGTAGTAGTAGTTGCTGGATACATCGTTTATCCATTGGTTGGCAATGGTATTATGAATGTTAAAAGCATTATAAACTTGAATTCCTAAGGTAAGTTCTTTAAAACCAGCCCAGAAAGCACTTTTGGGTCTGTGGTCTTTTTCATCAATGAATGTTTTGGAAAGCCCTATATCTACGCGTTTGTAGGCAGGAAGTCTTTTTTGCAGAAGATAAGCCATATTAAAATTGGGTTTTCCTGATGCATCAAATGAAATAGGTGTCCCTGTAGGAAGCCCCGATGCATAAACTAATGTGAGATTTACCTTCATACTTGGGACTTTGGGCATGTAGTCTTGGAAAAACATAGAAAACCGGAATCCTTGGTCTGTGGGTCTTGGGATGTAGCCTTTGCCGTTTATGTTTTCATAGGTTCTGGCGTAACTTGCAGAAATCCAAGAATCTACCCCTGGGACAAATTCACCGAAAAGCCTTGCATCTATTCCGTAGGAATATCCTTTAGAATTATTTTCGCCAGAGTATCTTACTCTTACATTATCAATGTAATAGGGGATGAGGTGGTTTAGTTTTTTATAATACAGTTCTGTAGTCAGTTTGAAAGGTCTGTCATTCCATTGAAATTCGTAGTCGTTTGCAGCGATGAACTGCAATGACTGCTGGGCTTTTATATTTTTGTTGAAACTTCCATCCAAAGATTTTATTTCCTTGTAAAAAGGAGCCTGATAATACACACCTGCCGAAAATCTGAACAGCATATCCGCTTTCCAGTTCGGTTTTAGGGCAAGCTGAACTCTTGGCGAAATCAGGTTTTCGTGGTTGAAGTTCCAATGCTGGGCTCTCACTCCTGCATTTAGGAACATTTTGTTTTCTCCCCAGTAGAATTTCTTGGAATATTGGATAAAACCAGAATAGCGGTTGGTTTTCAGGTTGTTATTTCCTCCAATGCTGTAGTTTAGGTTCAGTGGAAAAGGATTGTTCAGAATGCCGAAGGGATTTCCGCCGAAAGACCAGTTGTAACCTCTGTAATTGATATGCTGCCATTCATTTGTAAGGTCTTGCAGTTTTTCGTTTTCTATTTTAGCTCCGAATTCTATTTTGGTATTGGCATTAAAGCTAAACTGCCCTGTCAGCTGTGAGCCGTATATCGTTGCTAAAAGGTCGTTCCTTGCATGGTCTATCTGCCCGCCGATATCATAAGACACCACAGGAGTGCCTGTAACAGGGTCGGTTGTGGATAGTGCGTATGCAGATGTTATTGTATAATATTCCCGCTCTCTGTTTCGGTATAAGAAATTATCCCAAGAGAAATTCCATTTAGAATTTGGGGTAAAATTCACAGAGAATGTTCCCATTATATTTCTATACTGGTCATTTTCTTTTCCTCGGTAGTAGATGTCCAGTTTTATAGGGTTTTGCAGCGTCCCGAATTCTATTTCTTTCCTTTTGGGAGTCATCTTGTAGCTATTTTCCGTCCAATATCCAAGGAAGGAAAGTTTCCATTTTTCATTGATTTTATAATTGAGATAAGATTGAAAATCAATATATTCAGGGTTGAAATCGGTCTCTTCGCTTAGGGTGTTTAGTATTAAATTGGTATTTCGGTATCTTCCTCCCAGCAGGGCGGTAAATTTCTTATTTTTTGAAACCAGCCCAGTGGTTAGTTTACCACCTATCAGAGATATTTCGCCAGAAAGCTCATTTCTCTTCGGCTGGCGGTAGTAGATGTTCAGCGCGGAAGACATCTTGTCTCCATATTTTGCCTCAAAACCTCCTGCCGAGAAATTCACGATGGACACCATATCAGGATTGATGATGCTCAACCCTTCCTGCTGGCTGTTTCTTACCAAAAATGGGCGGTAAATTTCTATATTGTTGATGTAAATAAGATTTTCATCAAAGTTTCCTCCGCGCACCATATATTGGGAACTTAGCTCTGTGTTAGAGTTTACAGATGGCAGGGTTTTCAGCAGGGTTTCTACTCCGCCGGATACAGAGGCTGTCTGCTCGGCTTGTTCGGCAGAAATCTTCACCGAAGTCAGGTCAGAAGATTTGCTTTTCTTTTGGAAGACTATTTCTTCTATTTCCGTTGTCTGGGTTTCTTGTGAAAGAACCAACAAAGGTAAAATCCCAAAAGCCAAGAACACTGTTTTTTTCATCATAAGTTTATTTTAGTTTGTCTATGAATTGGTGTACGCTTTCATTGTTCCAGTCAGCCGCGCCGGAATCTTTTTTCAGGATTTCTCCATCTCTCCCGATGATGAAAGTGGTAGGGAAAACGCTAAATTCCAGAGATTGAGGAAGCGCTTCGTTTGTCATATATACCGGAGCAGTGTAGTTATTTTTCTTGATGAAACTTCTTACCTTTTCTTCTTCATCCTGCATGGCGATTAGGATAAAGCCGAGTTTCTCTTTCTTATTGTTATACAAATCCTGAATGGTAGGGAATTCCGTTCTGCATGGCGGGCACCAGCTTCCCCAGAAGTTCAGAAAAATATATTTCCCTTTGAAGTCGGACAGATGGGCATCAGGAACATTGATGCCTTTCAGCTTGATATTATAATCTTCGCTGGAGAGGCGGCCTTCTATTTTCTCACTTTCCAAAGAGGGACTGCCGAGGAAAGGTCTCTGCAGGGTTTCTCTAAAGCCAGGGATAAAGAAAAATGCGAGAATAAAAGCTCCCGTGGCAATGTTCCAAAAATGTTTTTTTATAAAATCTTTCATCGGTTGAATTTCTTTAAGAATTCTTTTAATTCCTCTAACGAATAATCATAATTTATCCAATAAATATTGTCCAATTTCCTAAGCCATGTCAGTTGTCTTTTGGCGTATCTTCTGGAGTTTTTCTTAATTTCGGAGATGGCAAAATCCAGGTTCCATTCGCCATCCAGATACTTAAACAGCTCGGTATATCCTACGGTCTGCAGGGCGGTTTGGTTTCTGTATGGGAGCAGGTTTTCGGCTTCTTTCAGGAGGCCTTTTTCCATCATTATATCTACTCTGCGGTTTATCCTGTCATAGATGGTTTCTCTGTCCGCGGAAATCCCAATGCGGATGACTTCAAAATCTCTCTTATCCAGCGGTTTTACTATGTTTTGCGAATAGGGCTTTCCGGTCTGCCAGATAATATCTAGTGCTCTGGCGAGCCTTCGCGGGTTCTCCCTGTCTACTATGTTGTAGTAGTCTTCATCGGCTTCTTTCAGGAGTTTTTGGAGAGCTTCTATACCTTGGTTTTCGTAGATTTCTTGAAGTTTCTTTTGGTTTTCCTCATTGGCTTGGGGCAGGTCATTCAGGCCTTCGGTTAGGGCTTTTTCATACATTCCGGAACCGCCTACCAAAACTACATCATCATATTTTTGGAATAAATCTTCTAATTTTTTCAGAGCATCTGTTTCATACTGCCCGATGGAATATTCATCGGCTACGCTCAGGTTTCCTATGAAATGATGTCTGGCTTGGGCAAGTTCATCTTCATCGGGAGCGGCGGTTCCTATGGGCATTTCCTTGAAAAACTGGCGGGCATCGCAGGACAAAATCTCCGTTCCCAAATGTTGGGCTGCCAAGATAGCCAGTCTGGTTTTCCCAATTCCCGTAGGGCCTACAATAGAAAATACTCTTTTCTTCATTGAAATTTAAAAGTAATGGCCAAAGATAAAGAAAATCTGCTTTTTGTACAGATAACGGAAAAGGAATTTTGTTTTTTCTAAAAATATTTTGTCTAATTAAAAAACATTTCTATCTTTGCCCCATTCTTTGATTAATAACGAGTTATAAAATACTGACAAAAATCACAAAAAAACATGAAAAAATATTTGGTAAATATAGAAAAAGTGCGTAAATACACACACACACACACACACACACACACACACACACACACACACACACACACACA
>CALHQK010000115.1 GCA_938037185.1 uncultured Riemerella sp.
TGGTAGAGCAGAAAACAGAAGAACGGAGATTATCATCATGCCGAAGCTGGAGGAATTCATGCAGCTTATGGATGTAGCTCCTGTGAAAAAATAGTGAAATTAAAATTCAGAAAAACCTTAGAAATCTCTAAGGTTTTTTTATTTTTGACGCATAAATCATCAGAGGAATGAGTTTTTTTAGTGAATTGAGTCCAGAAATGGATGATTATTTGGAGAAATACTGCTTTCAGGAACCAGAAATTTTGGCAAGATTGAGAGAGGAAACCTATCGTGTAACAGAGCAGCCGCATATGATTTCAGGGAAACAGCAGGGGCGTTTTTTGGCGATTATTTCTAAACTTTTGTCGCCTAAAAATGTTTTAGAAATAGGGACTTTCACGGGCTATGCCACGCTTTGTCTGGCTGAGGGACTGGCTGAGAATGGAAGAATAACGACACTGGATATCAATGAAGAATTATCCTATTTGCCGAAGAAATATTTTGCGGAAAGTGATTTTGCCGAGAAAATAAATTTTTGTCTTCAAGACGGAAGAGAATTTCTCCAAAACACGGATGAAATGTATGATTTGGTATTTATAGATGGAAACAAGGCGGCGTATGTAGATTACCTCAATCTGATAAAACCCAGACTTAGAAGCGGCGGAGTGGTGCTGTTTGATAATGTTCTTTGGTATGGCAAAGTTTTAGAGGAAAATCCAAAGAGCAAAATGACAAAAAAAATAAAAGAACTAAACGAAATAGTCTCCAAAGATGATGATTTTGAAAATCTTATACTACCTTTGCGAGATGGAATAAATCTCATCAGAAAGAAATAATATTTTAGAAAAGGTGGATTTAGTGATAAATAAAAGATTATGATAATGAAAGCCATTACCAGTGTGTCAGTAGTTCCTGTGAGGGCGGAAAACTCGGACAGAGCTGAAATCGTGACTCAGCTTTTGTTTGGGGAGAGTTGTGATATTTTAGAAGTGGATAAAAACTGGACGAAGATAAAAATTCATTTTGATGGATATGAAGGCTGGGTGGATACCAAGCAGGTTTCGCCGATTTCTGATGCAGATTTTATCAAAAGAAAAACAAAAACTATCACGGAGAATTTTATAAATTATCAGCATAATGGAGAAAAAATGCTCCTTTCCATAGGTTCTGAAATAGAGTCTGATAATCAAGAAGATACAAAAAACAACTTTGATAAAGAAAACCTAAAAAAAACAGCCTTAGAATTCCTGAATGTTCCCTATCTGTGGGGTGGGAGAAGTTTTTTTGGGATAGATTGCAGTGGTTTTACCCAGATTGTTTATAAAGTGAATGGTATCCAGCTTCCGCGTGATGCGTATCAGCAGGCTGAAGTAGGAGAGGTTTTGGATTTTGTTGAAGAAGCTGAAGTTGGGGATTTAGCGTTTTTTGAGAATGAAGAAGGCAGAATCATCCATGTGGGAATCATGCTGGAAAATCAGAAAATCATCCACGCTCACGGAAAAGTGCGAATAGATGATCTGGACTGCATAGGGATTTTTAACAAAGACCAAAACAAACACACGCACAAACTGAGATTTGTGAAAAGAATTTGCCCAAACTCATAAGAAATGATTTTTTACAACCTTTTTATTTGTCTGCTTTCTTTTGGATTAAAAGTTTTTTCGTGGTTTAATGAAAAAGCCAAAAAAGGAGTGGATGGACGAAAAGAAAGCCTGAAAATAGTTCAGGAAAAGCTCAAAAATCAGAAAGTGATATGGATGCACTCAGCAAGTCTTGGGGAGTATGAGCAGGGGCTTCCTGTCTTAGAAAAATTAAAAAACGAATACCCAGGCTATAAAATTTTAGTAACCTTTTTTTCTCCGTCTGGCTACGAAAATGTAGTCAAAAAACACCATATTGCCAATGCAGTGTGCTACCTTCCGTTTGACAAAAAATCTACAATACAGGAGTTTATTTCTCAGTTTGACACCAGAATTTTCTTTACCGTAAAATACGATTTCTGGTATCATCTTCTTCGTGAACTGCACAGAAAGGGAACAAAGGTTTTTGTGGTTTCAGCATTGTTTTATGAAAAGCAGATTTTTTTCAAACCTTATGGAAAGTGGTTCGCAAACGAGCTGAAAAAAAATGTAGATTGGTTTTT
>CALHQK010000116.1 GCA_938037185.1 uncultured Riemerella sp.
GATGACCGCCAGCTTTTTGTAAGAAAAGGAATAAAAATCACCAGAAATGCCCAGACTTATGCAGTGAATGAGAAGGCGGATTATTATTCTGATAACCTCCAAATGAAAGGCGAAAAAATTAGTTTTGATTTTCATACAAAAGATGGAGAAACTCACCAGTTTGAGTGGGAAATCCCAGGGATACACAATGTAGAAAACGCCACAGGAGCATTGGCTCTGCTTCATCATCTTGGAGTGGATTTTGAGGTTTTGAAGAAAGCAATAGCTGGTTTCAAAGGGATAAAACGCCGCTACACCAGACATAAATTTGCCGATGGAAAAATCTATGTGGATGACTACGCCCACCACCCGACGGAGCTGAATGCAGTGATAAATTCCATCCGAGAATTTAATCCCGATAAAAAACTTTTGGTGGTTTTTCAGCCGCATCTTTTCAGTAGAACAAAGGATTTTGCTGATGGTTTCGCGGAAAGTCTGTCCAAAGCAGATGAGCTGTTGCTGCTGGATATTTACCCAGCGAGAGAATTACAATCTGATTTTCAAGGGGTTACTTCTGAATGGCTTTTGAAAAAAATTAAAATTAAAAATAAAGAAGTTTGCTCTTTGGGCGAGGCTTTTGAGAGAATTAAACAGAAAGATTTTGATATCCTGCTGACAGTAGGAGCAGGGAACATAGACACGCTGTATGACCCGATTGTTGAATGGCTTTCATAGATTAAGAAAAAGAGAATGAAAAATAAATATAGATTTTTGAAAATTATATTTATAATGGGAATATTGGTATTTCTGTTAAAATTCTCTTTGGATAGATTTGACAATAAAACATTGGAGGCAGTTTCAATAAAAATGATTCATGATGAACCGGTTTATTTCGTTGATGAAAAGGATATTAGGAATATTGTAACTCAGTCTAATCCAAGTAAAAAAATAGGAAATATAGATGTTTCTGCTTTGGAAATGAAAATAACTCAGCTGCCTATGGTAGATAGTGCAAATGTTTATTTAAAACTAAATGGCGAACTAAATTTGGATATTATTCAGAGAATTCCTATTTTTAGGCTTAAAAAACTTAATAAAGAAGTGTATGTGGATAAGAAGGGCGTAGAGTTCCCATTATCAAGGAGTTATTCCTATCCATGTATGCTGGTTTCGGGGGATATCAGAGAAGAGGAATATTCCGGAATTATAGAATTGGTGGAGAGAATCAATAAAGATGAATTTACAAAAAATTTTTTTGTAGGAATTAATAAAAGAAATAATAATTATTATTTACTGACCAATGATGGAAACTACAAAGTGGAGCTTGGAGATTTGCAAGATATTGACTTGAAAATACAAGGCTTTAAAGCTTTTGTAGAGAAATATTTGATTTACCAAGACCCTTTAAAGTATTCTAAAATATCATTAAAATATCATAACCAAATTATTACAACTCTTCGTAAGAAAGCAACAGAGGAAGAGAGGAAAGAAGAGCCTAAGGAGGAGCAAAAAACAGAAGAAAAAGAGCAGAAAAAGGATAAGAAGGAAGTAAAACCATAAAGGAATTTATTTAGGATGGAAACACAAGAATATTCAGTAGGATTGGACATCGGGACTACTAAAATCGTAGCCATAGTAGGAAGAAAAAATGCTCATGGCAAGATAGAGCTGATGGGAGTTGGCAAAAGTAAGAGTTTAGGAGTGCATAAAGGTATTGTGAACAATATCGCACAGACAATCAACTCTATAAAAGCGGCTGTTTCGGAAGCAGAAAAATCAGCCAAAGTTCCGATTAAAAAAGTAACCGTAGGAATCGCAGGGAAGCATATTCGTTCTTTGCAGCATTCGGATTATATTATGAGGGAAAATCCAGATAAATATATCACTGAAGAAGATATAGAACAGCTGAAAGACCAAGTGAAAAAACTGGTAATGCTCCCTGGTGAAGAGATTATCCATGTGCTTCCGCAAGAATACAAAGTAGATTCTGAAGGTGAAATCCAAGAGCCGATAGGAATGCACGGAAAGCGCTTGGAGGCGATGTTTCATGTGGTTGTTGGGCAGATGGGGTCTATCAAGAATATTGTTCGTTGTGTCAGGGAAGCTGGTCTTGAGATGGAGGCGCTTACTTTGGAACCGCTTGCTTCTTCGGATGCTGTACTTACTCAGGAAGAAAAAGAGGCGGGAGTAGCCATTGTAGATATTGGTGGTGGGACTACAGACATCGCTGTTTTTAAGGACAATATTATTCGGCATACTTGTGTAATTCCTTATGGAGGAGGGATTGTAACCGATGATATCAAAGAAGGCTGTTCAATTATTGAAAAACATGCCGAGCAATTAAAGGTGAAATTCGGTTCTGCAGTTCCTGACTTGGAGAAAGACAGCACATTTGTAACTATTCCTGGGCTTCATGGGCGCCCAGACAAAGAGATTTCCTTAAAATCATTGGCAAGTATCATCAATGCCAGAATGGAGGAAATTTTGGAAATGGTCAATACAGAGCTGAAAGCCTATGGCGCACACGACCAGAAGAAAAAATTGATTGCTGGTCTTGTTCTTACTGGAGGTGGCTCTAACCTTAAAAATCTTCGTCAGTTGGCAAATTACATCATAGGTTTTGACAGCAGAATAGGTTTTGCAAATGAACATATTGTGAATGACAAAAACCAATATCTAAAAAGCCCTGAATATGCTACATCTATTGGGTTGCTGATGGAGAGCTTAAAAATCAACGAAAGAAAACCAAAAGAAGAAGAAATACCACAACCTGTTCAAGAAACAGAAGAAGAACTTTCTTTAAAGATAACAACAAAGCCAGAAGTGGAGGAAAAAACTATTGAATCAGAGGAAAAAGAGATTTCGGAAAATTCAAAAAAAACTTTTGGACAGAAGTTTTGGGCGCAGGTAAGAAGCTTTTTTGAGGAAGCAGAATAATTAATTTTAAGAAAGATATACTAAATACAATGGAAATTTTAAATAACGAATCTGGTTTTGAGATTCTTTTACCAAAAGGAACATCTTCTATCATAAAAGTGATAGGTGTAGGCGGCGGCGGAAACAATGCCCTAAAACACATGTACGAGAAAGGGATAAAGGGAGTAGATTTTGTTGTCTGTAATACAGATGCACAGGCTTTAGCGGAAAATCCCGTTACCAATAAAATCCAGCTGGGAGTGAGGGAAACAGAAGGTTTAGGTGCAGGAGCCGACCCAGAAGTTGGAAGAAAAGCCGCAGAAGAGAGCATAGATGAGATTAAGACCATGTTGGGGAACAATACCAAAATGGTTTTCATTACAGCTGGTATGGGCGGTGGAACAGGTACGGGAGCGGCGCCGGTTATTGCAAAAATTGCAAGAGAAATGGGAATTCTTACCGTGGGTATCGTTACCGTACCTTTCAGCTTTGAGGGGCCGAGAAGACTTAGACAAGCCGAGCAGGGCGTGGAGGAGCTTAGAGCTAATGTAGATTCCCTCATCGTGATTAATAATGATAAATTGAGACAGCAGTTTGGTGATTTAGGCTTTAAATCAGGATTTGCAAAAGCTGATGAGGTTTTGTCTAATGCAGCCAAAGGCATGGCAGAGGTGATTACAGGTTATTTCATTGTAAATATAGACTTCCGTGATGCTAAATCTGTCTTGCAAAACAGCGGAACAGCGCTGATGTCGGAAGGAATAGCTTCAGGGGAAAATAAAGCACAAGAAGCTGTAAAGAAGGCTCTGGATTCTCCGCTTTTAAATGATAATAAAATAACTGGGGCGAAAAATGTGCTTCTCCTTATAAGAAGCGGCGACCAGGAAGTTACCATGGATGAAATAGGAATCATTAATGACCATATCCAGAAAGAGGCAGGGAACATGGCCGATATTATCTTTGGTATCGGGGTAGATGATTCGCTGGGCGAGGACATCAGTGTGTTGGTTATTGCAACAGGTTTTGCTCCAGAAGACCAAAAATATTCCGGCACTCCGGAAATCATCCGTGTCCCATTAGATGAAAAACCCAATGCACCAGCAGTAGAGACCTCTGCTCAAACTATTCAAACCTCTCAGCCGGAAAGCCCAGCCGAACCTCAAAAGAGCAGCCGACAGGTTTTTACCTTAGATGATACAGATGATGCTACTTCTATGGATAATGTACCATCCAATGCCGCTTTTGAGCATCAGCCATCTTTCGCTGAAACTGAAGTTTTGGAAGAAGAACCAGCAGATGAAATAATGTTTTTTGGGGATGCAGAGCCAAAATCTTCCATTTCCTTCTACGAAGAAGAGGCAGAAGAGCAAAAGGAGGAAGAACCAGCAAAAGAGGTAGATTTATTCTCGTATAATGATTTGGAGGCTGTATCTTTCACTTTTGATTTGGAAGTTCCTCGGTCAGAAAGAATTCCTGAGCCACAGAGCGAAGAAAAAGGAATAGACTTCCAATTGAAAGAAAAATTAGAAATAGAAACCGAAATAACTCAGGAAGCCTCCGTTCAGCCAGTTGTCATTGCCGAAGAACAACCTCAGATAGAGGAAACGAAAGATACAACAAAAAGTGTTTTATTTGAAATAGAGCAGAAGGAGGAATTTACCATTGTGGAAAAAAAGCGGGAAGACAGCTATAGAATTCAGGAGAGAAGGAATAAACTAAAGGAGTTTAATTCCAGATACCACACGATAGATGAGGAAAATTTATTTGAAAATGTTCCTGCTTTTAAGAGAAGAAACATAGATATAGATATTGACAGCAATGCTTCTGAGGAAAGAATCACAACTTTTGTTGCACAGGATAAAGAAGGAAAGGTAGAACTGAA
>CALHQK010000117.1 GCA_938037185.1 uncultured Riemerella sp.
GTATTCTTCCTTATTTCCTATACCTGTTTTAATAATACCTGCTATACCGCACATAGAATATGTATTTTATGCAAAAATAAGTATTTATGTGGATAATTTAGTATATTTGTAAAAATATAATGTAAATGATACCTGTAACTAAACCTTTCCTCCCTCCAAAAGAGGAATATCTAAAATATATAGATGGAATCTGGAACCGTCAATGGCTTACTAACATGGGACCTCTGGCGAGTCAGCTAGAAATGGAACTGAAAGAATTCCTTGATGTCCAGCATTTATTATTTGTAACCAATGGAACTGTAGCTATCCAAATGGCTATCAAGGCTTTGGATATAACAGGAGAAATTATAACCACGCCGTTTTCATTTGTGGCGACTACAAGTTCTATTGTGTGGGAAGGTTGTACACCGGTATTTGTGGATATTTGCCCTGAATCTCTATGCATAGATGCAGACAAAATAGAAGATGCCATCACAGAGAAAACCCAAGCTATCTTGGCTACACATGTCTACGGAAACCCTTGTGATGTGATTAAAATAGAGCAGATTGCTAAAAAACATAATTTAAAAGTAATCTACGATGCAGCCCATGCTTTTGGAGTAAAAGTAAATGGAAAATCTGTTTTTGAATATGGCGATATCTCCACTTGTTCCCTACATTCCACTAAGCTCTATCACTCTGTGGAAGGCGGGTTGATTATTACCCAAAATCCTGATTTACTAAAAAAACTGGCGTCTATTCGTAATTTTGGGATTTCTGGATTTGATTCTTTTTCAGAATTGGGAATTAACGGCAAAAACTCTGAGTTTCACGCCGCTATGGGATTAGCAAACCTAAAACACACCGAGGCAATCCACAACCAACGCAAAAAACTATCCGAATGCTACGATAAAAATCTAAAAAACCTAAAAGCACAAAAAGTAGTATGGCATAAGGATGCGACCCAAAACTACGCCTACTATCCTATAGTTTTAGAATCAGAAGAGCTTTTATTAAAAATCAAAGCAGAGCTGGACCTTAATGAAATCTTTACCCGAAGATATTTTTATCCGAGTTTGGCTTCTTCCCTTCCATACCTTCCAAAGGTGGAATTCCCTATCACAGAGGATATTTCAAGAAGGGTGCTTTGTCTTCCGCTGTACTTTGATTTGACAGAAGAAGAAATTGATTATATTTGCCGTTTAATATTAAGAGTTCAAAATAATTAAAAAATGAAAAAAATAGCAATCATAGGTGCTGGTGGATTTGGAAGAGAGGTAGTATGCCTCATCAATGCTATCAATGAAAAGAGCAAAGAGTGGGATTTCATCGGTTTTTTTGATGATGTAAAGGATATTGGCTATGAAAATGAATACGGTAGAGTTTTAGGGAGAATAAAAGATTTAAATTCTTATCCAGAATCACTTGCTGTAGTTGTGGCTATCGCAAAACCATCTGCAATAGAAGTTATTGTAAAAAGTATAACCTCACCTAATATTTATTTTCCTAACCTAATTGCCCCTGATATTATTCTTTTGGACAAAAATAATATATCTTTAGGACAAGGAAATATTATAAGTTTTGGGGGTATTATCAGTTGTAATGTTCATATTGGGAATTTTAATATTTAGAATTTCTCTGTTTCTATAGGACACGATACTCATATAGGTAATTACAACACAGTAATGCCCAATGCTAGAATCTCTGGAAATATAAAAATTGGGGATAGAAATTTTTTCGGAGTATCTTCCACCATTTTAGAAAAGTTTACAATAGGAAGTGATACAATAATTGGTGCTGGAAGTTTAGTTCTACGAAACACAAAAGATGGACACACTTATTTTGGTAATCCAGCAAGCATAGTTAAGCCTAACACTCAGTAATAATCTATAATTATTATTATCTGACCCCGGTCTATTGGAATAAAATTATTAGTCTAAAATATGTTTTTATTATATACTTATCCATCCTTGTGGCGAGGCAGGACTTTTTAGTAATCTTTATATTTATATCCTTATTATTTAGAACAATGAAAACCTTTATATATAGAAATTATACTGTAGAATACCTTTTTGATAGTAATTGCTCTTTTAGCGGATATGGAAATGTATCTATACCTGTAGAGGCGTATGATACAATTGTTATATTTTATCAGATAGATCCTAGTAAAACTCCTGAAGCTCAAATTGAAGAGATTGAAGAAATTAAATCTAAAATATCATTAATTAGTCAATTCATTACAAATCAAAGAGTTGTAATACTTACATTATTTAATACTTATCAACAAAATTGGCAGTTAAAATACAATGAGCTTTCAACAGCTATTCAACAGTTCAACTATGAGTTTCTTAAAAATCTTTCCTTAGAAAAAGGAAATATAAAAATATTGGATATCAATACCTTTATAGAAGAACAATTGATAGAAAAAGTAGACTGGCGTTTCTTCTTTACCTCACAAATGATACTTAATCCAAAGCTAGCAAAGCCTTTTAAGAGATGGTTTGCCCAGCAATTAGACTTTATCAGTCTAAAACGCAAAAAATGTATTGTTCTGGATTGTGATAACACTTTATGGGGCGGTGTTGTAGGTGAGGATGGCATACATGGAGTAAAACTAGGTCAAGACTATCCAGGAAATGCGTTTAAACGCTTCCAAGAATTATTATTAATGCTCTCTAAAAAAGGGATTATTCTTGCTGTTTGTAGCAAAAACAATTTAGAAGATGTGCAAGAATTATGGAAAAATAATCCCAACAACCTAATTAATGATGGTGTATTATCTGCCTATCGTATTAACTGGCAAAACAAAGCAGAAAATATAAAATCTATCGCAGAAGAGCTGAATATAAGTACTGATAGTTTTGTTTTTATTGATGATAATCCATTAGAACGGCAATTAGTAAAAGAGCTTCTCCCTGAAGTAGAGGTACCCGACTTTCCTGAGAGTCCTCATAAACTAGTTCAATACTTTTGGTCACTTTATCATACCTATTTTAATACTTTTGAATTATCAGAAGAAGATATTAAAAAGACCGAACAGTATAAAGAAAATTTTCATAGGAACGAAAGTAAGAAAATATTCCAAAACATTGATGATTATTTAGCCAGTTTATCTATCGAGGTAACTATTTTCAAGGCTGAAGAAGGGCATCTTTCGCGACTGGCTCAAATGACTCAAAAAACCAATCAATTTAATCTACGCACTCAGCGTTATACAGAGGAAGATTTAAGATTAAAAATAAAGTCAGGCAGTCATTTATATGTAGCTAATGTAAAGGATAAATTCGGAGATAATGGCATTACTATTGCCTGCATTATAGATGAGACAGATAAGGAGCTTTTTATAGACTCTTATCTCTTGAGCTGCCGTATTTTAGGACGCGAAATAGAAAAAATAACACTATTGAGCATTATAAAACAACTTATAAAAAATACAAATAAACCATTAAAAGCTGAATATATTCCTACCAAAAAAAATGTAATGACAAAGGACTTTTTAGAACAAGTAGGATTTAGTCTAGAAAACGAAACAGCAGAAGGTGTAAAACATTATATGTTTAATCCTTCACAAAAAATAGATATAAAAGATTATTATAATATTCATTTTAATAAATAGACTATGAAAGAAAAAATTATTCAAATAATGGCAGAAGTTTTTGAGATGCCTATTAATGATTTCCCCGTTGAAATATCGCAAGACAGCATCGAAAATTGGGATTCATTGCGCCATTTAAACCTTATTGTAGAGTTGGAAGAAACTTTCAATAAATCATTCAATCCTGAAGATATTGCAGAAATGACTTCTCTTGAAAAAATAATGGATTTCCTTAGCAATTAGGGGTTTATTATTATAAGTCGTTTCTTCAGAATAAATATTCTATTAATGATTTTGTTTATTGTTAAATGAAGTTAGGGAGGTTTTGTCTATTAATTCAACTAAGTTCTTACAAATCTATTTATGTATAGTCTACCACTCATAAGTGTCGTTATGATTACTTATGGACACGAAAAATATATACAAAAAGCCATAGAGGGAGTGTTTTTGCAGAAAACTAATTTTCCTATAGAATTTATTATCGCTAATGACAATTCACCTGATAATACTGATAACATTATAAAGCAGGTAATTAAAAATACGCCTGATAATGTTCAAGTAAGGTATACTAAACACGAGGTTAATAAAGGAATGAACCCTAATTTCACTTGGGCTTTAAAACAAGCACAAGGAAAATACATAGCTATTTGTGATGGTGATGACTACTGGATAGATGAAAACAAACTGCAAAAACAAGTGGACTTCTTGGAACAAAATCCCAATTATGCTATCTGCTGCCATAATGTATATTTCCTAAACGGAGAAACTATCTCCCCACAAAGCCCTTATGACAAAGAAAACACACAAGATACATATACATTGGACGACCTTGCTTCCAAAAATATGATTCCAACTCTCTCTGCTGTGTTTCACAATCTCAATATGAATTTTCCCGATTGGTATTACTCTTCTCCTATGGGAGATTACCCACTCTTCCTTTGGACAGCCAAAAGTGGGAAAATAAAATATTTTAAAGAGAAAATGGGCGTTTATAGGCAGAATACAGGAGTATGGAGCGGTAAACAAAAAGATTACACAAAGATTATCTCTGTTTTTGAAAATCTGCTTCCCGACTTTGAAAACTTCCCAACTACAAAAAAACTATTAAAAGAACACAAAAACAAGTATATCAAACTATATCTAAGAGTGCTTCCTCTCAAACAAATTCTAAAATCAAAATATTTTTCAGCCTTAAATTTTATTGACAAAACTAAAGTTATCCTGAGAAAACTATTATGACAGACATCTTCATAAAATCTTTCAACCGAGCTTTTTATCTTGACCGATGTTTAAAGAGCACCAAAATGTTCGTATCTGGGAACTACAAAATCACGGTTCTTGATGACGGTACTCCGCAAAAATACTTGGATAAAATACAAAAACTTTATCCTGAAATTGTTATACTAAAATCTGAAAATCATAGAGATAAAGAACAAGCAATAAAAGACAACTTGGAAAAAGGACAGGAAATCAACGGTTTCCAAATCCCGACTAAACTATGGAGAAATGCTGCTCAAGAGGCTTCGGAGTATTTCATTATGACAGAAGATGATGTCTGGTTTACCAAGCCTATTAACATTGATGAACTAAGAGAAAACACTCTAAGACATAATATAAACCTATTAAAATTAGGCTGGCTGGGAAGTCACAAGGATGACCAATGGGCTGAAATTGAACCCATTAACAAACTCGTAAGTTCCATAAAACCCAAAGATTTGTTTCTTCCCTGCACTCCGTTTATAGACTGGTTTTTCTACAATAAATACAAATTTTTCACGATTTTATACAAACTCGGAAAAGTCAATCATGAAAGCACCACAAAATACTGGCTGCTCAACTCCATTCTCATGGGCTTTTGGGAAAAGAATTACTGGCTCTATATCTGGAAAGACGCAAATGGAAAAGTAGATGAAAAACAACAACTTAGAAATGCCGCCATTTACTATAAAAAACACCAGAAAAATCAGAATTTTATTGCTCGGCTAAGCGATGAAGCCATGAAAACAACTTTCCAATCTTCTGCGACCAATTCTTACCACCGATACGGAATTGATTTTGATGTGAATTATTTTAATTATTTGATAAACGAAGCTTGGCTGAATGGTAGTTTTGATGCCATGCAGAACTTCCCGAAAGACTTTGATTTATACTATCTTGAAAGGTTTTTAGATAAAAAAATTCTTTCTGAAAACTTTAAAATTTGGGTTGAAAACTTTAAAAATCAATATAAAAAATTAGGCTGCGAGGTTGATTAAATTTTTCAAAATATGGAGAAAAAAATACATGTCGTTTTTCATATTCGGTCTATGGAAATCGGTGGCGTTCAGAAGGTTCTTTTGGAATATTTAAAAAATTTACCAAAAGATATTTTTGAGATATCCCTGATTACGAGCCTCTACCAAGGAGAATTACTCAGCGAAATTCCCCAGCATGTCCGCACTTATTATATTGGGCAGGGCAGGGAATTTTTATCCCAAAATCCTTGGATTCAGAAACTTCAACTTATCTTACGCCGAGGAAAATTATTTTTCTATGAAAAATTTCCGCAGCTGCTTTATCAGAAACTGCACCAAAAGCCAGATTTAGAAATAGCCTTTGATACATTTAGATACCAAAGCGTAATAAACAGCCCGATAAAAACTTCTAAAAAAATTGCTTGGCTTCATGTTGATTTAAAAAATACCAATGCCGATGAAAATGTGAACATCCGAACCATTGCATTAATGAAGAAATTCGATGCTTGTGTCATGGTGTCCAAATTTGCAAAAGATAATATTAAAAAGTTCTACAACACGGAGTTTTACAGAAGTTATGTCATTCATAATCCGATAAATACAGAGGAAGTCCATAAAAAAGCGGATGAATTCTGCGCCGCCTTGCCGCACCCTTGTTTCATCGGAGCGGGAAGGCTTACTAAAAGTAAAGGATACTCGGAACTCGTTGATATTCACGCGGAACTCATTAAAGATGGGCAGACACACTATATAGCGATTTTAGGCGATGGTCCCGAAAAAGACTCTATTCTGCAAAAGATTAAAAATCTGGGAGTTGAGAAATCTTTTCTGCTTTTAGGCAATAAGATAAATCCTTATCCTTACCTGAAAGAAGCCGATTTTTTTATTCATCCATCACTCAGAGAATCCTATCCAATGGTTATTTTGGAGAATATGATTTTAAATAAACCTATTATTTCCACTAATGTGGGCGGAATTCCGGAAATCATTGATAATGAAATTGATGGAATTTTAGTAAATTATAATAAAAATGAAATTTTTGATGCTATGAAAAATTTCCTGACCGACAGCCATCTGGTAGAAAAAATAAAAAATGGAACGAAAAAATCTAGCGAAAAATTTGATGAACACAAAATTTATCAACAAGTAACCGAAATGTTCACTTCTTTATACAATCAATAAACGATGGAAACCAAAATTACTATATTTACTCCTACTTATAACCGAGCCCACACGCTTGGAAGAACATTTGAATCTCTTAAAAACCAGACTATCAGAGACTTTAAGTGGCTGATTATAGACGATGGCTCTACTGATAATACAGGAGATTTAGTAGAAAATTTTAAACAAAATTCTGATTTTGAGATTGAATATCATTATCAAGAAAATGCGCATAAATTTGTATCTATTATAAGAGGTGTAAAGCTTTGTAATACAGAGTATTTCACGATTTTGGATTCGGATGATGCTATCCTGCCAAACGCTTTAGAAATTTTACTTGGTGAAATAAAAAATGTTCCAGATGATATTGTTTTTGTATGTGGGCTGGCTGTGGATGAAAACGGCCAACTTATCGGTGAGGAATATCCAAAATCACCGTTGGACTGCTCTATCTTTGAGATGAGATACCATTACAAAGTGAAAGGTGATAAATGGGGACTTGGTTTTACAAAAGTTTTCCGAAATATGAACTTACAAGAAGAAAAATATTTAGGAAAAGGCTTTATTCCAGAGGGAGTCTATCAATTTTTGTTTGATGTCCAAGGGAAACATAGATTTATCAATAAAGCAGTGAGAATCTATCACAGGGATTTGGAAGATGAGCTTTCTTTGGCTAATAATTTCTATAATGTCAAAAATGCTTTTGGGTTATCACAAAGCTATCTCACCTTCATCAATGTCTATGCAGATAAAATTTACAATTATCCCAAAACTCTGCTTAGAAATCTCATTGGTTATCAATATTATTCATTGAAAAATAACATTTCTTTTTCCAAAATAATTTCAAATCCACAAAATATTGTGATAAAACTATTAGGTTTATTAACTTTGCCATTAAGTTTTATTTACCACAAATTAAAATAATTACATAAACCATGAAAAAGAAAAAAATACTTTTTGTTTATTATCATTTATTCAAAGCTGGTGGGGTTTCAAAAGTGATGACAAACTTAGCAAACGAACTTGTAGAAGATGGCTACGATGTGGAAATTCTAATAATGACAAGTAATACAAACACTTTCTATCCGCTAAATGAAAAAATTAAAATCCATCATATTGATACCTTCTCGCATTGGTCTTGGAGTATTTGTGAGTTCAATAAAAAATATCTTAACTTCTCAAAGATAGATAACATCAATGCTTACATTTATCATATTGGTATTTTTTTGATGCTGAAAAACTGGCTTAACAAAAAACACCAAGAGTATGATACCATTGTTTCCTGTTGGTATAAACTTTCTACAATTATTGGTCTTTTTAATAGAAAAATAGCACAAAAAACCATTGCTTGGGAGCATATCGACCATGGTGTCGGTGGTGTAATTTACAGAGATACACTTAGAAAATATTATAAAACTCTTAAAGGCATTGTGTGCATCAATACGCCTTCCATCACTTATTATGAACAATTTAATAAAACCTTCTTTATCCCTAATATCATAGGAGAACCATTTGATAATAAACCTTTTATTCAGCCAGAAAATAAAGAAAATATAATATCATTTGTAGGAAGATTAGAAAAAGATAAAAATGTATCTGAGCTATTAGAAATTATTTCTGAAACAGAAATTCCTCATGATTGGAAATTACAAATCATCGGCGATGGAATAGAAAGAACTAAATTAGAAAAATTCGTAAAAGATAAAAACCTAACAAATATAGTTCATTTCATCGGAACAAAAACCACAGATGAAATTTCAAAACTATTGGATAAATCTAAAATCTTTGTGCTTACATCCTTAAAAGAAGGATTACCCACTGTATTAATAGAAGCTATGTTCAGCTCCAACATTCTAATTTCTTATAACTGCAACCACGGCCCTTCGGATATTATTAACGAAAATAATGGTTTTCTTATACCAATGCATGATAAGAATTTATTCAGAGAGAAACTTGAATCAGTTCTCAAAAATCCTGAAAAGCTATCAGATATGATAACAACATCTTATCAAGAATCACAAAAATGGAAAAAAGATGAAATAACTCATAAATGGGAAAATATTTTGTAATTTATTTCCCTTTTTTCTAAATTTCAACAATAGTTGCTCCCCAAGAAAGCCCAACACCGAAACCGACCAGCATTACCTTATCTCCTCTTTTAACTTTTCCTCTTTCCAATGCATCTTTCAGTGCAATTGGAATAGTAGAAGATACGGTATTTCCCGTAGTTTCCATGTCTATATAAAATTTTTCCTCCGGAATATCCAAAATTTCTCGCTGTCTTCTCAGAATATGTGCATTTGCTTGGTGAAAAATATAATAATCCACATCATTTTTAGTTAAATTATTCTTCTCCAAGATTTCCTTCACCAACTCTGGAATTTTTTCTATGGTAAAAAGAAAAATCTTCTGTCCATTCATATACAGACAGTTACCACCCTCATCTTCCTTATTTATACGATTTTTACCACCGCCATTTCTCACAATGAGATTATCATATCCGCTACCATCTGTCCCTAAAATGAATTGAAAATTCTCTTTGGTTTCATCCTTTTGTATCAAAGTAGCCGCCGCTCCATCCCCAAAAATGGTTCGGTTAGATTTATCAGATTTTCTAAGATATTTAGTATAAGTTTCGGCTGTTACCAATAGAATATTTTGAGCTACACTTGTTGCGATAAGCCCTTTTGCTATGCTCAGACCATAGACAAAGCCAGAACACCCAAGATTAAAATCCAAAGCTCCTATATTCTTTCTCAGTCCCAATCTGTCCTGCAAGATACAAGCCGTAGTAGGAAGATGATAATCAGGACTTTGAGTACAAAATAGAATAAAATCTATTTCATTTTTATCTATTTTTTTTAATAGGTTTTCGGAAGCTTTTACTGCTAGTTCCAGCACGGTTTCATGTTTATTGGCAATATGCCTTTGTTTTACTCCTACTTTATTAAATATTTTCTCTGGACTCCACTCTGGAAATTCCTTTTGTAAATCTTCATTTGTCAGTATTTTCTCTGGAAAAAAAGTCTCAATCTCAGAAATTCTAAACATTTTTAATCTACTTTTATACCATTCACATATATTTGATACTCTACCTTTACATTAGGTTCGAGTGTTTTAGAAACAGAGCAGTATTTCGCAAAGGACAAATCTGCTGCTTTTCTTGCCTTTTCAGGATTTACATCTCCATTCACATAGAATTTTACCATTATATTTCTAAATGGCTTCGCCTCCCCTTCTACTACT
>CALHQK010000118.1 GCA_938037185.1 uncultured Riemerella sp.
CATCATTATGAATCACATTTTAAGAGCATGGCTCAGGGACAACCCTTTGACAGCAGACACTTCGGATTTCGTAGCAGTGCCGGTGATTAACGCCAGCCTGAATATAAGTGACATCATCGCCCTGCTCAAACAGGAGGGTATGGAGATAAAGGAGGAGACCGCTCTGGACATCATCACGCGTTTCTTCCGCAAGTCAGAAGAGGTAATCCTCAACGGCAACAGCGTAAATATGGGCTTCGTGGTAGCCCGCCCGATGATAAAGGGCGTCTTCAAAGACAAGACTTGGGACAAGGAAAAGCACAGCATCTATGTGAATATGACCCAAGGCGCAGAGCTGAGAAAGAGCATTGCCAAGACCAAAGTGGAGATACTCGGCGAGCAGTCCAGCCCTATGGCTATATTTACCTTGGTAGATACTACAAATAACAATACCAGCGGCTCGCTTACCAAAGGCAAGACAGCGGAAATCAAAGGTTCGTACATCAAGATTGCGGGAGAGCATACAGACTGCGGTATCTACTTTACCAATATGGATACCAAGGCAAAAACCAAAGTGCCGGCGGAAAACATCGCCCTCAATGAGCCTTCCCGCCTGCTGATATTAGTGCCGGACAGCCTTCCTGCCGGCAACTATGAACTGAGCATTACCACGCAGAGTTCCTCCGGAAAACCTCTTCTGAAACAGCCGAGAACGGAGGTGTTCAACGGAACGGTAGTGATTAATTAAAAAAGTCTTTTTCATAGCTCCATTTATTAAATTGTTAATAAGTGGGAGCCCCCAGCTCTGCTGGGGGCTTTTTTTTGTTCAGGATTATTGAACAGTGTTATTTACCCGCTTCGAATAGTGTTATTCATTCCTATTGAACAGCGTTATTCGGTCACATCGAATAGTACTATTCAGTCACATAGAACAGCATTGTTCGGTTGGCCTGTTCGGATTATAGGAGCAGACCCTCCCGCTGTTTCTATAGAAATGAGGAATATGGGAAGTAAAAATTCCTCAGCAAGATTTTAATTACTATTTTTGTAGCTGAAAAAGTAAAAACAAGAACGCAGTATGGCAAAAAGCACGAAAGAAACCCCTCTGATGGCGCAGTATAATGCAATAAAAGCGAAGTATGCAGATGCAGTGCTGCTTTTCAGGGTGGGAGATTTCTATGAAACCTTTGGGCAGGATGCCGTGAGAACTTCCCAAATCCTCGGGATAGTCCTCACCAAGAGAAACAACGGTGGCGAGAGTACCGAGCTGGCAGGCTTCCCGCATCATTCGCTCAATTCCTACCTTCCCAAACTGGTAAGGGCGGGTATGCGTGTGGCCATCTGCGACCAGCTGGAAGACCCCAAACTAGTGAAAGGCATTGTAAAACGCGGCGTTACAGAGCTGGTAACCCCAGGTGTTACTTTCAATGAGCAGATTTTGACCTCTACCGAGAATAACTTCCTGATGTCCATCCACCAAGAGAAAGGCAAATACGGAATAGCACTGGTGGATGTCTCCACGGGGGAGTTCCTTGTTTCTGAGGGAAATATGGAGAAGCTGCTGCACATTGCCCACACCTTTGCTCCGAGCGAAATCATCTACCAGCGCGGAACCAGCCTCCCCGAAAAGCTGAAAGACAAAATAAGTTTTCCGCTGGAAGACTGGGCATTCCAGTATAACTACGCCTATGAGAAACTTACAGGGCATTTCAAAACCAAATCCCTGAAAGGCTTCGGTATAGAAGAAAATAAACTGGCAGTTGCTGCCGCAGGAGCTGTTTTTGCCTACTTGGTAGAAGATACCCACCATGCGCTTCTTCAGCACATTACCAAAATACAGAGCATTCCGCAGGAAGATTATCTCTTGATGGATAATTTTACGCTTCGGAATTTGGAAATCGTCTATCCCAGCCACCATGAAGGGAAAAGCCTGCTGGACATTATAGACCGCACCGCTACTCCTATGGGAGGGCGTATGATGAGGCGTAGGCTTATTCTCCCCCTGAAATCCGTGAACGAAATCAACAGGCGCCTCTCGCTGATAGAGTTTTTCAATAAAGAAGAAAACCTGAAATATGATGTTTTAGAAAACCTGAAATCCATATCAGACTTAGACCGGCTGCTGGGCAAACTGGCTGCGGAGAAAATCACCCCGAAAGAACTGGGCTATCTTCGGGATAGTCTGGCAAGTATCCATCAAATCAAATCCCTGCTGGGAACTCATCATGATGTCTTGGCGTGGATAGAACCATTGGACAGCCATACCGAACTGATTACCTATCTTCAAAACCACTTGAACGAAGAGCTTCCGGTAAATATCAGTAAAGGAGATGTCATTAAGCAGGGAATTTCGCAGGAGCTGGACAGGCTGAGAAACTTACAGGCAAGCGGCAAGTCCTTCTTGGAAGAAATGTGCCAGCGCGAAATAGAAAAAACTGGAATAACCAGCCTGAAAATAGATTTTAATAATGTCTTCGGGTATTATATAGAGGTGAGAAACACTCATAAGGACAAAGTCCCGCAGGAGTGGATAAGAAAACAGACTTTGGTAAATGCCGAAAGGTACATTACAGAAGAGCTGAAAGAATACGAAAGCCAGATACTCGGCGCAGAGGAAAGAATTTCCCAGCTGGAACATCAGCTGTATAGAGAGGTGTGCAGTGAGGTCATGCTCTATATAGACAGCATCCAGAGGAACTCTAAGATTATAGCAGAGATAGACTGCGCGGTAGGCCTTTCCGAACTTTCCGTTGCAGAAAATTATGTAAAACCTATACTAAATGATGGTTTCGGTATAGATATTAAAGAAGGAAGGCACCCCGTGATAGAGAAGTCCCTCCCGCTGGGAGAAAAATACATCCCGAATGATATTTTCCTTGACCGAGAGACTCAGCAGATTATCATGGTAACGGGGCCAAACATGTCCGGTAAGTCGGCTATTCTTCGGCAGACAGCCATCATCTGTCTTTTGGCACAGATAGGAAGTTTTGTTCCTGCTAAGCATGCCGAACTTGGGATTTTGGATAAAATATTCACTCGGGTAGGTGCTTCGGATAATATTTCTGCTGGAGAATCTACTTTCATGGTAGAGATGAATGAGTCTGCCAATATCCTCAATAACATCACGGAGCGGAGTCTTATCCTGCTGGATGAAATCGGGCGGGGGACTTCCACCTATGATGGGATTTCCATCGCTTGGGCTATTGCGGAGTATCTCCACCAGCACCCTGCACAGCCGAAAACGCTGTTTGCGACCCATTATCATGAGCTGAATGAAATGCAGGTAACTTTTGAGCGGATAAAGAACTTCCATGTCTCCATTGAGGAAAACAAAGGAAATATTATTTTCCTTAGAAAGTTGGTAGCAGGCGGCAGCGAACACAGTTTTGGGATTCATGTGGCGAAACTTGCGGGAATGCCGGCAAAGGTGGTAGCCAGAGCCAGAGAAATTCTAAAAACTCTGGAAGAGAGCAGAAGTCAAGAGAAAACCACAGAAAAGATAAAGCGCGTTACGGAAGAAAATATCCAGCTTTCTTTCTTCCAGCTGGATGACCCTGTTTTGGAAAACATCCGCGAAGAACTCACCAAGATAGACATCAATACTCTAACACCCATTGAAGCACTGATGAAGCTCAATGCAATAAAGAAAATGATCGGAAGATAGTTTTGGATTTATCTACTCCCATAGAATATCTAAAAGGCATCGGCCCTGAACGCTCCAAACTGATTAAAAATGTTTTGGGAATTTCCACCGTGGAGGATTTTCTCTATTTCTTCCCTCTGCGGTATTTGGATAAAAGCAAGGTCTACCGAGTAGCAGATTTAAAGGAAGAAAATGTAGAAATCCAGCTGAAAGGAAAAATTTATGATTTAAAGGAAATCACCTACGGAAGAGGACAAAAAAGGCTCTCCGCGAAGTTCCGCGATGAGACAGGCGCTTTGGATTTGGTTTGGTTCCAATACACCCAGTGGCTGAAAGACCAGATTCCGCTCAATAAAGAACTATACATCTTCGGAAGAGTCAGTCTCTTCGGACAGCAGTTTTCTATGGCGCATCCAGAGATAGAACTGGAAGAAAAACGAGAGAAAGAACTCAGACTTCGCCCTATCTATCCGAGCAGTGAGAAAATCACAAAACGAGGGCTCAATCAAAAATTTTTCCAAGGCATCCAAGCGCATATTCTTGGGCATGTCACGGGACTTGTGCAGGAAAATCTGCCTCAAAGCCTCCTCCAGTCGCTCAGACTCATGGGAAGGCAGGAGGCCTTTGTCAATATTCATTTTCCCAAAGATACTTCGGCATTTGAACAGGCGGACAGACGGCTGAAATTCGAGGAAGCTTTCTTTTTTCAGCTCGGCTATGCTTTGAAAAAACAATACAATAAGACTTCGGCAGTGGGAAATCCCTTCCCTTTGGTGGGCGATTTTTTCAATGATTTTTATCAAAACAGACTGCCTTTTGAGCTTACCAATGCCCAAAAAAGAGTTTTAAAAGAAATCCGAAACGATATGAGGCTCCCTATACAGATGAACCGCCTTCTGCAGGGAGATGTAGGCTCAGGGAAAACCATGGTGGCGCTGCTTTCGATGCTGATAGCCATAGACAACGGCTTCCAAAGCTGTATGATGGCTCCTACGGAAATCTTGGCGCAGCAGCATTTCAACAGCCTTTCCGAGGCGCTTTTCGGAACGGGCGTAAACATCAGACTTTTAACAGGTTCTACCAAAACCGCTGAACGAAAAATCATCCACTCGGAGCTGGAAAACGGAACTCTTCATATTTTGGTCGGCACCCATGCCGTGCTGGAAGACAAGGTTAAATTCAAAAACCTCGGTCTTGCCATCATCGATGAACAGCACCGTTTCGGTGTGGAACAAAGGGCAAAACTTTGGATGAAAAACAAAATTCCGCCGCATATTCTCATCATGACTGCCACGCCTATTCCAAGAACGCTGGCGATGAGTTTTTACTCGGATCTGGATGTTTCTGTGATAAATGAACTCCCGATGGGAAGAAAGCCCATCATCACAGCTCATCGGCGAGAAAAAGACAGAAACTCGGTATTTCGTTTTGCCAAAGATGAAATCGACAAGGGCAGACAGGTTTATTTCGTTTATCCTTTGATTGAGGAAAGTGAGGCTTTGGATTATGAAAACTTGATGGGCGGCTTTGAGCGGGTTTCCGAGGCGTTTCCTTATCCAGACTATGCCGTTACCATGCTTCATGGAAAGATGAAACCACAGGAAAAAGATGAGGCGATGCAGTATTTCGCTTCAGGGAAGGCGAATATCATGGTCGCTACTACGGTGATAGAAGTCGGCGTGAATGTTCCCAATGCCTCCGTGATGATTATAGAAAGTGCCGAGCGTTTCGGGCTTTCCCAGCTTCACCAGCTAAGAGGAAGAGTGGGAAGAGGCGCCGAGCAGAGCTACTGCATCTTGATGACCTCGGATAAAATGTCTTCCGACAGCCGAACCCGAATAAAAACCATGTGCGAGACCAACGACGGCTTTAAGATTTCCGAAGTGGATATGAAACTCCGCGGGCCGGGCGATATCCTCGGCACCCAGCAGAGCGGCGTGGTGGATTTCAAAAGGCTGGACTTAGCCCAAGACGGGCACATCATCAAGGCTGCAAAAGATACCGTAGAGGCGCTCCTCCGTGCCGACCCTTCGCTCCAGCAGGAACAGCACCAAGCCCTGAAAAACTACTACATAAAACAATACAAAGGCAAAAACAAATGGGGAAGAATTAGTTAAGTTTAGATGAACTCCTAAACATTCTACCTGCGCGGAAAGGCAGATGAGGTGATCGGAAGTTTCGCAGAGGAGCGCCGTTCTTTGGGAAAGGTGCGCGGAGATTTGGGCGATGTGTGCGGAAGCTTGGTAAAGGTAGTTTATTGCGAAGTTTATAAGAACTTAACTAAGGAAATGAAAACTATTCAATGGGAAAGGTAGGAAATTAAATATCCTACATAGAAAATGCTTTGGGAGAGATGTGCGGAGGCTTGGGCAATGTGTGCGGAAGCTTAGGTAATGTGCGCGGAAGTTTGGGAGAGGTGGTTTATTGTGAAGTTTATAAGAACTTAACCAAGGAGATGAAAACTATTCAATGGGAAAGGTAGGAAATTAAATATCCTACATAGGAAATGCTTTGGGA
>CALHQK010000119.1 GCA_938037185.1 uncultured Riemerella sp.
CTCCTCCTTTTGTCAAACTCAAAAACGAAATAACCCCTGGTATATTCTTAATCATATGCGGAATCTCACCCATAAGGTCAGCCTCCACCATAAGATATCCTGGATAATATGGTCTTTCTTTTAAAACCTTTTTTCCATTTCTCATTTGGACTACTTTCTCAGTAGGAATCACAACTTGAGTAACAAAAGCTTCATACCCCAATCTTCTAACCTCAGTTTCTATATAAGATTTCACTTTATTTTCCTGTCCGCTCACTGCTTTTAGCACATACCATTTTAAATCACTCATGGAAAATAATTTTAATTAAACAATCCTATAAATAACGAATATAGATTTCTAATAGTTAAACTAAAAGATGTATCTACTCCAAATGTGAATAAAGCCAATATTAATGTAGAAACGCTCACTACAATAGTAGATAACTGTAAATCAGCCCATTTTGGCCATTCTACATTTTCTTTGAATTCTATAAAAGAACTTTTGACAAAATTAATTAATGAACCCATACTTTTTAAATGTTCAGTTAAAATACAAAAACTAAGGAATTTTCTATTTAATAAAAAAACAAATACCTTAGTCTAAATTGCACGGGCACTAGGATTCGAACCCAGATCAACGGTTTTGGAGACCGGTATCCTACCATTGGACGATGCCCGTAGTTTAATTTTAAATTTAAAAAGTTTTCCCGAAAGCTCCCTTTCGGGAAAACTTTTTTATACTAAATGATTAGTCTAAAATTTCAGTTACCTGACCAGCACCTACTGTTCTACCTCCTTCTCTAATCGCAAATCTAAGACCTACATTAAGAGCGATTGGTTGTAACAATTCTACTGTAATAGTCAAGTTATCACCAGGCATTACCATTTCTACACCATCTGGCAAGAAGATTTCACCTGTAACATCCGTTGTTCTTACATAGAACTGAGGACGATATTTGTTGTGGAATGGAGTGTGTCTTCCTCCTTCTTCTTTAGAAAGGATATAAACCTCAGCTTTGAATTTTTTGTGTGGAGTTACAGATCCTTGTTTAGCGATAACCATACCTCTTCTGATATCAGTTTTCTCGATACCTCTCAACAATAGACCAACATTATCTCCAGCCTCTCCTCTGTCAAGGATTTTTCTAAACATCTCTACTCCTGTTACAGTAGAAGTTAATTTCTCAGCCCCCATACCAATGATATCAACAGGATCACCTGTATTGATAACACCAGACTCAATTCTACCTGTAGCTACAGTACCTCTACCTGTAATAGAGAATACATCTTCTATCGGCATCAAGAATGGTTTATCTTGATCTCTCACTGGTTGCTCGATCCAGTTATCTACAGCATCCATCAATTCTTCTACCGTAGCAACCCATTTAGGCTCACCATTAAGAGCACCAAGAGCAGAACCTTTGATTACTGGAGAGTTATCTCCATCATATTCATAAGAAGAAAGAAGATCTCTCAACTCAAGCTCTACCAATTCTAACAATTCTGGGTCATCCACCATATCCACTTTGTTCATGAACACAACGATTCTTGGAACATTTACCTGACGACAAAGCAAGATATGCTCTCTCGTTTGTGGCATAGGCCCATCAGTTGCAGCACACACAAGGATAGCTCCATCCATTTGAGCAGCACCAGTTACCATGTTTTTAACATAGTCGGCGTGACCAGGACAGTCTACATGGGCATAGTGTCTGTTTTCTGTTTCATATTCAATATGTGAAGTATTAATTGTAATACCTCTTTCTTTTTCTTCTGGAGCTGAGTCAATTGCAGAGAAATCTCTCTTTTCAGCCAATCCTTTGTCTGACAACACTTTAGAAATTGCAGCAGTCAAAGTAGTCTTACCGTGGTCAACGTGACCAATAGTACCAATGTTCAAATGCGGTTTGCTACGATTAAACGTTTCCTTTGCCATGATTTAAATTATTTTATGTTTAAACTATTTTTCAATTCAGTGTGCAAATATAATCATTTTTTTGAATATCAAGAAAAAAAATAAAAAAAATATATTTTTCTGTCTTTAATACTTAACAAAAAAACATCAATTTAAAATTTGAGGTCTTTCTATTTTGACTTAAGAATTTGAAATAAACTCTAATTCTTGTCTTTTAAATTGGCTTATAATATTATTATATTACACACAATTTGTCACCTTAAAAAAGAAATCGCTTGTAAAACATTAATTTACAAGCGATTGTTTAAGTTTATTGAGGTTCCGAGCGGATTCGAACCGCTGTAGATGGTTTTGCAGACCACTGCCTAGCCACTCGGCCACGGAACCATAACTGAGGCGCAAAATTATGAAAACTTTTTCACTTTACAACATTATCCCAGTAATAAATTTTATTTATCTAAATTAAACTATTGAAAAACAATATGATAAATATTAATGGTATTTCAAAATTTTCTCTAAAATTCGTAATGTAATCAAATAAGTAGGCTTCACTCCTGTAAGCCCCAGCCCTCCCGAAGAAAGTGTGCTTCCTGTTTCTAGTGGATTATCAGAAGCATAGTAAGCATAGCATAAGAATAAATTCTCATTGATATGATGGCGGATTTTAGAAGCCACCTGTATAGCTTTCTGATAATGAGCACCTTCCATCTCCAGGCCGATAGACTTCCACGATGTATTCATGAAGTATGACAAAATATCCTTATTCTGAAGTGATGTTCCCAAAACAGTAACCATACTTCCCTCAAAGGCTTTCAGTTCTGAATCTTGGAAATCTTCCAATTTCAGTGCGTTTTCAAATGGATAATTGTCCGCCGTTCCTTCAAAAATATGCGATGTAGGAATCATGATATCGCCTTTTTCTCCTGTAAGAATTCCCGCTTTACCCATGATAGAGATGGATTTCACATTGAGTTTGCACTCCTCTCCTTTCACATCGAATGGGCGCAGAAGCTCGTCCATAATCTCGTAAGCCTGTTCTCCAAAGGCATAATCAAAAACTATCAAAACATCTTCGCCAGAGAAACCAGCTTCCGCGAAAGGCGTATTTTTTAGGTTAGTTTTCTTTAAATCAATGATTTGCACATCTATATTACTTCCGCTTTCATCATTGATGTAAATCATCCCTTGAGAAAGAGCATAGTCCAAAATCTTATCTTGAAGGTCTTTTTTGTTGCTGATTTCCTCGTAAAGCGTGTAGTCTATTCCTGTTTTGCAAGTTTTTTTCAAGGCATCATTCGCAAAAAGCATATTTTTCACTGAGTGCATATTCGCACTGATGATGTTAAGCGGTCTTTGGTAAAGATTTTCTTTAACCAAAATTTCTTTAAGCGTATTTGCCCATTTTTCTCCGAAAAGGTGGTGTCCCACGCGCTCCTGTAATATCGCAGAAAAATAAATTTCGCGTTCTCTTTCCTCTGCCCAGTCTAGGAAACTCACTTGTCCAAGGTTATAGACAATCTTGAACAATCGGTCTGGATTGTCATCGCTTCCAAATTTTTTGTAAGCCTCCAAAGTCTCATCAAAAGACCTTCCCAGCAGCGCCGAAAGATGGATAATCGCTGTTTCTTTTTCTGTTCTTGTGAATTTTTTCTCTCCTTTGGCTACTTCTTCTATTATTTTCCAAACTCTTCTCGGTCTGCCCTCCTCCATATCAAAACCGATATTTCTGATTTTGTCCGCTTCTATATAAAGAAAAGTAAGGTGAGTAAGGATATCATAAATCTCCGAACGACCCAGCAGAACCTCTATATTCATCTGGTGCTGGTCTATACGGTAGCAGTTTCTTCTTCGTTTTTTAGGGACTATGGGCGTGAAACTCGCTTTGTGAAAGCCTTCATCCGAAGTCAAATGAATAAATGCACATTCCTCTATTCCCTCTGGAAGCCTATCCAAAACATAGAGCAATCCGTCTAATTCTATCTTGTTCGGATTGTTCATCGTTCCGTAGATTTCAGGATTGATGGTAGAAAGCAGCGTTCTGATATTCTGCCCTGACCTTCCACCAGGTTTGAAAGAACCTCTATAAAAAAGATGGCGCATAGAAACATATATTTTCTCTATCGCCTCCGTGGTTTGTCTTGCTCGTGATTGTGCCATATTTATATTATGATTTTTGTAAAAGTCACAAATTTATAATAAACTCATGGATATACAAAAGAAAATAATCTGAATTTATTGTTTCTGTTTATAAATGTATTTTGTTTATGGAAGATTTTATTTACCTTTGTGTTTCTTATCTTAATAGTAAAATACTATATGAAAGACTTATTAACCCCTGACTTATTATATACTAATTTTCAAGATGTTCGTGCCCTAACCCGCAATATTATTAAGACCTTCCCTGAAAAAGACCTTTTTGAGTTTAGTATTGCAAACCTACGCCCTTTTTCAGCAATGGTAGAAGAATTTGTAATGCTGGTTGATGGTGTATTTGGTGAAATACTTAAGGATAAACATCAGAAGATAATAGAAAATACTTTTCCTAATAACAAGTCAGAAATGCTCTCTATTTGGGATAAGACTTCCAAAATTATCAATAAAGAATGGGGAGAAATCACTGATTACAGCCAAGAATTGACTTTATACCAAAATACCTTTAGTTTTACTCAATGGATATTATACCTTATTGAAAATGAAACCCATCATCGTGGACAAGGCTATACCTATTTGAGAGCATTACATATTGACCCTCCTTTATTTTGGGATAGGGAAAGTTTCAAAAAATAGAAAACAGCTATTTGTGCCTTTTTTAAATTAGAACTCTAAAAGTAATAAAAATTTACATATTAACAGGCAAAATAACAAAAACTTTTGTTCCCCGTTTTTCCTGTGAGCGGATGGAGATTTCTCCTTTGTAGTCCTCTATCATTCGTTTCACCATAGTGAGCCCAAGTCCCGTGCCACTGGTTTTTGTAGTGAAATTCGGCTCAAATATTTTTTCTAATTTCTCTTTGGGAATACCTACGCCATTATCTTCAACTGTGATGCTTATTTTTTTATTCAGAAGTTCCAGCGCTATGTTTATGGATAACTTTCGGGCTTCATCTTCGGCCTGCTGGGCATTAAGAATAAGGTTGGTCATAATTCTTTGGAAAAATACTTTATCAAAATTAATTAAAATATTTTCTCTATCAGCCTGAAAATGAATTTCATGCTTTTTGTCAAAAACTCTGATAAGAGATTTTATTTCGTTATTAACATTGATGACCTCATTTTTCTTCTCAGGAAGCTGCGTAAATTCGGAAAAAGCATTGGCAACCTTAGCAATAAGGTCTATTTGATCTACCAATGAAACGCATAATTTGCTGACTTTATCTTCAATATCGGGAGCGTTTTTATCAAACTTTCTCTCAAAATTCTGGACAAGGAGCTTCATCGGAGTAAGGGGATTTTTTACTTCATGGGCTACTTGTTTTGCCATTTCCCGCCACGCAGATTCTTTTTCCCTGAAAGACAGCAGCTCCTTCTGTTCATCTATAATGTAAAGAGTTCTATTATAGGAGTTTATAAGCGGAGTAAATTCATCATCATTATAATACTTTATCGGCTCTAATTTTTCATTAAGGTTAATTTTAGTAATCTGGTCAGAAATCTGCCTGATATTTCGGGTCAGTTCGTAAGAAATCCTCCAGCTGAGCCCAATACCGAAAGCAATAATGATGATATTGGCAGCGACTAAAATTTCTATATATTTATTAAAAACATCAAAGTAGGCATTGTCATTGTGATAGAACGGAAAATAAACAATCGCCACCGGCTCTAACATATTGTTTAACAACTTAATATACGATGAAGTAACATTTCCTTTTATTTTCCCATCATATTCCACAAAATCATATCTTTTATCTGATTTTAAAATTTCTTTTAAAATCGGTTCAGGGATTTTCTGCTGGGCTATGAGGCTTTGGTTTTTATTAGAAAGAATATATTTTCCACTCAAATCGTACAAAATGATGTCCTGCTTACTAATATCCGAGATTTCCAGAATTTTATTTTCTAAAATAATTGTGATGTTTTCGCCTGTTACTGTAGTATGGCTTACCGCATAATCCAGCGATGCAATCAGCTTTTCTACAGTATTCAGCAGGTCTTTTCTGTTTTGGTTTTCCGCTGCTTTTTTTAGGATTAAATATGAAATAGAAGTAACCCCGATGATACTCAGGATACTTACAATCATAAACCCAAAGAAGATTCTGGTGCGGATACTTTTCCCTCTGTAAGAGCCTAAAATCATTGTCTGCGAATTAGTTTTGCAATATATTTTCCAATAACATCAAATTCCAGATTTACTCTATCTCCTGCGGAAAGATGTTTCAAATTTGTGTATTCCCAAGTATAAGGAATAACGGCAACGGAAAACTCGTTCTCTCCGCTGTAGGCAACAGTAAGGCTGATGCCGTTCACTGCAATAGACCCTTGTGGAACAGTGACAAATCCATCCTTTTCGCTGTGTTCTATGGTAATCAAATGACTTCCGTTTTTATTTTCAATAGATTTTACAACTCCTGTCTGGTCTACATGCCCCTGCACGATATGCCCGTCTAATCGGCCATTCATAAGGACACAACGCTCTAAATTAACCTCCGTGCCAATTTCCCAATTTCCCAAATTTGTTTTTTCCAAAGTCTCGTGTATTGCAGCTATCTTATATTGCTGATTGTCTATGTCATACACCGTAAGGCAGCAGCCATCATGCGAAACGCTCTGGTCTATTTTTAGCTCTTTTGTGAAAGGACAGCTCATCGTAAAAAGAATATTTGTTCCCTCTTTTTCTATATTTTCTACTCTGCCTGTAGCTTCTATAATTCCTGTAAACATTTAAAAATAATTATTGAAAGCATAAAATTAAACAAATTTTTAAAAATATCTCATCTCATTTATATTTTTGATAAAATTAAATTAACTTTGTATTTCATCCAAAATTTAGTAAAAATGAATTCTAAACAACATAAAATAAGAGTAGGCATCTCTATCGGAGATTACAACGGCATCGGCCCAGAAGTTATTTTAAAAACACTGAAAGACAAAAACATTACAGATTTTTTCACTCCCATTATTTTTGGGTCTGGCAAATTATTTTCTTATCAAAAAAATGTTTTTAAGCTTCAGTTTAATTTCAATTATATTACTCATGCTTCAGAAGCGGCAAACGGAAAAATCAACATTGTAAATCTCCGAAAAGATGAAATGGATGTAAATTTCGGAACGCCTACCGAAGAATCTACCAAACTGGCCATAGACTCCTTGGAATCAGCAACAAACGCCCTGATGAAAGGAGAAGTAGATGTGCTTGTAACCGCCCCTATCAACAAAGATGAAATGATAAAACACGGCTTCTGGCACACAGGCCATACAGAATATTTAGAAGAGAAATTTAGAAAAAAAGGACTTATGTTCTTAGTAACCGAAAACCTAAAAGTAGCCGTTTCCACGCATCATATCCCAGTTTCTAAGGTAGCACAGAGCATATCCAAAGAAAAAATAAAAGAACAAGTAAAAACTATAAACGACTGCTTATTTAAGGATTTTTCTATCCCAAAACCGAAAATTGCTATCTTAGGACTCAACCCACATTCGGGAGATGGCGGTGTAATCGGCAATGAGGAAATAGAAATCATAGAACCAGCCATAAAAGAACTCTTCGATGAAGGAATTCTTACCTTCGGACCTTATCCAGCTGACAGCTTTTTCCAGCCCGATAAATACGGAGTTTTTGATGCTGTTTTAGCCATGTATCACGACCAAGGGCTGACGCCTTTCAAAACCATTGCTTATGAAAAAGGGGTCAATTATACCGCTGGAATGCCTTTCATCAGGACTTCGCCAGACCACGGCACCGCCTATGATATCGCAGGGAAGGATTTAGCAGACGAGCAGTCTTTCAAAGAAGCGGTATTCACAGCGATAAAAATTTTTAGAAACAGAACCGAAAATTTAGAATTGTTGAAAAATCAGCTCAAACCAAAAAACATTTCCATGGGGAATGAAGATGAAGACCTACCAGAAGAAACAACACTATAACTCTATAACCAAAGCCCTTAAAAAGGGCTTTTTTTTGTATATTTTTCCTTTTAAAGAAAATTCTTTTTTGGGATTAAACAAAATTGCATTTTAGTTCAAACAAACTGCGGGGGCTTACCTGCGGTTGCATTTTAATTAAAACACTCCTG
>CALHQK010000120.1 GCA_938037185.1 uncultured Riemerella sp.
CCTTGAACAAAAGCCCTTTGCCCTCCATCACAGGCTTAGAAGCCTCAGCACCGATATCGCCAAGCCCCAGAACAGCCGTTCCATTACTGATTACAGCCACGAGATTTCCTTTAGAAGTGTATTCATAGACCTTGGAGGCGTCTTTTTCTATTTCAAGGCAAGGTTCTGCCACCCCTGGAGAGTACGCCAAACTCAAATCCCATTGTGTAGCGTAGGGTTTAGACGGCACCATTTGGATTTTCCCTTTGGGCTCGGCTCTGTGATAGTCCAGAGCAGCTTTTTTCAAGTTTTCAGTTTCTTTATTTAATCTTTCTGACATAGTTTTATTTTTAAGTTATTCAAAATTCAAAATATATTTTCGGTGGTAATCTACCAAGTTTTCAATAGGTTTCTGCACAATAGCTCCGATGTTCAGATTGTAGTAAGCCGCCGCCGCCCTCAGAATGTCCTCATAGATAAATGCAATAGACCCTATAAAGTTAATCTCGCACGAGAAACAATCTTTATACGGAAGCACATGATGTTCAAAGAAGTTTTTCATTTCGGAATAAATCATCTGCTGGAAATACGGATGGCTTTTCCTTTCTGCTACGAATTTGTTAAATGATGCAATATAGGCATTGGCGTGCGGGTTGTGGTACATTTGCTGAACTAAATCTCCAGCGGAAAGATTATAGACTTCATCAAATTCTTTTTCCAAATCTTTCGGCAGTTTTTTCATAAATCGGTTGCGGAGAAGGAGTTTCCCTATGGCACATCCGCTTCCCTCATCGCTTAGGAGATAGCCCAGTGAGGGCAGTTCTCTATGGATTTCTCTGCCGTCAAAATGGCACGAGTTGGAGCCCGTCCCCAATATGCAGACAATGGCAGGCTTCCCACGATAGGCCGCATAGGCAGCCGCTGTAAGGTCTTCTTTTACCTCAATTTGTGCAGTATCAAAAACTTTCTGTATCTGCTCTTTTACAATTTCCTGATTTTTTGGAAATCCACAACCTGCACCATAGAAATAAATTTTTTCCATTTGGTTTTTAATGGAGTGGAGCATTTCGTTTTTCTCAATTTCTTGTGGGATGAGGTGTGCATCTACCACATTAGGATTAAAGCCGATGGTCTGGGTTCTTATGATTTCTTTCCCGCTGTTGTCCAGTATCAGCCAGTCACATTTTGTGGCACCGCCATCTACAATTGCTATCATAGTTTTGAAATTTAGGGGCTAAAATAAGAAATAATTTCTTTTGAAATCAATTTTATTTTTCACGGCAAGGCAGAGAATCAATTTAAAAGGTTAAATTTGCAATCGTTTTTAACAATTATGAAAGTAATATTAGTCTATATTTGGCGGGCTTGGTTTGTAGTCTTAGGATTTGTAATGACACTTTCCGTAGGGTCTTTCATTTATCTTTTTGCCTTAAACGAGCGCACTTCGCAGTGGAGTTATAAGCTGATAAGAATCTGGTGTCTGGGGATGTTCTACGGAATGGGCTTCCGCTATGAGCTGATAAAGGAAACCCGCAGGGAGATAGAAAAAAACAAGCAGTATATTGTCATCGCCAATCATACTTCTATGATAGATGTTCTTCTGCCATGTATCCTCCTCCCGAGGCATTCCTTGTGCTATGTGGGCAAGAAAGAGCTGGAAAGAATTCCTATTTTTGGGACAATATACAAGAGAATCTGCGTAACGGTAGATAGGAAAGACCCAGAGAGCAGGGCAGAAGTCTATAATAAATGTGCGGAAAGAGTACGGCAGGGGCACAGTATAGTTCTCTTTCCGGAGGGCGGTGTGCCGGATGACACATCTATTATTTTAGATAATTTTAGGAATGGGGCGTTTTCTATGGCGGTACAGCATCAGATAGATATCGTGGTTTTTACTTTTATAGGGCTGAAAGAAATGTTTCCGTATGACAACAGCAAGGGTTACCCTGGGAAAATTAAAGTCTATCTCAATGATATTTTACCTCCTCATGAAGACATGGAAACCCTGAAACAAAAATCTTGGCATCTCATGAAAAACACGCTGGATAAATTTCCCTTTCCCTTTCCTATTTCAAATAGAAAGAAATACCAAATCATAAACAATTTGCCGATTGATTATGATTTTCAATCCAAGACGAAGGAAGAACTTAAGCTATACGCTAAATGGTTTGAGGAAAACAAAGAAAGCAGACTACAAGAACTGATAAAAGCAGTAAAAACTACAAAAGGCTATGAAAACTGGGAAGCAGACTTCAGCCCAGAATCTCTGAAAATGCTCGGAAAGTGGTTTGAGGAGAATGTAGAAACTGAGAAGCTCTCAAAGAAAGAATACAAAGAAAAGAGAACTGCTGTTCCAGATTATATAGAAATACAAGACTGGGACATCACAATAAAGACCCGCTCATTAGCTGTGGATATTGGGATTTATTTTGGAGAAGTATTTATAAAGAACCATGAAGGCTTAAAATGGGAACAATATCTTACTCGTAGCAAGTATCATATGGATAAAGGGCATATGGTAATAAAAGGGTTTGGAAAGGATGCTCTTAATAGTATATGGGTAATTTATATATTGGCATCTGGTTTAGCTAAGAAAACAAAAAAAGGTACAAGATTATATGAATTATATAATGTATGGGAACGATATTTAGAATAGACAATGTTTCAACCTACAAATAAAATTTATCTTTTTCAATTAATTTCAAAAAATGAAAGACTTTAAGATAGATGCTTAAGAGAAAGGGATGTCTATAATCCCGAAGTGAATTTAAATATGAAAAAATTAACATTATTATTTGTTGGGGCGTTATTATGTAATTCATGTTTTTTTATGCATAAAGGAACATGGGGAAACGGAATGTGCAGACCGAAGCGTCCGAATTTTAAACTGCTCAAAACGCCATTTAAAGAGACCAATCTGCTTGTATTTGATAAGACTTATTTGGGAAAGTCGATTACATCTTTCGCTCTTAAATTTTACTCGGATGGAAGACTGATTTTCTTTACCTCTCGAGATGGTTTTACAATAAAGCCAAGCGATACCTTTAATAAAAACTGGGAAAATGCTCCTAATATTGGCTACTGGCGAGTAGAAGACAATAAAATAAAGGTGGAATATTTTTTATGTGGTGATAGTGGTTTTTATAAAAGAGAACAAGGAGAAATAAAAGGTGATACCATAGTTTTTTATCAGACTTTATTTTCTCCCATTAAAGGGAAGATAATTCGTAAAACCCAATATGTATTATCTGACATGTCATTTAAGTAAAGAAACACCCAAGTTGCAGTAACTATTGTAAAAGCATTACTAAAATTTTTCTCAAGACTTACAGAGAAAAATTTGGAGATTTACGCAAGGCTTACTGAAATTTTCTTCCCAAGACTATTCTTACACAGTCTATAAGGCTGGCGCAGGGCTTTCTTCAGCAGGTTTTGAAACCAAGATGAACGACCTGAAACAGTTTTTCAACAGAACTGCAAAAGAGAAAAAATAATCCTATTCATATCAAAGAGTCCGGCACTTCTGTGCTGGGCTTTTTTCTTGTTTTATCATTTCAAAATATTTTTCTAAAAGTTTTTCAAGGTTTTATTCTCTTTTTTTGTTTCAAAAAATCATCGCAGAGGGCGTATTTCGGGGGCAGATACCATATTTTTTTGGTTGCGGACAGCTTTTTTAGGGTTAAAAACTATTCTGATGAGGTCTCGGACTCCGTTTTTGAGGTCTTAAACCCCGCCGATGGGGTTCTGGACTCCTCCATTGGGGTTCAGGACTCCATCGCTGAGGTCTCAAACCCCATTTTTGAGGTTAATAACCCCAATGATGAGGTTTTAGACCCCAAATTTGAGGTTCGGAACCCCAATGGAGGAGTCCAGAACCCCAAGATTAGGCTTCGGAACCCCATCGGCGGGGGCTGGAACGCCAAATTT
>CALHQK010000121.1 GCA_938037185.1 uncultured Riemerella sp.
GTAAATATATAGCTCAGCATTTACCTGTTTTTCTAAACATGGTAGACAGAAAAATACTCATCGTCGGCGGTGGGGAATTGGCGTTTGAGCAGGTGCTTTACATCCTTGAAAATGCTCCAGATTCGGAGATTTTGGTGGTTGGGGAACAGATAGATGATAGAATAGAGGAGCTTAGAGAGGTCTGTGCTAATCTGTCTATCTCCCAAAAAACTTTTGAAAAAACAGATTTAGAAAATCAAGAATTGGTTTTCATAACGCTGAAAGATACTTTACAAACCAAACAAATAGCCAAAGAAGCCAAAAGTAGAGGAATCCTCATAAATGCGCCTCTTTATCCTGAGTTTAATGATTTTTATATTCAAGTAGATGATATTCAGTCTGCTGATATTCAGGACTATACAGGAAGTCATTGGAAGAAGATTGCTTTTACAAGCATTGCTGCTTTTTTTATTCTGATACTGGGGAATATTTTAAATTTATTTATTTCTTATGATGAGTTTTCAACAGGGATAAAATGGCTGGTAGGGGAAATAGATGAGTTGTTCTACTGGATGATACTCATAGGCTTTGTGGCTCAGCTTATAGATGGGCTTCTGGGGATGGGTTATGGGCTTACTTCTACGGCGGCGCTGTTGAGCGTAGGAATTCCACTTCCTGCTATCAGTGGTAGTATCCATACGGCAGAGATGTTTTCGAGTGGGGCATCTGGGCTAAGTCATTATAAATTTGGGAATGTGAACAAAAAACTCCTGAAATTCCTAATTATCCCAGGGGTGATAGGTGCGGTTTCAGGTGCGGTTTTATTGTCCATGTTTAGTTTGGAATACACCCATATCATCAAGCCGATACTTGCATTTTACACCTTTTTATTGGGGGTAAGAATTTTGGTAAGGGTTTTTGGAAAGAAGAAAGAGACAAAAAAACTGAAAAATGTAGGCTGGCTGGCGTTTTTTGGAGGTTTTTTGGACTCTTTTGCAGGTGGAGGCTGGGGGCCTTTGGTGACAACTACACTGATTTCAAAAGGAAAAACACCGAGATTTGTGATAGGAACGGTCAGTTTATCAGAGTTTTTCATTACATTTGCTAGTGCGCTTACATTTTTTGCTTTTTTAGGGCTGAGCCATTGGCAGGTTATTTTGGGACTGGTTCTTGGTGGAATGTTGGCGGCACCTTTAGCAGCAAAATTGGCAGGAAAACTTCCTACAAAAGCCATGTTTATAGGCGTGGGAGTGCTGGTTATTCTGTGGTCACTTAATATATTAGTTAAATCAATTTTATAAAAAATAAAATAACAATGCCGAATCCTCTTTTTTATGCTAAAATTCTTCTTTTTGGGGAGTATGGAATTATCGAAAATTCTCAGGGATTGACCCTGCCATACAGCTTTTATAAAGGTTGTTTCAAGTTTTCTGCTCTCGAATCAGAGTTTGAAAAAAAATCCAATGAATCTTTGAAAAAATATTGGGAATATTTAGCAAAATTAGAACTTCCAGAGCAGTTCAAATTAGATTTATCAGCTTTAAAGAAAGATATTGAAAACGGATTGTTTTTCGATTCTAATATTCCACAGGGGTATGGCGTGGGGAGTTCTGGGGCTTTGGTAGCGGCTATTTTTGACCGATATTCCGTAGTTCAGCATAAACCTGAAAAAATCGGGAAAAACGAATTGAAGGAACTGAAAAAAGTTTTCGGAGAGTTGGAAAGTTTCTTTCATGGCAAAAGTTCTGGAATAGACCCGCTAATCTGCTACATGAACCTGCCTATTTTGATAGAAAACAAGGAAAATGTGGGCAGAGTGGAAATTCCAAAAGAAAACGAAGGAAAAGGTGCGATTTTCCTTATTGATTCTGGCGTAGTGGGAGAAACAGGGCCTATGGTTCAGATTTTCTTTGAAAAATTAAAAAACGAAGGATTTAGAAAAACCCTGAAAGAGGAGTTTATCAAGTATAATAATGCCTGCATTCAGTCCTTTTTGAACAAGGAAATGACACCATTTTTTAAGAACATGAAAGCCCTTTCTAAATGGGCGTATGAGCATTTCCGACCGATGATTCCAGATAGTGTTTTCAACGCATGGAAAAAGGGACTGGATACCAATGCATACTATCTCAAACTCTGTGGTAGTGGCGGCGGAGGCTATATTTTAGGCTTTACTAAGGACTATCAGAAAGCTGAAAAAATGCTGAAAGGTTTTCATAAAGAGGTGATTTACAGATTTTAAACAATTTCTGAATGAAAAACCTTTTTCTTCATAGGGCGATGCAGTTTGTCAGTCTGCTTTTGGGAGTGAGGATTTTCAGGCTGGTTTTTCTTACTTTTTCGCTTTATGTTTTTACTTTTTTTATAATTAAAACCGTTGATTTTACAGATGTTAAAATTCATGGAATTATCTTTTGTTCCTTGATGAGCATCGCTGCTGGCGGGCTGATAAATCAGTTTTATGATGAGGAAAAGGATAAAATCATTAAGCCCTTTCGTGCTAGATTACAGGCTTTTCTGAAGAAAAAATATTTCCTTTATTTTTATCTTATTTTGAATATTTTATCGCTGGGAATTTCGCTGTATCTCTCTTGGCGAATATTTTTGTATTTTATTGTTTATCAGTTTTTTATTTGGTTTTACAGTCATAAGCTCAGCAAGATTTTACTAATAAATAATTTCACTTATGTACTGCTCTCTGTTTATCCGTTTTTTGGAGTATTAGTTTATTATCAGTACTTTACAATAGGGATTTTCCTCTTGTCGGCGTTTTTGTTCTTGTTCCTGCTGAGTATGGATATTATAAAGGATTTGCTCAGTCGGGAAGCGGACGAAGCCCTTGGTTATCAAACTTTTCCGATAGCTTATGGTGTTGAAAAAACATCTAAACTTGTGCAGATGCTCTTTTTATCAGCAGGTTTTCTTGCATTGTTTATATTGACAAATCAGGATTTGGGTCTGCATTCGTATTATTTTGGAGTTACGATTATTTTTCTTGTTTTTGTTTTGCTTTTATTAAGAAATCAAAGTAAGAAAAACTACTTTGCAGCATCTATTTTACTGAAAATCTGGATTTTTGTAGGAGTTATTTCTATGCTGGTAAGTGCAGTTTTTGTTTAAAACATTTTGAGTTTTCGTAGATTTTTTATCAAATCTTTGATGGCTCCTTTTGTTCCTACTTTTATAGAGTTTTCGGCTTTTCCTATGAGTCTGGCGTTGCCTTTGTAGGTGTCGTATTGGTTCTCCATTATCAGGTTTCCATCGCTGTCATAGAGTTTTAGGCTTACCAATACTTGATTAGAAAACACATATTTACCAATACCTACTTTGAAATATTTGACTTTTGGGACGATTATGGCTTCGGCGTTATTATTCTTTCCAACTTCTTTAATATACTCAGTATCAACATTATCATAGTCCATAGAACTATCCATTTGAACGGTTTTTATGTTGCCGCAATAAAGGCTCATTTGGTCAGTTACGGCACTGAAAAACGCTTGGTTTGTTGGAGATTTTATTTCTTCTATTTCAGGAAAAACAGCGGGCTGGAAGTAGATTATTTTCTTTATTTTACCTAATTTATAATCAGGTTTGTAGCCTAATAATTTACTCCCAAAACTAGAACAGCCAGCCAAAACAAGCCCAGCTGCGATGCCCAATAGTATAAATTTTTTCCGATTCATATTCCGCACAAAGATACTTTAAATAATCAATACGATGAAATCTTTATCAGTATAAAATTTGATTTTTATAAAAAAAATACTACTTTTGCAGAATTAATTTTAAATTCAAAACCAATGAAAAAGTATTTTCTTTTATTGATTTTATCGCTATTTATGGTAGCATGTTCAGGGAATTCGCCTAAGTCTGTAGCATCAGATTTTCTAACCGCTTTGAATAAAGGTGATGTAGATGAGGCTAAGAAATATTGTGATGGTTCTACAGCAGATCTGCTTGATTTGGTGGGTAGATTGGCTAAAAATAAAATTAAAGAAGAAGCAAAAGGAGGGAAATTTACAATTACCAAAGTGGAAGAGGATGGAGATGCTGCGAAAGTATATTATACTATGGATCAAGAAGAAAAAGAGAAATCTCTTGATTTGAAGAAAATAGATGGTAAGTGGAAAGTAACCATCAAAAAAGAGGATGCTAAAAAAGAAGAAAAATTAAATGAAAATTCTTCTGAAGAAGCAGAGGAAACTGCTAATACTACGGTTGAAGAGTAAGATAAATTAGATAAAACTGATGTCTCCCAAGTATTTCAATACAAGGTATTTATTGATTTTGGGAGGCTTTTTTTTATTTCTTTTTGGAGGCTACCATTTGTTTTTTTTATTTGATAGAAAACAAGAGCAAAAGCAGGTTGTAAAAGACAGAGGGCAGGCGAGATTATCACAAAAAGATATGTTGCAGATATCAGAAGGCGATATCATATTGAGAAGGGGATATGGTTTTTTCAGCGATTTTATCGCAGATAATTTGAATGAGAACACCTATGATGTCACTCATGCAGGGATTTTATATAAAAAAAATAATGAGTGGTATGTTATCCATTCTCTTTCCTCTGATGTCAGTGATTTTGATGGGGTGCAAGAACAAAAATTAGAAGAATTTTTAGTTTATTCTGCTCCTCAGAAAATCCTTGTCGTAAGAACCAAGGGAACTACTAAAGAACAAGGAAAAAAAATTGTAGAAGAAGCTCAGAAATATTTGGCTAAAAAAACGCCGTTTGACCATCGTGGAGTTATTGATAATGACGAGAAATTATACTGCACAGAGTTAATATGGCATATTGTGGCTAATCGACTTAATTATATCCAACTTCCTGAAAATTATGCAAATAGAGAAAAGTTATTATATAGTATGACAGGTATGTATTCTCCGCAATATTTTGATATTATTGTAAATACCTATCAAAAAAGATAGAAAAAACTTTTGTGATTAAAAAAAAAATGCTACATTTGCAACCTCATACATAATAATCATTTAAATAATATTGGAATGTATTTAACAAAAGAAGTAAAAGCAGAACTTTTCGCAAAACATGGAAAATCTGCACAGGACACAGGAAGTGCTGAAGGGCAGATCGCTCTTTTCACATTTAGAATTAATCATTTATCTCAACACTTGAAATCTAACCACAAAGATTATGCTACTGAGAGATCACTAGTAAAATTGGTAGGTAAGAGAAAAAGACTTCTGGATTATCTTAAAAAGAAAGATATCAACAGATATAGAGCTATCATTGCAGAGCTTGGAATTAGAAAATAATAATTCAGATAACATAAAAAAGCAACTCAGTATTTTGGGTTGCTTTTTTAATTTTTAAATAAAATGGTAAATTTTCCCTCAAAAAAACTTACCTTTGCACACGAAAATTAATAGAGTATTAACAATATGCCTGCCGAAAGAAGTGGCGCAGGTGTCCGAAAGTAGAAATTTCGGAGTAAAAATTAAATTTTATGAGTAATAAACCTCAAGCAATTACAGAAACTATCGTACTGAAAGACGGTAGAGAAGTTACCATAGAAACTGGTAAATTAGCAAAACAGGCTGATGGTGCAGTAGTGGTAAAAATGGGCGGAACTATGCTTTTAGCAACAGTGGTAGCTGCAAAAGATGCAAACCCAGGAGTAGATTTCTTGCCTTTAACAGTAGATTATAGAGAAAAATTTTCCGCAGCAGGGCGTGTTCCTGGGAACTTTTTCAGAAGAGAGTCTAAGCCTTCTGATGATGAAGTATTGACAATGAGACTAGTGGATAGAGTAATGCGTCCGCTTTTCCCGGAGGATTTCCACGCGGAAGTGCAGGTAATGATATCCTTAATTTCCTACGATGGAAAAGTGATGCCAGATTCTTTGGCAGGGCTAGCAGCTTCAGCAGCGGTGGCTATTACAGATATACCTTTTAATGGACCTTTCTCAGAGGTTAGAGTGATTAAAAAAGATGGTGTTCTAAGCATTAACCCAAGCTGGGAAACTCTACAAAGTGGAGTGGAACTGGACATTATGGTAGGGGCTTCTAAAGACTCAATCGTAATGGTAGAAGGGGAAATGGACGAAATCACTGAGCAGGAAATGATAGAAGCTATTTCTTTCGCTCATGAAGAAATTAAAATCCAAATAGAAGCTCAGGAGAGATTGGCAGCAAGAATAGAAAAAGCTCAGACAAAGAGAGAATACTGCCACGAGACTCATGATGAGGAGTTGAGAAAAGAAATATGGGATTATGCTTACCAAAGATATTATGATATCGCAAAAGACCCATCAGCAAAGCACGAGAGAAGTGATAAATTCAGCGCGGTGGTAGATGAGTTTTTAGAAAAATATACAGAAGAGGAATTGGAAGAAAAAGAAGTTTTAGCAAAAACTTACTTCCATGATGTACAGAAAGAGGCGGTTCGCCAGTTGATTTTAAATGAAAATATCCGTCTTGATGGTAGAAATAATCAGCAGATAAGACCTATCTGGTGTGAGGTGGATTACCTTCCAGCGGCTCACGGTTCTTCTATCTTTACAAGGGGAGAAACTCAGTCTTTGACTACGGTAACGCTTGGTTCTTTATTGGACGCGAACAGAATAGATTCTGTAATTTCTCAGCATGATGAGAGATTCTTCCTTCACTATAATTTCCCTCCGTTCTCTACAGGGGAAGCGAGACCATTGAGAGGAACATCCAGAAGAGAGATTGGACATGGTAATTTGGCTCAGAGAGCTTTAAAAGTGATGATTCCAGAGGAAACTCCATATACAATCAGAGTAGTTTCAGATATTTTGGAATCTAATGGTTCTTCTTCTATGGCAACGGTTTGTGCTGGGACAATGGCTCTTATGGATGCTGGTATTCAGATGAAAAAACCTGTTTCAGGAATTGCAATGGGACTAATTACGGATAAAGAATCTGGAAAATGGACTGTGCTTTCTGATATTTTAGGAGATGAAGACCACCTTGGAGATATGGACTTTAAGGTAACTGGAACTGCTGAGGGAATCACGGCTTGCCAGATGGATATCAAAATCCAAGGACTTACCATGGATATTATGGAAAAAGCCCTAATGCAGGCGAGAGATGGTAGAATGCACATTTTAGGCGAAATGCTGAAAACTATAGATAAGCCAAATGCAGATGTGAAACCGCACGCCCCAAAACTTGTGATGATGGAAATCCCGAAAGATTTCATTGGTGCGGTAATCGGGCCTGGTGGTAAGATTATTCAGCAAATGCAGAAAGATACAGATACTGTAATCACGATAGAAGAGAGAGGAGAAATAGGACATATAGAAATTTCTGGAACGGATAGAGAAAAAATAAATGCAGCGGTGGCTCAGATTAACGAGATTACTTTCGTGCCTGTGATTGGCGAAGTTTATAAAGGTAAAGTTGTTAAAGTAATGGAGTTCGGAGCGTTTATCCAGTTGGCTAAAGGAACAGAAGGTCTTCTTCATATCTCTGAAATAGCATGGGAAAGAACAGAAAAAGTACCATATAAAGAAGGCGATGAAGTAGAAGTGAAATTCATGGGTTATGATGACAGAAAGAAAATGAGACTTTCCAGAAAAGTTCTTTTACCAAAACCTCCAAAACCAGAAAAGAAAGAGGATAAACCAAAACAAGATAACGCCAACGAAGAAAAATAATCTTTGGCGAGAAAAATTCCCGCTGTAATGGTGGGAATTTTTTTAATAAAAACATTTAATAAAAATAATAAACATGAAATTTCTGACAGATATTGAAATCGCACAAAGCGCAGACATCAGACCCATTAGAGAAATTGCAGAAAAAATTGCTATTGAGGAGGAAGATTTGGAATATTATGGCAGATATAAAGCCAAAATTCCTCTAAAATACATCGACGAAGAAAAAATTAAAAAATCAAAATTGATTTTGGTGACAGCCATCAATCCCACGCCAGCAGGAGAGGGGAAAACCACCGTATCTGTGGGACTTTGTGATGGACTGAATAAAATTAGTAAAAAAGCCGTTTTGGTGCTTCGTGAGCCTAGTTTGGGGCCTGTTTTTGGAAGCAAAGGCGGTGCCGCTGGGGGAGGATATGCCCAAGTTATCCCAATGGCGGATATCAACCTGCATTTTACAGGAGATTTTTCGGCAGTGGAAAAGGCAAATAATCTTCTTTCGGCATTGATAGACAATAATTTACAAAGTAAAAAACACAATCTAAACATAGACCCAAAAACCATCGTCTGGAAGCGAGTGATGGATATGAATGACCGAGCTCTGCGTCAGATTGTCATAGGAATGGGCGATAAAAACGGTGTGGTAAGGGAAGAAGGGTTTAACATTACACCTGCATCTGAGGTGATGGCAATTCTCTGTCTGAGCCAAGATTTTGAAGACCTGAAACAGCGTTTAGGAAATATCTTTGTGGGCTATACCTATGATAAAAAGCCTGTTTTTGCAAGAGATTTAAAGGCAGAAAACGCAATGGCAATCCTGCTGAAAGATGCCATTAAACCTAATTTGGTTCAGACTTTGGAGGGAAATCCTGCCATTCTGCACGGAGGTCCTTTTGCGAATATTGCACAGGGGACAAATACCATTATCGCTACTAAAATGGGGCTTTCTCTCGGTGATTATGTCGTTACGGAAGCTGGTTTTGGTGGAGATTTGGGCGCAGAAAAGTTCATTGATATTAAATGCAGATATGCAGGATTGAAACCTGATGCGTATGTTATAGTGGCGACTATCAGGGCGCTGAGATACCATGGCGGAGCGAAAAAAGATGAGTACGGAAGCCCAAATTTAGAATACCTGAAAAAAGGTTTTGGAAATCTTTGTAAACATATAGAAAACGCTCAGAATTATGGATTTCAGCCTGTGGTAGCGATTAATCATTTTGCTACGGATTCAGAGGAAGAAATCAAGTTTTTGAAAGATGAATGCGCTAAACTGGGAGTTCATGCTGTTTTGGCTGATGAATTTATGCACGGCGGAGAGGGAATGAGAGATTTGGCTAAAACAGTAGTGGAAGCGACAGAGCAGCAGTCTGATTTCCAATTCTTGTATCCATTAGAAGAAAGCATAGAGGCTAAAATAGAGGCTGTAGCAAAAAAAATATACGGAGCGGAAGGCGTGGTCTATTCACCGAAAGCAAAAGCTGACCTTAAAATCATAAAGGATTTGGGCTTTGATAAACTGCCTGTATGTATAGCAAAAACGCAGAAATCACTGAGTGATGATGAGAAAAAAATAGGAAGACCTGTAGGATTTGATGTCACAGTGAGAGGTTTTGAGTTTGCAGCGGGAGCTGGTTTTGTGATTCCTATTTTGGGCGATATTATGCGTATGCCAGGACTTCCAGAAGTTCCTATGGCAGAGGGAATGGCCATAGATGCACAAGGAAATATCAGCGGTTTGAGTTAAAAAAATCTCCGAAAATTTTCGGAGATTTTTTTATTTTCCTAAATAAGATTTTAAAATTTTACTTCTGCTGTTGTGTTTCAGTCTTTTAATGGCTTTTTCTTTGATTTGTCTAACTCTTTCTCTTGTTAAATCAAAAGTCTCACCTATTTCCTCCAAAGTCATAGGGTGTTTGCCATTTAACCCAAAATAAAGCCTTACTAAATCGGCTTCTCTCGGCGTGAGGGTCTGCAATGCTCTCTCTATTTCTATTTGTAGAGATTCCAGCATCAGTTCTTTATCAGGGCTTGGAGATTCGCCAGAACGAAGTACATCATATAGGTTAGAATCTTCTCCTTCTACTAGCGGAGCATCCATGGATAGGTGTCTTCCGGAGTTTTTCATGGATTCTTTGATGTCCTCCTCGCTCATGTCCAATACTTCGGCTAGTTCCTCTGGGGATGGCGGTCTTTCGTTGATTTGTTCCAGTTCCGCATAGGCTTTGTTGATTTTATTGATAGAGCCTATTTTATTTAAAGGAAGTCTTACGATTCTAGACTGCTCAGCCAAGGCTTGAAGAATCGACTGTCTAATCCACCATACAGCGTAAGAAATAAATTTAAACCCTCTGGTTTCATCATATCTTTTAGCGGCTTTCATCAGCCCTAAATTTCCTTCGTTTATTAAATCAGGAAGTGAAAGTCCTTGGTTTTGATATTGTTTAGAAACAGAAACCACGAATCTTAAATTGGCTTTGATGAGTTTTTCCAAAGCTGCTTTGTCACCAGCTCTAATACGCTGAGCCAGAATAACTTCCTCATCAGCAGTAATTAGTTCCACTCTTCCTATTTCTTGGAGGTATTTATCCAATGAAGCAGTTTCTCTGTTGGTAACCTGCTTGGTGATTTTCAGTTGTCTCATTTTTTTATTTTTAAACTTTTGCTGTTCGTTTTTATTATACGAACTATTTTGTGAAAAGGTTACAATTTATTTTGTCAAAAAATCAAAAGATGCATAAATGCTTAAATAATAAGAAGAATCGGAAAAACTCTTCTCCGATTCTTCTGTTGTTCAATTAGTATTTGCCTTATTTACCTTTTTCCAGTTTGTATTCTGGTTTTGTAGTTTGGTCACCTACTTTTTCAACAAGGTAAGCAGCATCTTCAGTGATTAGGAAAACTCTTGGCTTGTCTTCTGGCTTAGCGCCTTCTTCTTTTACAGTAACGAAAGAACCATCTTCGCTTACTTCATAAGAACCTTTAGCTGTAAAGTTTCCATCTTTCTTTTCTAAATAAGTTTCTTCTAAAACGAAAGAACCATCTTCATTGAGAGTTAATTTCGTTTCAATACCAGGGCAGTCTGCACATGGCACTTTTCCAGAGAATACTCCTATGTGTTTTTTAGGAGCAGCTTCTTCAGCGGGTTGCTGAACAGCCTCTGTTTCTGCTGCTTGTGGAGCCTCAGCTTTAGTTTCTTCTTTTTTAGAACAACTCACTGCGAAAAGTCCTGCTAATAGAACAGGAAAAATCATTTTTTTCATAATTGTTAATAAAAATTTAAATTAAAATCAATTTCCATGATTCAAAAAATGTGCCAAACATTTTAGAAAACCATTTCGCTGCTGTCTTCATCGTTTTGTTCTTTCTGAAGTTGTTTTTGAGGCTTTTGTTCTTTGGCATTTTCATTTTTGAAACGATAGGAGAAAGTAAGCATAATCTGTCTTGGCATCATCTGCATTTCGGCATATCTTGTAAATGTGTCGGAATCAGTATATGATTTGAATTTTCTTGAATTAAAAATATCCTGAATGCTCAGCCCGATGGTAGCCGTATTTTTCCAAAGGTTTTTGTTAATAGCGGCATTTAGAGAATACGAATTTTCTTTTCTGGTTGTATAATCTTTATGTCCGCCTTTGAAATGCCCCTGAATCTGTAGGTTTATTGTTTTATCAAGCCTGAAATTCGTTGTAAGTCTTGCTTTTAGACTGTTTCCTTCGTTTATAATGGTGTTGTTGTTATAGGTGCTTTCACTCTTATATCTATAAAAATTTACATTACCAAATAGTCTCAGCCAGTTGGTTGGACTGATGCTGTAGTTGAGGTCTAATCCATACCGGTCTTCAGTTCCCAAATTATACGGCGTGGAAAGGATATAGGTGGAAGCCAGCCCATTAAGTGGGTTGATGTAGGCCATTTCCTCTGTAACCATCTCTATATTATCTGTTTTTCTTTGATAGTAAAGCGTAGGGCTGATGTTCCATTTTGCTCTTGTATAGTTGTAACTGAATTCAAAAGAATTTACAAAAGAAGGATTTAAATCGGCATTTCCCATGAATCTGTTGGGGTCATTCTGCATTCTTATCACAGGGATAATTTCAAAATGTTTAGGCCTTTTGATTCTTCTTGAATAGTTGAGCGAGAACTGGCTCTTGCTTGTGATGTCATAACTGAGAAATACAGAAGGGAAAAACTCACTGTAGTTTTTGCTTTTAGAGGTTTGTCCGCCCGCATTGTTGGTTTGTATGTTAATGAAAATATTTTCATTTCTAAGTCCTAGCTGATACCCGAATTTATTGATTTTACTCTTGAACTGGGCATAAAAAGCGGCATTTTTCTCGGTGTAATTATTTTTTCCTGTCACATCATTGAATGTGGTGAAAGCTCCGCCAGAAGAACCTGCATAATAGGTATTTATATCATTATCTCTGTAATCGTATCTTGCTCCTGCCTCAAATCTGGAGTTTTCTCCGATAGGAAGCTCGTAATCCAACTTTCCTAACCAAGTAATTTGGCTGAAATCCGAGGTGTTTTTGTATTGATATAAAGTTCTGGTAATGTTTCTGTTATCAGAAATATCACTGTATGAGTCGTTTATTGTGTTTTGGTAACTTCCGCTGAGGCTTATGAGATGCCCTTTTTGGTTAAACTTATGTTCCAGCCCAGCATCCACTTGGATACTTCTATTTTCGTCCTTTCCAGTAGAATTTCTGAAAGTAGTTCCTGTGATATTAGAAATATTTTGCTGGGAACTTATAGGCTCCATAGACATGCTGTTTGCTGTAAATGAAGCGTTTATGGAAGTTTTATCAGTAGGACTGAAAGTAAAACCACTGCTAAAATTATAGTTTTTAAATTCAGGTTTGTTGGTATTTATTAAATCCAAACGCTCTCCGGTATTTTTATAGAAAATATTAGAAGAACTTTCGGATTTGGTTTTAGAAATTCCGCCGCCGCCGTTTACAAACCAAGTCCATTTTCCATAATTCCAAGACAAGTTGGTATTCAGCCTTGATGACGGAGTGTATCCTAAACTTCCATTAACAGAGCCATTAAATCCTAATGCATTGGTTTTCTTTAAGATAATGTTTAAAATTCCCGCAGTTCCCTCTGCTTCATATTTTGAAGAAGGATTGGTGATGATTTCTATTCTCTCTATCTGGTCAGCTGGAATGCTTTTTAGAATGTTGCTCGTGTCATCTGTAATGCCTAAAATAGAGGATGGTTTCCCGTTGATAAGGAATTTTACATCAGAACTTCCTCTCATAGACACAGAGCCGTCCGCATCTACACTTACGGAAGGTGCGTTGCTGAGGACATCTTGGAGAGAACCGCCTTTTGCGATAAGGTCCTGATCTACATTATATATTTTTTTGTCTAATTCTAATTTGTAAGGCTGAGAGCTTTTTGCTGTGATTACTACCGCTTCTATTTGCTTTTCTTTACTGGAAGAGGCTGGAGCAGCAGAAAGAGAAATGTTTCCGAGATTGGAACTTCCATTTATTTCCTTTGATAGGGTTTTCTTTTGGAAATTAATCGCTTCTATCGTAATTACATAGTTTCCATTGGCTAAATTTAATTTAAAATTTCCATTTTCATCGGTAAGGGCAGCATCATTTAATGCTTTGTTGCTTTTATGATTAAATTCTACCGAAGCATAGGGAACTCCCGCTCCGTTTTCATTAGTAATTCGCCCTGAAATGCTTTGTTTTTCTTGAGCATTTATAAAAGTCGCTGCAGCCAGAAAAAAAGTAAGTCCGGCAGTTTTTTTTCCTAAAAATCTTGTTATTTCTGTATGTAACATCTTATATGATTTTCTATATTTTTACTTTAGATGAAGAAAATCATAAAAGGTTAAATAAAAAAGTGAAATTTTTTTACTTTATCTTGTTTTTATTGAGCCATTCATGGTAGGCTTTTGCATTTTTGGCATGTTCTATATCAGAGTTGGTAAATTTGTGATAACCAAGTCTTTCAGGGTCTGCACACATAAAAATAAAGTCATTGTTTTCTGCATCAAGGACATTGTCAATAGAGCTTTTATTAACCATACAGATAGGTCCCGGCGGAATTCCCGCATTGGCGTAAGTATTGTAAGGCGAAGGATGCCTAAGGTCTTTATGATAAATTCTTTGAATGTTTTTAGAAAAATTATGTTCTTTGTTTATAGCGTAGATTACGGTAGGGTCGGATTGTAATTTCATGCCTTTTTTGTAGCGGTTCAGATACAGTCCAGCGATGGTTTTTTGTTCATCTTTTTTTCCTCCGGATTCTTTCTGAACGATGGAAGCCAGAGCGTAAATTTCGTTTCTGGAAAGCCCAAGCTTCTTCTCTTTGGCCTGTCTTTCCGCATTCCAAAATTTATTATAATCATTTTCAAACTTTTTGAAAAATTCTTCTGGAGTCACCGTCCAGTAGAAATTGTAAGTATCCGAAAAGAAATAAATTTTTAAATCTTCTGCCGATGCCAATCCTTTGGACAGAGCGATTTTATCAAATGCCTGTACAAAATCCAAAGAATCTTTTTCTGTTTTTCGGGAAACTCGCCCAATCATCTGATAGACATCATCAAAATCCTTTATTCTAAAAGTGTCTTCAGTCTGGAGTCCCACTTTTATCATATTTACCAGTTTGGTGTTGCTGCTCCCCGTTTCGATGCGGTATCTTCCCGCTTTTATGTTTTTATCTAAATTTTTCTCCAAAGCTATTGATTTAAAGCTCTCATTATCTTTTAGATAAGGTTTTATGCTATCCAAAACCTGTTCGAAATCGGCATTTCTTGGAATGAGAATAAAGCCCGATTTAGCCACATTATCTCCTTTGTATTTTTTGTAAAATTTAAAGCCAAAATATCCGCCGAAGGTAAATAATAAGATGGCGATTATCAGAATGATTTTTTTCATACGATTAAATTTTAAATTTTCCCTCAAAAACATATTCTGCAGGGCCTTCCAGCCAAATATTTCTAAATCCTGCCTCGTGCTTTTCTGCATAAACTTTCAGATTTCCGCCAAGTGTCTTCACAGAAACCTCTCCTCCACCAAATTCATTCATAAATGTAAGACAGCTCGCCGTAACTCCCGTTCCACAGCTGTATGTTTCATCCTCCACGCCTCGTTCATAAGTTCTCACAAACACCTCATTATCATATATTTTAGAAACAAAATTCACATTTATTCCTTCTCTTTTATAAGGCTCAGAATTTCTGATTTCGTATCCATTTTTATAAACATCCAGATTTTGCACATTTTCCACATATCTCACAAAATGCGGAGAACCTGTATTTAATTGATAATCAGTGCTTATTTTAACAATTTCTGGAACATCTATCATTTTTAGCTTCACTACATTTCCATTGATTTCAGCCTCGTGAAGTCCATCTATTGCATTAAATTTTGCTTTATTTTCAAAAACATTCAAAAAATGCGCAAAAGCCACAATGCAGCGCCCTCCATTGCCGCACATCGTGCTTTCGTTCCCATCCGAATTATAATAAACCATCTGAAAATCAAGGTTTTCATGGTTTCCCAATAAAATCAAACCATCGGCACCAATTCCGAAACGGCGGTCGCACATTTTTTTTACTAAATCTACATCATTTTTAGGAAAAGACTGATTTCTATTATCTATCATAATGAAGTCATTCCCAGTCCCTTGATATTTATAAAATTTAATCATTTTTTCTCTCTTTTTTTGCGATTTCTTTTCTCACTCGGCTTAGACTCTCTGGCGTAATTCCTAAAAATGAAGCCACCATCCACTGTGGCACTCTCCTGAAAACATTAGGATAAACCTTTATAAAGTCCAAATACCGCTCCTCTGCATTCGCCCCAAGTAGAAGATTTACTCTTTTTTGTAATTGTCTGGCGTGATTATGCAGAAGCAAAATTTGTTTTGCGTTTGTTTCAGGGTCATTATTCCTCATATATTCATGAAAATCAGGGCTTAAAGATATGATTTCGCTGTCCTCTATCGCATCAATAAAATAATCTGAACTTTCTCCAAAAAATAAACTACTTCTGTCTGTAATCAAATGATTTTCAGGCGCAAACTGGATAATATGTTCCTTACCAGTCTTACTGATAGAATATAAACGAAGAAGTCCTTTCTCCACAAAAAAAGTATTTCTACACACTTCCCCTTCCCTCAGCAGAAACTGTCCTTTTTCCACTTTGAGAGGTTTTATGTATTTCCTATATCCCTCAATAGATGAGGGCGAAACACCAAATGTATTTAGAAGATACTCATCAAACATTTCTACTCTTCAAATAACTTTTTCATCAGTCTTTCCATGTCTATCAGTTCTTCGTGTCTCTTGAAAATAACCTGTCCATCACGGAAAAGCAAAAAAGTGGCAGTTTCTATCGGAACCCCCAAATCTTTGCTCAATTCTTGTTTTAGTTTGGAATTTCCTGTATAGTTCAGTTTATAAAATTTCACTCTAGACAAATCCATTCTTCTTGCCTGCTTTTCAAAATCTCCCATCATATAATCACTTCTGAAATGCATCGTCGCACAGGTCAAAAGAGCCACAGGCTTCTCATAAGAATCTTTATAAGCCTGTTTCAAGTCCTCGCTGGTCTCTATTTTATTCCAAATCTGGCTGTCTTTATACGCTTTTACTAATTTTTTCCAAAAATCCATTAATCCCATAAGTCAAAAAATTTTTGCTAAATTATCAATAATTTAGTAATATTGAAAATAAAACGAATTTAAAATGAAAAAAGCATTGATTGTAGTGGACATCCAAAATGATTTTTGCAAAGGCGGTAGCCTAGAAGTTGCTGGTGCAGAATCTGTTATCCCTTTTGTGAATAAATTGATAAAAGAAGGGAAATATGATGAGGTGATTTTTACACAGGATTTTCATCCTAAGGAGCATAAGAGTTTTGCTGTGAATAATGGACAGCAGGTAGGCGAAATCATAGAATTAAACGAAATTCAGCAGGTAATGTGGCCGGAACATTGTGTTCAAGGGACACAAGGAGCGGAGTTTCATCCTGATTTGGAGCAAAGATTTACCACATTTATTATAAAAAAAGGAACAAATCCAGAAGTGGACAGTTACAGCGCTTTCTATGATAATAAAGGGCTGGTAAACACAGGGCTGGCGGATTATCTTAAAGCTAAAAATATCCGAAATGTAGAAATTGTCGGTCTGGCATTAGATTACTGTGTGAAATATACCTGTTTAGATGCCTTGAAAGAGGAATTTAATGTAAGACTACATCTGAAAGGGTCTCAAGCAATAGACCAATCTAATGTGCAGAATATTGTAAATGAACTTTCTAGCAAAGGCGTAATTGTAGAGCCGTGAGAATAAAAAATTAAACCAATTTAGAAAGGTCGTTGTATCCTCCGCCGTTATAGATATTGCTGATGCCTTTTTCTTTGAAGAAATCAACGGCTTTTCCGCTTCTTCCGCCGCTTTTACAGAAGAAAATAATGTTTCCTTCTAAGTTTAGAATTTCATCTTTCCGCTCCTCCAATTCGCTTAAAGGGATATTCAAAGCTCCTTCTATGGCGCCGTCTGTGATGAGTTCCATAGGTTCGCGGACATCTACTAAATGATAATTTCCTGCATCTAAAATTTCTTGAATAGTCATAATGAGTTATTTTTAAAATTTTTGTCAAATATATAAAAAATAATACCTTCGCTATATAGATATGGGACTGAACGTAAAAAAATATTCGGAAATTATTAAACAAAAAGCTGAAAAATATGGTTTTCAGGGCTGTGGGATTTCCAAAGCAGGTTTCTTAGAAGAAGAAGCTCCTGCATTTGAGCGGTGGCTGAAAGCCGGCTTTAACGGAGAAATGGGCTATATGGAAAATTATTTTGATAAAAGGCTTGACCCAACTCTTCTGGTGGAGGGAGCCAAGTCGGTCATTTCTCTGTCTTATAATTATTATCCTGAATATAAGCTGAATACAGAAAATAATTTTAAAATTTCTAAATATGCCTATGGCGAGGATTATCACGAAGTAATAAAAGATATTCTCAGAGAGATGATTGTAGAGCTGCAGGAGGAAATTGGGGAATTTGGATTTCGGGTATTTACGGACTCTGCACCGATATTAGAACGGGCATGGGCAAGGAAATCAGGAATTGGCTGGGTGGGAAAAAATGCAAATCTCATCACTAAAAAACATGGGTCATTCTTCTTTTTATGCGAGATAATTTGTGATTTAGAATTGGAAGAAGATGGCGCAACTACCGACCACTGCGGCAAATGCACAAAATGTATAGATGCCTGTCCTACTCAGGCTATCGTAGGAGATAGGGTGATTGATGGGAGCAAATGCATATCTTATGCTACAATAGAATTGAAAAGCCAAATTCCGGATTTCTTTGAAGGGAAAATGGATGATTGGATTTTTGGTTGTGATGTCTGCCAGGATGTCTGCCCTTGGAATAGATTTTCTGCCCCGCATTCTCAGCCGAAATTTGCTTTAAAAGAACAATTGGGCGAACTAAGAAAACCCGAATGGCGCGAGCTTACGCAGGAATTATTCTCTGAAGTATTCAGAAAATCACCGGTAAAAAGAACGAAATTTGCTGGATTGATGAGAAACATAAAATTCATAGAAGAAAACAAAAAATAAACTGATGTTTTTGGATGTTTTGTTTCCCAACCGTTGTTTGGAGTGTGATGAAATCATTTCCAAAAATGAAATTGTCTGTGTAAAATGTTTGGATAAAATACATTTTACGCATTGGGATTTTGGAGAAAATTTATTAAAACAAAAAGCCCAATTTTTGTTTCCTGTGGAAAATGCTTTTTCTCTCATGTTTTTTGATAAAAAGGGACTTTCCAGAAAAATTCTGCATCAACTAAAATATAGAAATCAAGAAAAAGTAGGAGGGATTCTTGCGGGCTGGGTTACTGAGCGGATGGAGATAACGGAAAAACCTGATTTACTGATAAATATCCCACTTCATCCAAAGAAACTTAAAGAGCGGGGGTACAATCAGTTACATTTATTTACCGAAAAACTTGCTGAATATTATGAGATTCCTTTTCGGCATGATTTACTTCAAAGAGAGAGCTATCACAAAGCTCAGGCTCAAAAAAATAAAGCTGATAGAGGAGAAACAAAATATCATTTTTCTTTGTCTGAAAATATTGAAAATAAGCATATTCTGCTGATAGATGATATCTATACTACTGGAAATACAATGAGTGCAGCAGCGTGGGAAATTTTAAAGCATAAAGGGAATAAATTAAGTATTTTAGTGATGGCGATGGAGATTTAGCGATTTGATGAATTTTTCTAAAGGTTTTGGGAAGGATTTTTGGTCAAAATCTTTCAAGTCTAATATTTCTAAATTGTTTTCTTTTCTGAAAGTTTGGAATAAAGTGCTGTCACTCAGTGTGATGCTGTAAATCTTGATATTAAGGTTTTTGTGGGTTAGTTTGTGGGAAATTTCATCTTCTTTTGTGATGTGTTTTTCTAAAAATTCATTGACTTTATCAGGGAAATCGTAGAGTTTTTTCCAAATAGAGCTGTCATCTCGCTGTTTGATAAGAAAAGAATTTTCGTATCGGACAAAATAATAAGTGAGATTCATATTTTCGGGTTTGATTTTCTTTGTTTTTACAGGAAAATCGGCAGTTTTTCCGAGCTGAAAAGCCAAACAATCTGCATGAACAGGGCAGATATCACAGGAAGGATTTTTAGGTTTGCAGATGTTTGCTCCTAAATCCATTATGGCTTGATTAAAATCGCCAAAATCTCTGTCAGGCATTATCAAAAGGGCTAATTCCGAGAAATAGTCGTGGGCTTTTGTCTTTGAAATATCAAAATCATTAGCGAAAATTCTGGATAAAACTCGGTAAAAATTGCCATCTACGGCAGGTCTTTTTTCATTGAAACAAATACTGGAAATGGCAGCGGCAGTGTATTTCCCAATGCCTTTTAGTTTTAAAATTTCGTGGTAATTATTTGGGAAAACACCTTGATAATCCTGCGTGATTTGCTGTGCGGCTTTGTGTAGATTGATAGCTCTGGAATAATATCCCAGTCCTTTCCAGTAGAGGAGAACCTCGTCTATATCGGCTTTTGCGAGAGATTCTACATCTTTAAATCTATTGGTGAAATTTATATAATATTCCAATCCCTGCTCCACGCGGGTCTGCTGGAGAATAATCTCCGAAATCCACACATTATATGGATTTTGGGAAGTTCTCCATGGTAATATTCTTGCATTTTGGCTGTACCAGAGCAGTAATTTTTGACCAATGTAAAGAAAATCAGAATTTTGTTGAATTGTTTTCAAAATTTTTTATATATTTGCACACCAAAAATAAAAACAAAAAAGGAAATGACAAAAGCAGAGTTAGTAAATGCAATTGCAAGTAAGCTAGGAACAGAAAAAAATGAAACACAAAGAATAGTAGAAGCATTTATGCAGGAAATAAGAGCTACTATGTATAAAGGCGAAAATGTGTATTTAAGAGGTTTCGGGTCTTTTATTATTAAGGCAAGAGCAGCGAAAACAGGTAGAAATATTTCTAAAAATACATCTATCCAGATTCCTGCACACAATATCCCAGCGTTTAAGCCTTCTAAAACATTTGTAGATAAGGTTAAAACAAGAGTAAAGATAAAATAATTCACTGAGTAATAACGAAATATAAAACATTTAGACTATGCCAAGCGGAAAAAAAAGAAAAAGACATAAGGTGGCAACCCACAAGAGAAAGAAAAGAAGAAGACTAAACAGACACAAAAAGAAAAAATAATTTCTGAGTTGTTTAGAAATCGAAAGTATAGAAATATAGTTGGTGTTTTTATTTTTGAAGCAGCCAGCTATATTTTGTTTTATTTATAGTAGAATATTATTATAAACAAGAAAAATAAATAGAAAGCCAAAGAAAATGAAGAAAGAATTAATAATATCACATGAAGATATGGCTTCTAAAATTGCTCTTATAGAAGACGGGCGGCTTTTTGAGCTGCATGTGGAGGAGCAAGGCAGCGATTTTGCTGTGGGAGATTTATTTGTAGGAAAGATTAAAAAATTAGCACCAAACCTGAATGCAGCCTTTGTAAATATAGGGCATGAGAAAGATGCTTTTCTCCATTATCAGGATTTGGGACCTGAGTTTAGGACTTACCAGAACCTTTTAAAAGCTATTCGGAGTAAGAGAATGCAGAGTCCCAGTCTCAAGACTTTTCCGATAGAGGAAGAAATAGATAAGCATGGGACGATTGATAAGGTGCTTTCGGTAGGAGATGAGGTTCTTCTCCAAATCACTAAGGAGCCTATTTCTACCAAAGGGCCGAGGGTTACCACACAGATTTCTCTTACGGGTAGATATATGGTGCTTATTCCTTTTGACCAAAAAATATCGGTTTCAAAAAAAATAAAAGATTCCCAAGAGAAAACAAGGCTTAAAACATTGGTAGAAAGCATCAGGCCGGAGGGATTCGGAGTTATCATCAGAACGGTAGCAGAAGGCAAGAAAGTAGCAGAGCTTCATAATGATATGAACCAGCTCATAGAGAAATGGAATATCTGTTTTGAGAATATTCAGAAAAACAAAATCCCATCCAAAGTATTAAGTGAAGAGGATAGGGCTTCTGCTATTTTGAGGGATAATTTCAATCAAGATTTTGTAAGCATTATCTGCGATGATAAACAGATGGTGAATGATATGAAAAACTATCTGGAGGTCATCTCTCCCGAAAGTAAAAATATTGTTCAGTTTTATGACTCTCATATACCGCTTCTGGAATACTACAATGTAGAGAAGCAACTGAAACAGTCTTTTGGCAAACATGTGAATATTCCCAGCTCTAAGGGGGCTTATCTCGTGATAGAGCATACAGAGGCTCTGCATGTCATAGATGTAAATTCCGGAAACAATCTATCTGTGGGGCAGGGGAATAAGAGCCATGCACTTAATGTTAATAAAATCGCCGCCACTGAAATTGCCCGCCAACTCAGATTGAGAGATATGGGGGGAATCATCGTGGTAGATTTTATAGACATGAGTAATACAGACCACCGCAGAGAGCTTTATGACCATCTCAAAGAAGAAATGAAGAGGGATAAAGCCCGCCACAAAATCCTTCCTCCTAGTAAATTCGGGCTAATACAAATTACCCGCCAGCGTGTAAGACCAGAAAAAGTCATAGACACCACAGAAGAAAATCCTAATGAAATAGGCGAAATAAGTGCTCCTATTGTGGTAGTAGAGCGAATGGAAGAAGCAATAAAAAACTATCTGACACACGAAAAAGGCAGACTTTATCTGCATGTACATCCTTTTGTGGGGGCATACCTTACCAAAGGCTTTTTCAGCAGCATAAGGATGAAATGGTTCTTTAAGTATAGAAAATGGGTAACCATCATTTCGAGAGATTCTTTTAAATATTTAGAATACAGGCTCTATAACAGCGATAAAGAAGAACTCATGAATCATTCTTATTAAAAAACAACCCTCCGTTCATTGCGGAGGGTTTTATTTTTATTATAAATTATACTGAGCATTTGTAAGATGCTTCCTTATAATTTCTCTACTTCTTGAGCGATTTCTATGATAACTTCTGTGGCTTTTTCCATAGATTCTAATGGAACATATTCATAAGGCCCATGGAAATTAAGCCCTCCTGCGAAGATATTAGGGCAAGGAAGTCCCATGTAAGACAGCTGTGCACCATCGGTTCCGCCTCGGATAGCCTTCACTTCTGGAGTGATTCCAAGGTTTTTCATGGCTCTTTCCGCCACTTCTATGATATGCATTTTGCCTTCGAATTGTTTTTTCATGTTGAGATATTGCTCTTTTATCTCTATTTCAAAGACATTTTCGCCATATTTTTGGTTGAATTCCGCTACTTTTTCTGCGATGAATTTCTTGCGGTTTTCAAATTTCTGCTCATCGTGGTCACGGATGATGTATTGTAGTTTTGCTTCGGAAACATCAGCTTTTAGGTCTAATAGATGATAAAAACCTTCAAAACCTCTTGTCGTAGAAGGAGTTTCGTTAGCAGGGAGCGATTGGATAAACTCAGCAGCGAGAAGCCCAGCATTTACCATTTTTCCGTAAGCATAGCCAGGGTGTACGCTCAGTCCGTGGATTTTAATTACCGCTCCAGCCGCATTAAAGTTCTCATATTCTATCTCACCCACATCACTTCCGTCCATAGTGTAAGCCCATTCAGCACCGAATTTTTCTACATTGAACTTGTGTGCTCCTTTTCCGATTTCTTCATCAGGGTTGAATCCTACAGCTATCCGCCCGTGTTTTATCTCAGGATGCTGGATGAGGTATTCTGCAGCGGTCATGATTTCTGCTACGCCCGCCTTGTCATCAGCTCCGAGAAGGCTGGTTCCATCCGTAGTGATTAGGGTTTGTCCCTTGTATTGTTTCAGGTTTTCAAACTTGTTAGGAGAGAGGGTGAAGCCTGTCTTTTGGTTAAGAAGCAGGTCGCCTCCATCGTAATTTTCCCAAATTTGCGGATTTACATCTTTACCATTGAAATCAGGCGAAGTGTCAAAATGGGCGATAAATCCCACGGTAGGCACTTTTTTCTCTATATTAGACGGGATAAATCCGTATACATAAGCGTTTTCATCGATAGAGACATCTTCCAGACCGATGGCTTTCATTTCCTCAAAAAGATATTTTGCAATATCCCACTGCTGCGGAGAACTCGGTGTTTCCTCACATTCAGGGTCGCTGGTGGAATATATCTTTACATAAGTCAAAAAGCGCTGAAGGAGTTTTTCTCTCCATTCTTTGTTTAATTTTATTTGTTCCATTGTATTTAATTTTATGGGTAAATTTTTAATTTATTATAATTATTTCTTGAAAGTCAGTACTTTCAGCATATCGCTCAGCGCTTTCCCTGGGCGGAAAAGGATATGAGAAGATTTTACTTTGCTTCCATTAACTTCGGATTCTTTATCAGACGGAGTTCCTGTGATGCTTACTTGAAGCGTGAAATGCTCACCGATGCGGACAATCTTTCCATCGGACAAATCTTTACCTGCTTTATCAAAAACTGTTTCTAAGACTGCTAAAATATCACCTTTTGATACGGTAGAAACGCTAGAAGCATAAGCGGCTAAATCGTTAAGGGTAGTTTCGCCATCGCCTATTGCTTGTGGATACCATTTTGCTGGTTCATTTCTTTTTTGCGGATTTATTTTCTGCACCGCTTTGATTTTTACTGGCATAATTTTAAAATTTTAAGGTTAAAAAAATAATTTGGTTTTATTTGTCTAAAAAAACTTTCTAAATATTTCTAAAAAAAGATACTGACCAATTCATAAAAAGATACTAAGCTTTTGAGCAAAAGATACTGAACTTTTTAATAAAAGATACTGGTTTTTTTTCAGCTCCTTCTAAACGCCTATGAATAGAGGTCTTTTTAAGACAGGGTAAAGATAAGAAATATTTGTCAATTTTGCACAAAAAAACACTCCCTTTTGCAGAGAGTGTTTTCGTTAAAATTTTGTTTTTATCCTTGGTATTTCTCCATTACTTTTGTGGAAACTCCCGTATTGCTAAATCCACCATCATGGAAGAGATTCTGCATTGTTACTTTTCTTGTAAGGTCAGAGAAAAGGGAAATACAATAGTCTGCACATTCCGCAGCAGTCGCGTTCCCTAGTGGAGACATATCTTCTGCAAATTTGATAAACCCATCAAAACCTTTCACCCCTTGTCCTGCCGTAGTCATTGTAGGCGACTGGGAAATGGTATTGACACGCACTTTTCTTTCGCCCCAGAAATATCCGAAGGTTCTAGCGATGCTTTCAAGGTAAGACTTGTTGTCCGCCATATCGTTATAATCAGGGAAAGTTCTCTGAGCCGCGATGTAAGTAAGTGCAAGGATGCTGCCCCACTCATTCATGCAGTCTTTTTCCCAAGCGAGTTTCATCACCTTGTGGAAAGATACCGCAGACACATCCCAGCCTTTTTCCAGCCAGTCGTAGTTGAGCTCTGTGTAGTGTTTTCCTTTTCTTACATTCACAGACATCCCGATAGAGTGTAGAATGAAGTCTATTTTCCCAAATTTTGCGATAGCATGGTCAAATAATTTTTCTAAATCTTCCATAGAAGTCGCATCAGCAGGAACGATATCTGCACCTGTTTTTTCTGCTAGATTATTGATTTCTCCCATTCTCATAGCGATAGGAGCGTTAGTAAGTACAAATTCTGCACCTTCTTCGTGGCATCTTTCTGCTACTTTCCAAGCGATAGAGTTTTCATCCAAAGCTCCGAAGATGATTCCTTTTTTTCCTTTTAAAAGTCCGTATGACATAATATTTAGAATAAATTGGTTAAATAAAAAATAAAAAAACGAAAACACGAGAATCAAGATTTAGCCTCCCGACTTTCTTCGTGTTTTATAAATATTTTGTTAGTCTTTTCTGCTCATTAAAATTCTCAAAACATACCAGAATAGAAGCATTACAGAAGCGAACAGTTGTAATGAAGCTCCTACATATTGTTCTGTTGTATAGACATTTTTGAGCTGGTTAGTTTGGTATAGAATACTTGCTCCTGCTAGGAAAACCATTCCCACAGAGAACCAAAGCCCAAGATTGAACCCAAAAAGCATTCCTGCGATGATTAGCCCAAGAGAAATAAACCCTCCGATAATTAAGACACTTCTTAAGAAAGAAAAATCTCTTTTAGAAGTAAGAGCCACACCTGTAAGCCCTATGAACAGCATGAAAGTAATCAATCCTGCCTGTAAAATAACCTCGCCACTACCAGTATAAATAAGGGCGATGTATATCATAGGAAGGAAAACAATCGCTTCCAAAAGCACATAAAAACCTAATCCAGCATACTGCATAGCACGGCTGCTCGCCATAGTCCATTTTTCAGCCAGCATAGAAGCCAGCCAAAATCCACCAATAATCATCAGCCATACATAATTTTTAGAAACCATTCCCATGATAAGTTCAGCAGGAACTACCATTAGTAAAGCAGTTTCTACAAAAATAAAAGCCAAAATAGCCAATGCCACATGCATATAGGTTTTTCTATAAAAAGAAGCTTTTTGCTCCTCAGTGGACATTGCTACTAGTTGATTTGTAAATTCCATAAAAGTTTTTGTTTTTAAAATTTAATTCTACAAATATAAGTATTTTTTGGAAAAGCAATTTTACAAATTACTTAAAAACGCCATTGTATCCACATTATCTGCATAAGTGTCTAATTCAGGATGCTGCGCCTCTCCAAAACTGATAGCTGAAGGAATTTCAAGTGTAGAATTTGCCACAATGCACTGAATGTTTTCCTCGTTTTCAGAAAGGAAATTATGGACATCGTTTATCGTTTCATATCGGCTGAAATTGATGACAGATAGCGGACTGAAAAGTTTTTCATCTTCTTTGAGCATTACGAAATTATTATCCCAAAACTGCTCTTGGTTCAGCAGGTAAATGGCTCTGTTGTAGTCGTAATTATTGGCGTATTGGTTGTGATTGATGATTTCTTTAAAGTTGATAAAATTCTCAAACAATCTATCCAAAGGCATTTCGGAAGGAATGAAAAGTCGGGTAACATTTCGGCAGCCCAGCCCAAAATATCGGAAAATATCCTCCGCAAGCGCTTGGATTTCCTCATTGGTTTCATCACCTTTTAAAACTCCGATGGAAGTTCTGTTTTTCCTAATGATGTTCGGTACATCTTTGAAATAATATTCCAAATATCGGGCAGTATTATTGCTTCCTGTAGCGATGACAGCATCATAATTTTCTAATTTTTCCACAAAATGAAACTCCAAAATCCCACCGCTGAGCTCGTTCCATTTATTAAGTAAAAAAGGTAAAATCAGCCTGTCCTTGGAGGAAAGTTTTATCAAAGGAATGTTTCCGCTTAGCAAAACGCAGATAACATCATGAAAGCCCACCAAAGGGATATTTCCAGCGAGAATCAGCCCTATTTTTTTCGGAGTGGAAGAAAAATGATATTGACCTGTCCAAGCAGATATTTTCTCTTCGGTAAGGTTTTTCGCCCAGCTTTTTAGGCAAAATCTTACGCTTTCTTCTGTGAACCAAGGATTTTCTATTTCAGATTTTTTTATCAAGGAAGCGAATTTGCTTTCTTCTTCATTGAAATTCTCTGGTTTAGCAGAGAGAAATTGGTTTAAAAAATCGCCCAACTGCGATAAAGAGGAAACTATTTTATCATTTTTCATAAATATTGTTTTTATATAAATAAAGTTTTTAACTTTGTGCAAAATTAAAAAATATAATACTAATGGCTATCAAAATAACGGACGAATGTATCAATTGTGGAGCATGTGAGCCTGAATGTCCCAACAATGCCATTTATGAAAGTGCAGTGGATTGGAGGGCTTCAGATGGGACTATATTATCAGGAATGATAACTTTTCCCTCGGGACTTACTTTGGATGCGGATGAGGCACAGCCGCCAGTGAGCGATGATACATATTTCATAGTAACGGATAAATGTACGGAATGTATAGGTTTTCATAATGAACCGCAGTGCGCCGCAGTGTGCCCTGTGGACTGCTGTGTGCCAGATGAAGACCATGTGGAGACAGAGGAGCAGCTTCTCACGAAGAAGGCGTTCATGCATGGAGAATAATTTTCCCAATTCTTTTGGAAGAATGCAGAAAAATAATTACCTTTAAACCCAAGTTTATTTTAATAAAAATTTAAAAAGTCGTATATAAAAATTAAAACAATGAAAAAGCACAATTTCAGCGCAGGACCGTGTATTTTGCCACAAGAAGTTTTCCAAAAATCAGCAGAAGCTATTTTGGATTTTAATGGTATCGGATTGTCATTACTTGAGATTTCTCACAGAAGTAAAGATTTCATCGAAGTAATGGATGAAGCCAGAGCCATCGTAAAAAGACTAATGAAATTAGGAGATGATTATGATGTACTTTATCTAGGAGGAGGAGCATCTTTACAGTTTGTAATGGTTCCTTTTAACTTGATGAAAGTAGGAGGGAAGGCAGCTTACACAGATACAGGAACTTGGGCAGCAGGTGCAATTAAAGAAGCTAAACGACTTGGACAAGTGGATATCGTAGGTTCTTCTAAAGAAGAAAACTATTCTTTCATCCCAAAAGACTATACTGTGGGTGCGGAGTATGACTATTTCCACTGTACTTCTAACAATACTATCTTTGGTACACAGATGAAATCTTTCCCAAAAGTGGAAACTTCTCTAGTGTGCGATATGTCTTCGGATATTTTCAGTAGAGAGATAGATTTCTCTCAGTTTGACCTTATCTACGCTGGTGCCCAGAAGAATATGGGACCTGCTGGAGCTACTTTGGTAGTAGTGAAAAAGGATATTTTAGGAAAAACAAGAAGAGATATTCCATCTTATTTAGATTATCAGGTTCACATCAGCAAAGATGCGATGTATAATACACCTCCTGTATTCCCTATTTATGCTTGTCTGCTTACATTACAGCACCTTGAAAAAAATGGTGGAATAGCAGCGGCAGAGCAGAAAAATAAAGCAAAAGCAAAACTTCTTTATGATGAAATAGACAGAAACCCATTGTTTGAGTGTTTCTGCCGTCCAGAAGACCGTTCTAATATGAATGTTTCTTTCAAACTATTAGATGAATCTAAAAAAGAAGCGTTTGACAAAGCTTGGAAAGAAGCAGGAATCAATGGTCTAAATGGACATAGAAACTTGGGAGGATACAGAGCAAGTATGTACAATGCCTTACCGATAGAAAGCGTACAGGTATTGGTAGATGTGATGAGATCCATTTAGAATCATTATTAAAGCATAAAAAACAAGATTTATGCCCGTATTCAAGCCATTTCGTGGGATAACGCCCTATGGGGAATATATAAAAAGTTTTCCTACACGCCCATTGAGTAATTATACTCATGAAGAAATCGCGAAGAAAGCCGAGAGAGAGTTTTCTTATGTGAGAATGGTGGAACCGTATTTGTCTGGTGAACCTCAGAATTTGGAGCAGAATCTGGGTAGAGTGAGGGCGAATTATGAGGAGTTGTTGAGAAATCACAACCTGCATCAGGAGGAGGAATCAGGATATTATTTGTATTGTCAAGTATTGCCTGATGGTAGTGTTTTCAGAGGGCTTTTAGGATTGGTTTCCGTAGAAGATTATAATTCGGGAAAGATTAAAAAGCACGAAGAAACACTCACACACCGAAAAGAAAAACTTTCTAAATATCTGGAAGGTGTGAATCTCCAAGCGGAACCAGTGCTTTTGACCTATTCTTCAAATGCTGAATTAGAGGCTCTTATGAGTGAGGAAGAAAGAAAAAATCCTGTTTTGGAATATGCAGACAGCAAGGGGACTAAACATTGTGTTTGGAAAATACAAGATGAAGAAACCTTGAAAAAATATGAACAAATCTTAGCAAAAGTAGAGGCTTTCTACATTGCTGATGGACATCATAGAATGGGTTCTACAGCGCTCTATTCTGAGCGTAGAAAGGATAAAAATCCTAATCACACAGGAAATGAGCCGTATAACTTTGTTTATAGTTTCATAGTTTCTGACCAATCGATTAAAATTAATGATTTTAATAAGGTTGTAAAGGATTTGAATGGTCTGACGATGGAGCAGTTTTTGCATCAGTTAGAGGATAAATTTATCATTGAAAATAAAGGGGAAAACCCGTATTATCCAGAGCAAAAACACTTTATAAGTCTTTATTTAGATGGACAGTTTTATAAACTTACACTAAAGGAAGAATGCTGTTGTGAGGAGTGTTTGGGAATTATAGACCATTACCTACTGGATAAATATATACTGAGTCCGATTTTAGGAATAGATGATTTGAAAACCACCAAACGAGTAGATTACCTGCGGGGAAGTTCTTGTGTGGAGGGAATCACAAAACTAAAAGAAAAGGTTGATAATGAGGGGTATAGAGTAGCATTTGGGGTGCATCCTGTGAGTTTTTCTGATTTAGTAGAAATCGCAGATAAAAACCTGAAAATGCCTCCAAAATGTACTTACATAGAACCCAAACTCGTGACCGCGCTAGTCATGTATGATATGAAATAAAAAAATGCAGCTCTTAGGGCTGCATTTTTATTTTATGAAAAAATTATTTCTTTATTAAAAGAGCAATGTTTTCCACATGGTGCGTCTGTGGGAACATATCCACAGGAAGGATTTTTACTACATTGTAGTGCTCCTTCATTAGGGCTAAATCTCTCGCCTGCGTCGCTGAATTACAGCTTACATAAACGATTCTTTCTGGCGAAAGTTTTAGAATCTGCTCTATTACTTTTGGGTGCATGCCATCTCGTGGAGGGTCGGTAATTAGGACATCTGCCTTCGGATGCTGCGCCAAAAACTCTTCAGTGAAGACTTCTTTCATATCTCCGCAGTAGAAAGTGCAGTTATTCAGTCCGTTAAGCTCAGCGTTTTCTATCGCGGCATCTATCGCTTCCTGAACGGCCTCTATCCCAATCACTTGTTTGGCGTGTCTTGCCATATATTGGGCTATTGTCCCTGTCCCTGTATAAAGGTCATATACTACATGATTTTCCTGAATATCAGCAAATTCCAGAGTTTTTCTGTAAAGATTTAGAGCTTGTTTATAATTGGTTTGGAAGAAAGATTTTGGACCAATTTTAAATTTCAGTCCATCCATTTCTTCAAAGATAAATCCTTCACCAAAGTAAGTCTGAATGTCCAAATCATACACACTGTCGTTCCCTTTGGAGTTGATAGCGTAGAGTAAAGTCTTGATTTGAGGGAACTTATCCAAAATAAAGTTCAATAAATTTTCTCTGTTTTCCTTTTCTTCTCGGAAAAACTGAATCAGAATCATCCATTCTCCTTTGGAATTTTGACGAAGCATCAGCGTTCGCAAAAACCCTTCTTGATTTCTTAAATCAAAAAAATCAAGGTTGTTTTTTATCGCATAATCTCTGATTGCCAGACGAATTTCGTTGGATGGCGCTTCTTGCAGGTAGCATTCTTTTAGGTCTAAAATCTTGCTCCACTGCCCAGGAATATGGAAGCCCAGAGCGTTTTTGTTGTCTATTTCTGTGTCAGATTTTATCTCTTCGGAAGTCAGCCAGCGAGCATTGGAAAACGAAAATTCCATTTTATTTCGGTAGAAATAGTGTTCCTCGCCACCCAGAATAGGGATGCATTCAAAATCTTCGATGCCGCCTATTCTTTTAATGTTGTTAAGAACCTCATTTTGTTTGAATTCTAGCTGCTTTTCATAGCTCATATTCTGCCACTTACATCCTCCACACACCCCGAAATGTATACATTCTGGTTCTACCCGAAATGGAGAAGGTTCTAAAATTTCTACCATTTCTGCTTCGTAATATTTGCTTTTAGCCTTTTTTACACGAGCATTCACGGTGTCTCCAGGGATTGCTCCAGAGACAAGCACAGTTTTGCCATCTTCGGTTTTTCCAACAGAAACTCCTTTCGCACCAGCGGAAGTTAATTTGATGTTTTCTAAAATTAGATTTTTATTTTTTTTCATTCGGTATTTTTATAGGAATCGAATTTACTTAGATCTATTTTTTTCTATGTCCATATAAATATGGATTGTTTGCAGAGCGGAAAATGCCCTCATTTTGTTTAACATAAACTGAGCATGTGGATTTTGAATATTATCTAAGCTCAATTTTCTTTTATTTTTATCTTTCCAAGTGTAATAAGCAGGACTTCCGTTTTCGTAAGAAATCACCCCAATGGAATCAGCTATGAAGTTATATTCATTGATTGCAAAGCGGTAGTTTGGAGATTTTTTGAACAAATTATCTCCCGAATAGATATATTTTTGATTGGATAAACTCAAATTAAATATAGTAGGGAAGATGTCCTTGTGAGAGGCCATCACAGAGGAATCGAAAAAGGCAGGTTTGTATTTTTCTGGAATGTAGAAAAGTATTGGAACACTGCGTTTTAGGAAGGAGTTTTCATCATCGTATTCGAATACTTGTCGGATATTATGGTCGCCTGTCGCTACGATAATGGTATTTTCTACCAAAGGAGAATTTTTGATGTCTTTTATAAATTTAGCCAGTTGAGAGGCTGAATATTGGTGGGAATAAAAATTAGCATAAGCCATTTTTTCATCCACTCGAAGAAGGTTTTTTATTGCATCTATTTTAATAGGGTATGGCTTGTAATGAGTAGGAATCTCATATGGAGTATGGTTGCTCACAGTCAGGGAAAAGACCATTTTTGGCTTTGAAGGAGACTGCTGAAGCTGGTCTTTTATATAATCAAATAAATAGCCATCATGAGTTCCCCAAGCAAAGTCCTCGGCGTTAGGAAATTTTTGTTTGATGTGAGAACTTCCTTTGATAATATCAAAACCTTGCTTTTTTATGAATTTGTCCGTGTTTCTCCATGAAAGATGCGCACCTGTTATAAAATAAGTCTCGTAGCCTTGTTCTTTGAAAGGTTTTGAAATGGATGAACTGAATGAGGTGTCAAAATAAGGCGACTGCGAGATGATGCCTTTCGGAGTGTTTACCAGAAGGTTTTCTAATGAATATATGGTTCCGTTGAAGGATGACAAACCGTTTTTGAAATAGTATAATTCGGGCAGAATTTCATTCAAATCACCCAAAAGATTAAGCTCTTTAGAATGGAGTTCAAAATAATGATTGCTCATACTTTCCATAAGGATAAATACGATGTTGGGCGGATTTTTCTCTAAAAACTCATTATGAGCCGTTGTAGAATACAAATTCTTGTCAAAATCATCAATAATATTTTCGCGATAAACTTCTTTTACCTGCTCAAATGAACTAAATCCATTCACCTTTAATTCTTGGGCAATGTCAGGAGTGATAAGATTGTCGTTTAATTCTGATTTTGCGAATTTTAGGGCATAAATAGGATTGTAGCAAAGAGTATTGATGAACTCATTTGTGCCTATATTAGTGTGTTCTCTACGAAGGGTAAATTCGCCTAAACTTCCTCTCATTCCTGCGATGAATAAAGGGAAAACAGCTAAGAGAAATAAAGTTTTCTTTGATGCAGGATAAGTATTTACGCTAAAGTTTTTCTTAATTTTCTTGTGTAAAAATAGAAAACTAACGATGCAGAGAGTATAAATAACAAATATTTTGAATACAGGATAGTCTGTCCATACGGATTTTAGGACAGCTTTCGTATCATCATTAAATATTCCAAAAAACAAGATATTAATATGTGATTGGAAAAACTGATAATAAAAAAAATCTATGATAAAAAGAGAAACATAAACGACTAAAACAAAAACTAGATAAAAACAACTGAAAGTGAGATATATTTTCCCAAAATTTGTAGTAAATCTTTTAGGAACAAACAGCGAAAATAGCCAAAAAACAGCCAAAGGCAAAAAAGCGTAGCATATAGCAGATATATCAAAACGAGGACCTACAATGAAAAAAGCATAGAAAATATCGGAAAGATACTCACCAAGCTGAGACCATTTTCCATAAACTGAAAAAAATATAAAACGATTGATAAAGAATAAACAGATAAAATAAAAAAAATATTTAAGTCCGTTTAGTGTAACTTTTTTAAATAAGTATAAATTTATCATGTAATATAAGTGATTTATAAAAATAAATAGAATCCAAAAATTGGACTCTATTTATTCCTTTAACTTTTTTATTAGTGTCCGTGACCATCGTGTTCGTTATGTTCTTCTTCTATTTCAGAAGCCTCAGGAACAGGAGCCGTCAGACCGGTTTGTTTGTTTAAGATTTCAATAAGGTTAGTATCAGCAATGTTGAAAAATACTTTACTTGCTATTTTACCTTCTTTATCTAAGACTACAAAGCTCGGCAGTTTAAAACCATAGACAAGGAACTGTTGTGCAGCATCAGATTTTAGCCCGCCTTTGGCATAGAAATTAGTTCCTTTAAAACCGTTGAACAATGCTTTAGATGTTTTTTGGAACTGCTTGGCATCATCATCAAAGTTGATATAAGCAAAATTCATTTTGGATTGGTAAAATTCGCTTATTTCTTTCATAGTCGGTGCTATGTTTTCTACCATATTGGGTGCCCATGAACTATAAAAAACTAGTAGAGTAGGTTTCCCTTTCAGTTCTGAAAGTTTTCCCGCTTTTCCATCCTGCTTTAATAGCGAAGCATCTGGCGCTGGACTTCCTACTTTTATCCCAGAAATGGTATTATATACCTTCTCTAAGTCTTTTTTTATCGGCTCTGTTTTTATTTTTTCATTTATTGCTTTCATTATTTGCTCCATTTTTTCATTTTGAGGATGGAGGTCAAAATGAGTAGCAATAAAAGCCACTAAATAGTCTTTTTGCTCTTGTGAAAAATCCTTTCTAGTTTCTAAAAATTTTAGGAAAATCTCTGTACGCGTAGTTTTAGTATCATTGATGTAAGACATTGCGAATTTACTGAAATCAGCTTGTAATTTGCTTAAAAGATACTGTCTATAAGCAGGAAACTCCTTGATTAAAGATTCTTTTTCAAGTTTCTTCTGGGCTTCTCTGAATTTTGCGGATACTTTAAAATCAGGGTTTTGAATCATCTGCCCGTGCATCATTTCGTATTGTGAGGTTATTATCAGAAGGTTTACCATCAAATCTTTCTTTTTCCATTCAACAGCCTCTTTGTCCGCTTTTTTTTCTTTTGCTATTTCATCTATTTTTTTGTCAATATCAGCTTGAAATTTATCTAATTCTTTGATGAATTCGCTTTCGCTTTTTTCTAAAACTTTACTGTCTTGTTTAGAAAAATATGAGGAAATAAATTTCTGGCTTTCAATAAGAAAATTATTGTTTCCCTGTCCTTCGCTGGTGAATTTCATTTCTTCTGGAAAAGTCGCGCTATTCCCTGAAATATTGATGTTTTCACCTTTTTTAAGGTAGATAAAATTGTTTCTCCCATTATATAACACGGCATAAACTCCGCTTTTTTCTACCGACAGCGTATCAGAAAAGTTTCCTTTTTCATCAAGTCCTATGTTGATGATGGGAAGCGTGGCCACAGAGGACATATCCACGATTTCTATTCTGCTGAGAGGAGATGCATTACTGATTTTCCCCGAGATAATGATTTCTTTCTTGGAACAAGAAAATATAAAAAGCGAAAAAATGCTTAGCAAAATGTATTTTTTCATAGTAGAGTATATAGGGTTTGTTACTTTTTTAGTCCTCATCTTCATCATCCATTTCGTCTTCATAGTAGTCTTCTTCGTAGTCGTCATCGTCTTCATCTTCAAAATCATCATTGAAATCAGAGCCGAAATCCTCATTCAGCATTCCGAAATCATCATCCAAGGCAGCAAAGTTGGCAGCCTGCTTTTTTGAACCAGCCGAAGAACCGCTTTTACTCGGTGCTTTCAGTGGGACATTCCCAAAGCGGAACACCGTAATAGGGTAGTTCACGGAAGGTTTTTCTTCTGTGATTTCCAGAAGTTCGCAGAAGAACTCCCACAGGTCAAACAGCCCGTATTTAAAGTGCATTTTGCTTCCTACTTCTGGGAATGCCTCATTTAGATAGATATCGGACATGGTCTCTCCATCTCCATCATCAGACAGGTCTTCCAAAGGAATGGCATCTCCTTCGGACCAGTTTTCATCAGCATAATAAAACGAGGAAAGCTCATCGCCCTGCAGACTAAAAGCACTTTTAATTCCTAAATGCAGATTCCAAAGAGTTTGTTTGTCTTTAATCTCAATGTCTCTAAAAATCTGCTCCTTCGCATCTAAAATAACTCTTACCTTGTAAATCATAAAGTTAAAATTCTTCTTATAAAGTATTTATTTAAAAAAACTGAGTGCAAATATAAAATTAATTAAAATGTAGTAAAAATTAAATTTTATATTTTTTGCAAAAAAATTAGGAGATACGGGGTGGGTCTAGGATTTTCAGGGTGTCCGAGATAACAAACTACAGGGTGTAGTTGGCATTTTTTTGTTAAAAAATAGAAGATACAGGGTGTGTTTTGCACTTTTAGGGTGTCAGGAAATGCAAAACCCCACCGGGGTCTGGTGTTTTTTTGTCCAAAAAATGGAATCC
>CALHQK010000122.1 GCA_938037185.1 uncultured Riemerella sp.
TGAAAAAATAAAAGACCGAAATTTAACGGTCTTTTATTTTTTATTTAACAAATTTATTTATTTCACTCCATGCATCATTTTACTGATAGGTCTGTTAAGCAATATAAGCAACACTCCACAAACAATGACAAATCCTGAAATATATGTGAAAATTTGTCCAGCTCCCATTTTTTCAACATAAGCAGCAATAAATCCTCCCAAGAAATTAGCAACCGAAGATGACAACATCCATACCGCCATAAGCACTGATGCTAATTTTGGTGGAGAAAGTTTAGTAACCACTGATAAACCAACTGGTGAAATACATAATTCCCCTACTGTATGTACAAAATATGTCATTACTAACCAAAAAAGACTTGCCTTTACTGCTGTATCTTTTATATCTCCGCCTCTCTCCGAAACGGCACCTAACATAAACCAAAAACCTATTCCTAGAATGACCATCCCCACCCCCATTTTAATAGGTGTAGATATTTTTCTCCCTAGAGGAGAACTCCAAAACATTGCAAACAATGGAGCCAAAGTAACAACGAAGAAAGGGTTTACTGACTGAAACCAAGCTGGTGGAATTGTCTTTTTTCCAATAAATGGTAATATAACTTCTCTGTCAATAAATTTATCTGTATATAATGCTATTGAAGAACCCGCTTGTTCAAATCCAGCCCAAAAGAACACTGCAAATAAGAATAAAATAAATATTACGCTTATTTTATTTTTTTCTTCTTTATTTAAAGTATCTACTTGCTGCCCTTCCTCTTGTTTTTTGGATTTGACAACAGGTTTTGTTCCTATTTCTCCTAAATACTTAGGGGCTAATAAATTAAACACCACCTGCCCCAATAGCATACCAATAGATGATGCTAAAAATCCATATCTATACCCATAAGATATTATTTCTCCACTATTATCCTTAGCTGCAAAAATATCATCTGTTAAAACTCCTATTACGAGAGGGGCTATTAATGCACCTAAATTTATCCCCATATAAAAAATAGAAAATGCGGAGTCTCTTCTTTCATCTCCATCTTTATATAAATTTCCTACTAATATAGAAATATTAGGTTTAAAGAACCCATTACCTATAATTAATAACAATAGACCAATATAGAGCCCTGTCATATTATTCATTAGAAAAAGAGCAAACTGCCCCAACATCATCGTAATCCCGCCAATAGTAACAGCTAATCTCTGCCCCAGATATTTATCTGCTAACCAACCGCCAATCAATGGTGTAAAATACACTAATCCCGTAAAGTTACCATAAATAATACTTGCTTCTGCTGAGTTTATTCCTAATCCTCCCTGTAAATATGTTTTCGTGAGATAATACATAAGTATCGCACGCATTCCATAATAACTGAAACGCTCCCACATCTCAGTAAAAAACAAGAGGTA
>CALHQK010000123.1 GCA_938037185.1 uncultured Riemerella sp.
CCTCCGTCCATTTTCTTTTTCAATTCTGCAAGAGCATCAATGTCTCCAAGAGTTGTTTTTTCTTCGCTTGAAGAAGCCTTAGCTGCAGCTTCTTTTACATTTTTCTTTTCTTCATCTCTGAAAAGACCTGTGTGAGAAACTACTACTCTCTTGAATTCTTTGTTGAACTCAATTACTTTAAACTGAGCTTCTTCTCCTTTCTTGATTTTAGAACCATCTTCTTTTTCTAACAATCTTGAAGGGCAGAATGCTTCTACTTCTGCATCTTCGAACTGAACCTGAGCTCCTTTATCGAAAACATCTACTGCAGTTCCTGTATGTACAGTTCCTTCAGCGTATTTAGATTCGTATTTATCCCAAGGGTTTTCAGTCAATTGTTTGTGTCCAAGAGAAAGTCTTCTAGCTTCTGTATCAAGTTCTAGAACTACTACATCTAGTTTATCTCCTACAGCGCAGAACTCAGATGGATGCTTGATTTTCTTAGTCCAAGAAAGGTCAGAGATGTAGATAAGTCCGTCTATTCCTTCTTCCAATTCTACAAACACACCGAAGTTAGTAAAGTTTCTAACAGTTCCTATGTGCTTAGAACCTACTGGATATTTAGACTGGATGTCAGCCCATGGATCTGGAGTCAATTGCTTGATACCCAATGAAATTTTTCTTTCATCTTTATCCAAAGTAAGAACTACAGCTTCTACCTCATCACCGATTTTCACGAAATCTCCTGCACTTCTAAGGTGAGTAGACCAAGACATTTCAGAAACATGGATAAGTCCTTCCACACCTGGAGCGATTTCTACGAATGCACCGTAATCAGCAAGAACTACTACTTTTCCTTTTACTTTGTCTCCTACTTTCAAGTCAGCAGAAAGAGCTTCCCACGGATGTGGTTCTAGCTGTTTCATACCAAGCTGAATTCTTGTTTTCTCATCATCGAAATCAAGGATTACCACTTTTACAGTTTGTCCTTCAGAAAGGAATTCTGATGGGTGGTTTACTCTTGACCAAGAAAGGTCTGTAATGTGGATAAGTCCATCTACACCACCAAGGTCGATGAATACTCCGTAAGAAGTAATGTTTTTAACAGTTCCTTCTAGAACTTGTCCTTTCTCTAATTGAGAAATGATTTCTTTTTTCTGTCCTTCAATATCAGCCTCGATAAGAGCTTTGTGAGAAACTACCACATTTTTGAACTCTGGGTTGATTTTCACTACTTTGAACTCCATCGTTTTTCCTACGAACTGGTCGTAGTCTTTGATAGGCTTCACATCGATCTGAGAACCTGGTAAGAATGCTTCGATACCGAAAACATCTACGATCATACCACCTTTTGTTCTAGACTTCACGAAACCATTTACGATTTCACCAGACTGGTGGTATTCATTTACTTTATCCCAAGCTTTCAGCGTTCTTGCTTTTTTGTGAGAAAGCTGAAGCTGACCTGTTTTGTCTTCTCTTCTGTCTACCATTACTTCCACTTCATCACCTACTTTTAGGCCAGGGTTGTAACGGAATTCGTTGAGAGAAATTACTCCCTCAGACTTGAAGTTGATATCTACGATAGCTTCTTTGTCTGTAAGTCTTACCACTTTCCCGATGATTACATCAGATTCGGAAAGGTCGTTCAAAGAACCTTTGTAGATTTCTTCTAATTCATTTTTTTCTTTTCTGTCCTCAGCGTTAAGACCAGACTCGAAAGAATCCCAGTCAAACTGCTCTGGAGCCACATTTTGGTTCATAAGAACCTCTTCTTGTTTTGACATAAAAATATCACTTTGTATTCCTTTTTTCTCAGTATTGGCGGTGCGTGGGACTGAAAAATCAGGAAGAAGTTAGGTATTAAATTTCTCTGTTTTCGCCAAAATTTCCCACAAAAACGCTGCAAAGATAATCTTTTTTTTGAATTAAAGCTTTATAAATCAAAGTTTTTCTTTTTTATTTAATTCCATTTTCAAAAAAGTTATTTTTTCTTGGTTTTAGAGTTTAATACATTGAAAAACAAACTATTTCTAAAAACCACACTCTTACACTCCAAAAAAAACTATATAAATAGGCATTTCTTTCTATTTTAATGAAAAAATATTGTAAAAAATTTTTAAATTTGTACGAATAATTTTTTAAAAAATAATATTATGAAAACAAAAAAAATCATCGCTGCGGGTATTTTAGCAGCATCGCTACTGGGGTTACAATCTTGTAACAAAGCAAAAGAAGCTGTAAATGCAGCAAAGGAAGCAGCAAATGAGGCTTCAGGAAAAGAAAAGATTGATTATAAACTATTTTCTGATCCAGCACAAACCAAAAAATGGTATGATGCCGTAGTAGAAAAACTCGGTGAAAATACAAAAGTAACCGATGAAGTAAGATTTACAGTTACCAAAAATTCTGACAAAGTGGTTAAAACAGATGATGGTTCGGATGATCTCAGTCTTTCTATTGTTTACCAAGACAATGTAGACAAGAGAAGAGTTCAGCAAATCAATTATAGCTCTAGTTTTGGATGGAGAGAACCACAGACTATGGAAATCGATGTAATTGGTGGTAATCCAGAGGATTTCCGTTTAGAAGATGAGTTATTTGACTTCAAAAATGAAATAACACTTGAAACCTTACAGAAAGTAATAGACGATGCTTGGAAGAAATACAAAGATGATGAGAAGTTTGAATACCAATATGTTTATACCATTGTAATTAAAAAGAACTTGATAGATGTTTCTATAAAAGGAAAACTGAAATCCAATGGACAAGAAAAATTTGGTTACTACAAAACAGATTTCAAAGGAAATCCTGTAAAATAAAAATCAATAGCAAGAAACCGCAGAGCCTTCTGCGGTTTTTTTATTTAAAATCAGTTAAATTTTTTTTATTCAGAAAAAACTTTACGAACTTTGTACCATGGAAATGAGTGCTGTACCAATTCCCATTGTGGAAATTCCCATAGAAAAGGAACTTCGGCTTTTTGTAAAGCGGGAAGACCTTACCGATCCGGAGATTTCGGGGAATAAATATTGGAAAATGTTTTACAATGTGAAAAACTACCTTTTTCAGCCGGTGGAAAATCCCATGCTGATAACTTTCGGCGGGGCTTATTCCAATCATATCGCAGCGGCTGCAGCCGTAGGAGAAAAGTTTGGAATCCGAAGCATGGGCGTTATCCGTGGCAATGAACTCGAAGGAGAATGGCAGGACAATCCCACACTATCCGCTGCCAATAGAAAAGGTATGGAGTTTTTCTTTGTTTCGCGCGAAGAATACCGCGATAAAGGGAAAATCAGCGAAGATTTGCAGAAACACTATCCGCAGGCTCTCATTGTCCCGGAAGGCGGAACCAATGAACTCGCCGTGAAAGGCGTGCAGCACATGCTGGATGAGAGAACAAAAGATTTTGATTATCTTTGCAGCGCGGTAGGTACAGGAGGGACAGTGTCAGGCTTGTCCAAGTTTGCGGAGGAACATCAGTGGGTATTGGGATTTAAAGTTGTGAATGATTCCTCTCTGGAAGAAAGAATTTCAAAGTTGAGTGGAAGAAAGAATTTTAAACTTTTTGAAGCTCACGATGGGAGATATGGAAAGATAACGGATGAAAATATTGCTTTTGTCAATTGGTTTTATCAGAAGTATAATGTTCCGCTAGACCCTATATACACAGGAAAAATGATGAAAAAACTATTTGAACTGATAGAAGGAGATTATTTTCCCAAGAATAGTAAAATTTTAGCATTTCATACAGGCGGGCTTCAAGGGATTTTAGGAGCAAACGACCTATTGGAGAAACAAAATAGAGAATTAATCAACATTAAAATTTAATAAAATGAAAAGATTATTATGCACACTTTCGTTTGGGTTATTTACGCTTTCGGCAGCGCAGGACTGGAAAACAGATGACCAATACATCCAGAATTTTGCGAAATACGCTGTAGAAGAAATGGAATTGTATAAAATTCCAGCAAGTATCAAACTCGCTCAGGGACTTTTAGAAACGGGCGGCGGACAAAGCCGACTGGCAAAAGAAGGAAAAAACCACTTTGGAATAAAATGTAAAGAAGACTGGACAGGAAAAACAATGCGCCACACAGACGACGCACCCAATGAATGTTTCCGCGTGTATGAAGACCCGCGCCAGTCTTACAGAGACCACTCCATATTCCTTTCGACAAGGAAATATTATACAGGGCTTTTTAAACTTGATATGAAAGATTACAAAGCATGGGCGCATGGACTGAAAAAAGCAGGCTATGCAACCAATCCGAAATATGCTTATATCTTGATAGACAGAATAGAAAAGTATAAACTCCATGAATTTGACCATCTGAAACCGCATGAAGTAGAGAACAAACTCATGCTACTCTACCCAGGTTATAAGGCAAAGGAAGAGATTGCCACAAAAGCTGTTTCTGAGCCGAGAGAAGAAAAAGTGGAAGTGAAAAGTGAAGAGAAAGAATCTCTCGCTGTAAAGGCGATGACGAAACAGGATGTCCTCAATGCTTTGTCTATAAAATCACACCCAAATGGCGGAATTAAATATGTAATTTTGGGTGGAGATTTAGACCTTGGTTCGGTTGCGCAAAAATACGCTGTGGAAGAAAAAAAATTGATGAAATATAATGATTTGGAAACAAATCTTCTGAAGAAAAACCAGATTGTCTTTTTGGAAAATAAACGATTGGATGGGAGCCAAGAGTTCTACAAAGTTCAAAAAGGAGAAAAAATGTACGATATTTCCCAAAAACTAGGCATAAAACTCAATAGATTATACACCAAAAACCGCATGAAAAAAGGCGAAGAGCCAAAAGAAGGTCAGTTAATTTACCTTCAATCCAGAAAACCGATGTAATACAATAGTTTTTTAGTTGAATTTTTTTACATTAAGTCCCCGCAACTTGTGGGGACCTAATGTATAAATACATTTCCTTCACCCACCCCTGTTTGTCCTTAATGTATGCATA
>CALHQK010000124.1 GCA_938037185.1 uncultured Riemerella sp.
AGAGCAAAGGGCTTATAATCCCGCGTATAACCGCCGCACAGATGAAAACCATGACCAGCCTTGCCCACTTTGGGGCAGACCACCATGCCATTATTACTTATCTGAAAGAAACCCTGCCTGCGGCAGACCGCACCGGCAAGCTGGTAGATGTAGCAGACCCAGGCTACTATTTCTATAACCACACTGCTGCCAAGTGGCAGAAGTTTGGCGGTGGCGCAGAACAGGACTTTAAAGCCCTCCCTTCCTCTACGCCAGGGTTATATAACTACCTCTCAAAGGGAGCAGGGATAGGAGGTACCAGCTTAGGAACAGGCTATCTGAATATAGGAATAGGCGGCGGCGGTACTTTTAGTTTTCTCAACAATTCTGATATGACAGGGAGTTATAATATAGCTATGGGGGCTGGTGTATTTCAGTTATCTAATGGAGGTGGAGGTACCATGTCATCACAAAGTAATATAGGCATAGGGACTGTTCTATACACCTTTCACAACGGTGGCAGCATGACAGGAGGATCTAATATAGGAATGGGGGGTGGTATATATAAATTCCAAAAGACAAATGCACAATTTTCAGGAAATAATAATATAAGTATTGGGCAGGACTCATTTAATCTGCAGAATGGTGACCTTATGGGATTCAATAATATAGGTATGGGGAATACCCTATATAAGCTACTTTCTGGGAATATGGCAGGAAGCAACAATGTAGGCATTGGGTATGATTCCTATTATGTACTGAAAGGAGATATAACATCCGGAGCCTTTAATAACATTTCCTTGGGGAATTCTATCTATCGTTTGAGCAATTCCAGCACCTCTACATTTTCAGGGTTTAATAATATAGGAATAGGAAATATTTTATATAATATAGCTTCCGGAAATCTTGAAGGATACAATAACATAGGAATAGGAAATAATGTTTATAATCTATCGAGTGGAAATATGACAAACTCTGCCTATAATAACATTGCCTTGGGGTATTCTGTCTTTTCTTCGGGAAGCTCTAATAATGCTACATTGTCAGGACATGATAATATAGGTATAGGATATGGTGCATTTCAGAGAATGGGTAGTGGTGGTACTAGTGCTGTCCTTACTGGAAGTAATAATATAGGGATGGGAGTTAGAGCTCTTGGTAGTAATGCAGGAGGGCTTACAGGAGATGATAATATTGCTTTTGGATATCAAGCAATGTATTCCAACTGGGGAGATGTATCGGGAGGTAAAAACATTGCTTTAGGGCTTAGAGCCCTCTATTCCAACTTGAATGGTTACACAGGCAGTAACAATATTGGTATAGGAGAAAACGCTCTTTATAATGGTTCTGGGAATACTGGAAACATGAATATTGGTATAGGGTATTATGCAGGTTCTGATTTAGGGCATGGTAATGGGAATGTCTTTTTAGGCAACTCATCCTTGGGGTCAGATACAGCAGGTATATTGGATAATGTAGTAGCCATAGGACATGGAATCTTACCCACTTTCTCGAATGGTGCTGACAATGTAATTCTATTAGGAAACAATAATACTACAAATGCGCCTAAAATAGGTATGGGTACCTACACCCCCCAAGCCAAACTGGATGTAGCCGGAGGGGTAAGAGTAGGGGAAGACAATAATCCCTGCACCTCTACTAACAGAGGAACCATCCGTTTTGATAATGGTACTAACAAATTCCAAGGCTGTGACGGGTCTAACTGGGTAAACCTGAACTAAGCCCAGCGGTGTAAGAAAAAATATTTAAATAGTATTAACCCATAAAAACCAACTAAAATGGCTATAGATAACATGATTTCGGTAGAGTTCACAGACCAGGAGCTTACCAAAATAGCAAATGCTCTTAATGAGGTTATGCAGCTGCTCAGCGGAAAGGTTGTCAATCTTTCTCCAGATGAGAGAATGCAGTATGGGAGTATAGCAGATAAGAACAAAGTCTTTGTAGACAAATGCAAAGCCTACATGGAGCAGGACCCCGCTACGGTTCCTAATACTCTGAACAAGCACGAGTTTGACAAGGACTACAAAGCACGCCAGCAGATGGAAGAACCGCTGAGGATGGTTCTGCGCATCGCCGAGATGCTTTCGGATACCAAGATACTTCTGGATTTTGACAATTACAACGGGTCTATCTCCTATTACCGCTATGTGAAGTTCCTCGCTACGCAGAACACACCGGGGATTACCAGCATCTATGAAGACCTGCGCCAGCACTTTGAGAGAGCAGCAAAGGGAAGTAAGGCGAAAGCCCAAGACAACAAACCAGAACCCCCACAAACTCCACAAGGAGAATAAAAAAAGTCTTTTTCATAGCGCCCATTTATTAAATTGTTAATAAGTGGAAGCCCCCAGCTCTGCTGGGGGCTTTTTTTATATGTTTTATATTATGTTCTT
>CALHQK010000125.1 GCA_938037185.1 uncultured Riemerella sp.
GCTGGAAAGAGCTGCTTTTGAGAGATTTAAAAATTTGAAATTCTAAAATAAACTTAAATAAAGGTGTGGAGCGTTCCTGTTGGAGTTCCACATTTTTTTGTGCTTGAGAGGTAAGTGTTTTTTATCTTAAGATCGGAATTCTGATGATTTCTTTGAATTTAACAGAAATAGAGACGGTGTTTAAGTTCTTTTTATCAAAATAAACTTTTGGTGGGATAAAAAACAAACCCTAAATTTTCAAAAATATAAAAAAACAAACTTTTTCCTTTTTATAGGCGTTTATGGTAGGTTTTGAAGCTGCCACAGCTTGAAATATGGTGACGATTTTTTTGATGTTAAATTTTGACTATAAATGCGTTCCCCAAGGGAAACGCACCTAAACGAATAAACAAAAAATGAGTATTAAAGATGATGCGAAATTAATAAAAATTTCTTAAAATGATGAATTAAAATCCGTTTCGGTAGAAATCCAGCGCAGAGATAATGTTTTCCAGCGGAACATTTTGGTTATAATTTCCCTTGCCGATACCTTCTATCAGCGAGAAACTAATGTTTCCATGCTGATTTTTTTTGTCCTGATACATCAGCGTAATGATTTCCTCATCACTGAAATTAGAAATATCCACAGGCGGGAAAAATCGCACAAGATTTTCTATAATATGGCGTGCCGTGTCTAGAGAAATCAGCTGCTGCAAATAGGAAATGTAAGTTTCGCAAATCATTCCGAGTGCAACTGCTTCGCCGTGGAGCAGAGGAGTTCCCTCTCTCAGGAAAAGGCTTTCTACAGCGTGTCCTACTGTATGCCCGAAGTTTAGAATTTTTCGGATATGCTTTTCGTGGAAGTCTTCCTGCACGATTTTTTGTTTAATCTCGGCACTTTGTAATAGATACGGCGCGATTTTCTCTGCAGAAAGTTCATTTTCAATAGAAATCAGCTCTTGCCAATGTCCAGCATCAGCGACGAGACCGTGTTTCAGCATTTCCGCAAAGCCAGATTTCAGCTCTGGAAAGGGCAGTGTACGGAGATAATCAGCAAAAAGGAAAATTTGCTTCGGTTCTGCAAAAGTTCCGATTAGATTTTTAAAAAACAAATGGTCTATGCCTGTTTTACCGCCCACAGCAGCATCTGCCATTGCCAGCAGAGTGGTAGGAAGGTAAATGAAAGGAATTCCTCTTTTGTAAGTGGATGCAACGAATCCGCCAATGTCTGTGACAACGCCTCCACCAAGGCAGATGAGCAGACTATGCCTATCAGCACTGAATTCCGTAAGGATTTCCCAAAGCTGCACGGCAGTGTTTATATTCTTGCTCTGTTCTCCTTCCTCTATCTCTATAATCTCAAAGGGCGCGGTGGTTTCTAAATTGCCCAAGAGGGTAGGGAGACAGTATTCATGCGTGTTTTCATCCACCAAGATGAAAATCTTGCTGGGATTTTGGTGTTTTATAAAAAAATTGAGTTCGGTGAAATCTTGGTCAAGGATTTTTATCATCTTCTGCTATCTGTATCCGAAATTCTTGAGGTCTTTTTCGTTCTTTCTCCAGTCTTTTTTTACTTTCACAAAGAGATTGAGATGGATTTTCTTTGCAAAGAATTTCTCCAAGTCAAGCCTTGCTTCTGTGCCGACTTTTTTAATCGCCTCACCTTTGTGACCTATCAAAATTCCCTTTTGGGTTTCTCTCTCCACATAGATGATGCTGTCTATGAAGATAATTCCTTCCTTTTCCTTAAAGAGTTCAGTAACCACCTCTACGGAGTAAGGAATTTCCTTTTCATAGTTGAGCAAAATTTTCTCGCGCACCGTTTCATTGACAAAAAATCTTTCCGATTTGTCTGTAAATTGGTCTTTGTCATAGTATGGCGGATTCTCTGGAAGTAAAGATTTTAATTTCGGGAGGATATACTCCGTATTGTAAGCATTTAGTGCCGAAATCGGTAGGATTTCTGCTTTCGGAAGGAGATTGTGCCAGTGTTCCACAGCGGCTTCCATTTCCTTTTGATTACTTTTATCTATTTTGTTGATGAGCAGCAGCACAGGAATCGGAATTTTATTTAACTTCTCGATGAGAAATTCCGAAGGCTCGCTTTTGTCCGATATATCTACGATGAAAAGAAATACATCCGCATCTTGGAGGCTTTCTTTCACGAAGCCCATCATTTTCTCTTGTAGTTCGTATTTAGGGTCAAGAACGCCAGGCGTGTCCGAAAAGACAATCTGTACATCTTCCTCGTTATAAATCCCAAAAATACGGTGTCTGGTAGTCTGTGCCTTTTGGGTAACGATGGCTAATTTCTCTCCTATGAGCTGATTCAGAAGGGTAGACTTCCCAGCATTGGGTTTTCCTACTATATTGACAAAACCTGCTTTGTGCATTGCTTTTTTTGTTTTTAAATTTCCGCAAAGATATGAATAATTTGGCTTTAAAAGAGATAAATTCCGCACGGAAACCAATAGAAAATCATCATTTTGTAATGATTTGCAAAGTGATTTTAATAGAAAAACATGTTTTTGTATTCATTTCCACTGGAAAACCCTTTACCAGCACCCTTGGGCAGTAAGACTTTTGTGCTCATTTATTAAATCAATAAGTTTTACAAAATGCTGAAATGTGGTCTCTGACAGGTTTTTGTTGGAGGGAACAGCATCAAACGAATACACTGGAGAAGCCCACCCAGCGCCGATGATTTCAAAGGTTTCTTGTAAAGGAATAAGGTAGGTTTCCACCGTTTTGTTCGGCGGTGAATATCGTTCTTTTGAGCCGCCTATGGTCACGGAAGCGATTATCGCCTTATCTTTGAATTTTCCCGAAAGCCTATTGCCTTTGAAATAGTCATACAGCACATCATCTATCCATTTCTTGAGAATTGCTGGAGTTCCGTACCAATACAAAGGAAACTGCAGGATGATGAAATCCGCATTTTTTATGGCTTCTTGTTCCGCTTTTACATTGATTTGATAGTTGGGATAGAGTTTGTCCAGACGGCGGATGCTGATTTGTTTTCCGAAGTGTTTTTCTAATTCTTTCAAAATAGCTTTATTAGCCTTTGATTTTTCTAAATTAGGATGTCCAGAAATGACCAAAATCTTACTTTCTGATGAAAAAATCTTATCCGTTGTTCTCGGCTGTGAGAACAAATGAACCGAAAATCCTACAAAAAACAATACCAGAAAAATATTTTTAAAAAGTTTCATAATGATAGTTTTTAGAATTAAAGGATAAATATAAGAAACACTTCAGAGATTTTTTACAACTTTTGAAAAAATAAATCAAATGTTGATTTTATCAATGTTCAAAAGTTTATAGACCATTTCTTTCAGCAGTTCGTTTTCTTCGGTTTGGTTGGTGCCGAGCCCTTTTCCTTTAAGGTCAAATTCCCTTAGAATGGAGATGGCTCTGGTAGCGTGTTTCAGTGGATAAAACTTCGCCGCTTCAGCGAAATCCTTCACGAAATAAGGATTTATCTTTAGTTCAGAAGCTATCACCTGTGGAGATTGTCCCGCCAAAGTGTGGTATAAAACAATGTTGGAAAAAAAGTTGTACAAATTCCCTATTGTAAGCACCAGTGGATTGGTTTTAGGGTTTTTGCCCATATAATAAACGATTTTGAACACGGCCGAACTATTTTTAGTCCCGAGAGCCTTCTGCAGCTCAAAAACATTGTATTCCTTGCTGATTCCTATATGTTTTTCGATAAGTTTTTCATCTAAAATTTCATTTTCTTTTAAGATGAGTTTTAGTTTTTGCAGTTCATTGGCTATTCTGGATAAATCATTTCCTAAATATTCAGCCAAAAGTAAAGGAATATTCGGAGCAGTTTTGATGTCAAGGGAAGCGCATTCCTGCTGAATCCATTTTGAAAGGTTGTAATCTTTCACAGGCTCGCTGTAGTGGAGCATTTTCGCCTTTTCTAATGCCTTCGCAAACTTCTTACGAGAGTCTATTTTTTTTTGTTTGTGAGCGAAAACAAGTATCGTGGAGGGAACAGGATTTTCTATATATTTCAAAAAAATATCCTGTTCTTCTTCATTTAGCTTTAAATCTTGGGCTTCTTTCACGATAATCACCTGATAATCACCCATCATAGGATATTGGTCAGCCAAGGAAAGTATTTCTGCATAAGAAGAATCTTTTCCGTAGACAATCATCTGGTTGAAAGCCTTTTCTTCCTCCGTAAGAATGCCGTTTTCAAGGAGTTTTACGGCAAGGTCTATGTAGTAAGACTCTTCTCCGTGGAAAAAATAAATAGGAGAAAATTCTTTATTTTTAATATTTTTGGAAATAATTTCTAAATCTTTCATAATATGCAATTACCAAAGCTCAATTTTGAGCAGGATTTTGATTTTAAAATAAAGCAGGACAAAGATACATTTTTTATTTATGATTTGGTTCGCAGGACTTATTTAGTTCTTACCCCAGAGGAGTGGGTGCGGCAACACTGGGTGCATTATTTTCATTTTACAAAGGGAAAAAGTCTCTCTTCGCTCATCATGGAACGAAAAATAGAACTGAACGGTACTACCAAAAGGATAGATTTGCTCGTAACGGAAAAAACCGAGCCGCAGATATTATTAGAATGCAAAGCCCCTCATATAGCCCTTACCGAGAGCGTTTTCGAGCAGGCAGCGAGATATAATACCATAATTTCAGCCCCTCAAATTATCCTAAGCAACGGACTTCAGCATATTTATGCAAAGTATGAAAATGGAGAATATAAATTCCATAAATATCAATGGGAATAAATGCTTTTCCGAATTTTTGAAATAAAAAATAGAATAGAGACAAAAAATAAAAACTTCTCAAAAGAGAAGTTTTAGGCGATCCGGACGGGACTCGAACCCGCGACCTCCGCCGTGACAGGGCGGCATTCTAACCAACTGAACTACCGGATCTCTATGTATAATGAACTTCTGATTCTTTGCGTTTGCAAATATAAGACTTTTATTTAACCTTGCAAATAAAAAAATAAAAAAATGCTTTCCAAGTAAGGAAAGCACTCATTTTCAGATAGGTTTTTTATAAATGCGCAGAAAGTTTCTCTACGATTACTTCTTTTGGAGAAAGTCCTACTATTTTATCTACTACCTCTCCATTTTTGAAAATAAGAAGAGTAGGGATGCTTTTGATACCGTATTCCAAAGATACTTGCTGATTGTTATCAACATCTACTTTTGCAACAACGGCCTTGCCTTCAAACTCGTTATGAAGCTGCTCGATAACAGGAGAAAGCATTCTACAAGGAGGACACCAAGGCGCCCAAAAATCTACTAAAACGGGTTTGTCTGATTGTAATACGGATTCTTTAAATGTTCCGTCTGTAACTGTTAGTGCCATAATTTACTATTTTTATTATGATTAAATTTTTATGCTAAATTACAATATTTGTTATATATTTTGGTCTATGCTATATATTGTTTTTTTCTATTTTATTTTCTATGATGATTTCTTTCAGGGCAGTTACTAGCCTGTCTATATCTTGTTTGGAAGTGTAATGGCTGAAAGAAATTCTCAGCGGAGTGGTTTTTTCCATTTCCTCATCTGTTAGTATGCTCATAAGCACCATAGATGGTTTGCTAGCTCCAGAGCTGCACGCACTTCCCTGCGAAATGGCGATGCCTTTCATGTCTAATTGTAAGCCGATTAAAGGATTTTTAAAAGGCAGTGAAACACTCAATATCGTGTAAAGACTTTTTTTACTATCAGCAGAGTTTCCATTGAATTTAATATGAGGAATCGCCTTGGTAAGCTCCGATATTGCATAGTCTTTAATTCCTTGAATATGAGCTGTGTATTCCTTTATGTTTTTTGTGGAAATTTCCAATGCTTTGCCTAAACCTACAATACCGCATACATTTTCTGTTCCAGCTCTTAGGTTTCTTTCCTGAGTTCCGCCTACGATGAGTCCTTTTAGACCAGAAGATTTTCTCACAAAAGCAAAGCCAACTCCCTTCGGCCCGTGGAATTTATGCGCACTGCAAGAAGCAAAATCTACCAAAGTTTTAGCAAAATTCAAATCCAAATGCGCAACAGTCTGCACTGTATCGGAATGGAAAAGAGCGTTATTTTGTTTACAGATTTCGGATACTTTGTCAATATCTAAGAGGTTTCCAATCTCGTTGTTGGCGTGCATTAGACTTACTAAAGTCTTTTTATCTGACGATTGGAGGATTTTTTCTAATTCCGCCAAGTTCAATTCTCCTTTGTTATCAGGTTTTAAACAGACAAGCTCTACGCCTTTTCTTGCTCTCATTTCTAGGCAGGTTTCGGCTACGCATTTATGCTCCAGAGGAGAAGTAATTATTCTTTCAACGCCCAAATGTTCCACGCAGGACTTGATAATCATGTTGTTAGACTCTGTTCCGCATGAAGTAAAAATGATTTCGCTCGGAGAAATGCCAAGACTTTCTGCTGCCTTTCTTCTGGCTTCTTCTATCAGCGACTTTGCTTCCTGACCTATGCTGTGGATGGAAGAAGGGTTGCCATAGTGGTTTTTCATTACCGAAAGCATAGCATCTATCACTTCTTCGCTCATGGGAGTGGTGGCTGCGTTGTCCAAATAAATTTTATTCATGGTAAATTTTCTGACAAAATTAATGAAAAAATTGGTAATAACTTTCATCTGCCCATTCCAGCATTTCTCTGTCTCCTTCAGAATCGCCGAAAGCGATGATTTTATCAAACTTTTTATCCTCGATGGCTTTTTTTATCCGTTTTACTTTTTCTTCGCCGGTGCAGTTTTTGGTTTTGAAATTTCCGGAATAGACACCGCCTTCGAATCTGGCTTCTGTTGCGATGAGATGCATCCCAAGATGCGCTGCAAATGGCTGAACCCAAATATCCAACGAAGCCGTAACGATGTAGCTTTCGGTATTTTCCCTGTCGATGTTTTGGATAAATTCCAATGTATTTTCCCGAATTATTTTAGGGTAATTTTCATTAAAAAACTGCTGGGCTTTCTGCTGGATTTTTTCTTGGCTTTCGCCTTTGAGCACGGAACTGATAAAACTTTTCTTTACTCTTTCGGTGTTGGCTATTTTTAGTTTGGACATGATGAAGAGCGGAAGATGTTTCAGATAACTGATGAAAAACTTCCTGCAATCATAAAATTTAAGGAATGCAAACAGCGTATCGCGCTTGGTAAGCGTTCCATCGAAATCAAAGCAATATAATTTTTTCATAGTCGCCGAAGATACAACAAAATTTTTGAAAAAAAGGGTTTTATAATTGGTTATAAATTATTATTTTTGGCCACAAAAAATAACCAATGAATTCTTACAAAAATCCTCTTGAAGAGCGCTATTCTAGCGAGGAAATGCTATATAATTTTTCACCTGAAAATAAGTTTCGTACTTGGAGACAGCTTTGGATTGCTCTTGCTGAAATCGAAAAAGATTTAGGTTTAGATATTTCTGATGAACAGATAGCACAGCTGAAAGAACAAGCCCAAAATATAGATTTCACCAAAGCAGCCGAATACGAAAAGAAATTCCGTCATGATGTGATGGCGCATGTGCATACTTACGGAGATGCCGCTCCTTTGGCGAAGGGAATCATCCACCTTGGGGCTACTTCTGCGTTTGTGGGGGATAATACTGATTTGATTCAAATTCGTGATGGGCTGCTCATCATCCGCAAGCAGCTGGTGAATGTTATCAAAAAATTGTCTGATTTCGCACTGAAATATAAAGACCTTCCTACGCTTGGTTTTACGCACTTTCAGCCAGCACAGCTCACTACCGTGGGGAAGCGAGCTACACTTTGGCTGCAATCTCTTCTTTTGGATTTTGAGGAATTAGAATTTTTCTTGGAAACCTTCAGATTTAGAGGCGTGAAAGGAACTACAGGAACGGCTGCCAGCTTTTTGGAGCTTTTCAGTGGAGATTATGCCAAAGTAAAACACTTGGACAAGGAGCTTTCCAGAAGATTTGGTTTTGAAAAAGTTTTTGGTGTTTCGGGGCAAACTTACGATAGAAAAATCGATGCAAAAGCTGCAACTTTGCTCTCGAATATCGCTCAGTCAGCACATAAATTTACCAATGACCTTCGTCTGCTTCAAAATTTGAAAGAAATAGAAGAGCCTTTTGAGAAAAGCCAAATTGGGTCTTCGGCAATGGCCTACAAACGAAACCCAATGCGTTCCGAGAGAATAGGTGCTCTTGCTAAATTTGTAATGTCTGTTTCCTCTGGCTCTGCGATGGTGGCTTCTACGCAGTGGTTTGAGCGTACACTGGATGACTCTGCGAATAAGCGACTTACGATTCCTCAGGCGTTTTTAGCAGTGGATGCTATTTTGCTTATTTGGAACAATATCATGGATGGGCTTGTGGTTTATGAAAACCGCATCAGAAAGCACATTATGGAGGAACTTCCTTTCATGGCTACCGAATACATCATCATGGAAGAGGTGAAAGCGGGGGGCGACCGACAGGAAATCCATGAAACTATCCGCCAGCACTCTATGGAGGCGAGTAAAAAAGTGAAAATGGAAGGAAAGGAAAACGATCTGATAGAGCGCATTATGAACGATAATTCGCTGAAAATGGACAAATCTAAAATTATGGAAGTCCTTGACCCGAAAAACTTCATCGGATTTGCACCAGTGCAGACAGAGGAATTCATCAAGAACGAAGTTCAGCCGATTTTGGATAAATACCAAGACCTTGTGGGGCTGAGTGTAGATTTGAAAGTTTAAGCTAAATAAAGATATTTCATTTACTAATTTTTTTAATTAACCAAGTAGAATTATGTTTTTAAGTTCTATTTTTTAGAGAAGTCCCGCTCATTTTGGCGGGGCTTTTCTTTTTTTGTGAAGAGGCGGGCGGTGGTGTGATAGAGTAATTTTTTTAGCGAAAAATTTGTAACTGCCTTGTTTTTCAATGTTTTAAAGTGAAATATTTTCAAACAACGATGTTTATAACTTTCCCAAATTATTTTTTAACAAAACAACGATGTTTATAACTTTCCCACAATGTTTTTTAGCGAAACAATGATGTTTGTAACTTTCCCACAATATTTTTTAACGAAACAACGATGTTTGCAACTTTCCCACAAAAAAATTAAACAAAAAAAAGCCGCAGCAAAAAGACTACGGCGTTATTTTATAATACGACATCTGGCTGGTTGAATTTATTTCTTTTTAAACTCTCTTACAGAGCCGTCCAGATTGAAAGTAATGTTGTAGGCCTCTCTTGTTCCTTCTATTGTAGGAGCATCCCAGTACTGCTCATTCCAGTAAACCTGCTTGTTGAAATAGATAAAATCCAAAGGCTCTTTTCCTGCACCTTCTATGGTTTTTGCTTTTTCTGTCCAGTTTTTAAAGACAGTTGCCACAGTTGCGAATTTCACATCTTTCAGCGGTGTGGTGTTGGCCATCATATCGCCTTCTCCTGTTATCTGTACGGGCTGCGGCTCGCTCCAGCTTCCATTTTTATAAGTGTAGTGGTCTACATCTTTTAGATTATCAGGGTTTAGGACTTCCAGTTCTATTCTCGGGAGCTTTCCTCCGTAGAAATTTACATTCTGGAAAAGTCTTAATTCTTTTCCTTTAAACTGAGGCAGATTTTTCAGTGCATCTTCTGCTTTTTGCAGTTCTTCTGCGTTGTTCAGGAGTTCTACGGCTTGTTTTTCTTCCGTTTCTATTGGTGCGGCTTCAGATGCATTTTTTGCAGCATCGGCTATTTCCTCTGCTTTTTTGCCGCAAGACTGCAGGCCGAATAATGATGCTGCCAAGATGCCCGCAGCGATGAATTTTACTACTTTCATATGATTTATTTTTGAAATTTATTTGCACAAAATTAAAAAATTACTCCCATAATTTTGATTGAAATAGAAAAAAAACACCTGTTTATTTGGGGTGGTCGGGAATGTGGTTTTTTAGAAAAATTTTGTAACCGCTTTATTTTTCAGTGTTTTAAAGTGAAATGTTTTCAAACAACGATGTTTAGAATAATTTTAAAATAAAATTTGATGAAACAATGATGTTTGAAAGAATTTTAAAATAAAATTGGGCATTTCCCTGAGGAAATATGTTTCCTGAAATCAGGAATTTAATTTTCCGTAATGGGTGAAGTTTTTCTTGAATAAAATTTTGATAATCGGCTTTGTTTGGTATTATTTTATTAAAAAATCGTCTAATTCATTATCGTAAAATTAATTTTATCTAAAAGTCAGCCTCGCGAAAAAATGCATGAGGTATTCCGCTCGTGTTTTTCGCTAAATATATAGTATCTTTGCCGCTATGAATCAAGATACGATATGCGCCCTTGCGACTGCCGATGGGGTGGGAGCGATAGGCATCATCCGCGTTTCAGGGCAGGATGCTCTGGCGGTGGTCAATAGAATTTTTGAAGGGAAAAACTTGGAAAAAGTGCCGACTCATACGGTGCATTATGGCTTTATAAAAGACCAAGAAGAAATAATAGATGAGGTGATGGTCTCTGCGTTCCATGCACCGAGGACTTTCACGGCGGAAAATTCTGCGGAAATTTCTTTTCATGGCTCGCCGCACATCGCTAAAAAAATCTTGGAAGCTTTGCTGAAAAACGGCGCGAGAACCGCCAAAGCAGGGGAGTTTACCATGAGAGCCTTTATGAATGGGCGTATAGACCTCTCTCAAGCGGAATCCATTGCTGACCTTATTGCTTCTGAGAATGAGGCTTCGCGAAAGGCTGCCCTTGAACAGCTGAAAGGCGGAATTTCCAAGGAAATAGCTGTGCTGAGAGGTGATTTGCTGAATTTTACTTCGCTTATCGAATTGGAACTTGATTTTGCTGAAGAAGATGTGGAATTTGCTGACCGCTCGGCGCTGATGGGACTTATCGCTAATCTTAAAACCAAGTTGGGCAGTCTTATTGATAGTTTTCAGTATGGAAATGCAGTGAAAAACGGCATCAATGTGGCGATAATCGGAAAACCCAACGCAGGGAAATCTACTCTGCTGAACACACTTTTGAAAGAAGAAAGAGCGATAGTGAGCGATATAGCAGGGACTACCCGTGACACGATAGAGGAAGTTCTGCATATAAAAGGCACGGCATTTCGTTTCATCGACACGGCAGGAATCCGCGAAACTTCCGACACGATAGAGGAAATAGGCGTGAAGAAAGCCAAAGAGAAAATAGCATCAGCAAAGGTGCTGCTTTATCTCTATGATGAGCAGAACAGCAGCGCGGAGGAAATCATCGGCTTTATAAAAGAATTCTACCGCCAAGACCTGAAAGTGATACTTCTTCATAATAAAATAGACCAAAACAAGGGCGTTTCAGCTGAAAATATTTCAGAAATAGACCAAGCACTGAAGCGGGAACTTGTTCCTGATTATACGGATACTATTCTAGGGATTTCGGCTCGGGAAAATATCAATATAGAACTGCTCAAAGCAGAATTGTCCAGTTTTGTGGAAACTCTGAAAGGCAGCGAAAATGCGGTGGTAATTACCAATCAGCGCCACTATGAAGCCCTCAGAAAATCGTTGGATTCCGTGGAAAGAGTAGAAGAAGCGGTGGTTTCGGGCATTCATACAGAACTTCTGGCGTATGAACTGCGCGCGGCTCTGGAACACCTTGGGGAAATCTCTGGGGAATTTACCAATGATGAGGTTTTAGGAAACATTTTTAGTAAGTTCTGTATTGGTAAATAAATGTAGTTTACTTTAGTTTGATTTTCAGATGATTATATAAAGTTAAATTTTCCAATTTTCACTTTTATTGTTATATTTGTTATACCTTTTGTACACCTTGAATCTAAAAAGTGTATAGGAGGTGTACAATTTTATATGCATATGAAAACATCATTATATAAACGGAAATTAAAAAATAGTCTTTTTATAAGCTATCATCGTGTTTCAGAAATCGGTAAAGATGGTAATGTGACCATAAAGAGTGCTGGTATCTCCAAATTATTAGGAGAG
>CALHQK010000126.1 GCA_938037185.1 uncultured Riemerella sp.
ATCACTTTTATTCTTCCATCATTCCAAACACGGATGATAGAAGAAGCCTCCCATTTAGAAACTTTACTTTTTTGGTCTTCTGCTACTGCATCTACTTCGTTTATTAATTTCAGGGAAATATCGGCAAAAGATTTTGGGCTTTTTTCTCCACTAAAATTCGCAGAAGTAGAAACTATGGGTTTGTTTAGCTTAGAAATCAATCTTTTACAAAATTCATCCTTTACAAGCCTAATGCCTATACTGCCATCTTCTGCCAGAAGATTTTTAGAAATACCTTTAGGAGCATCATAAACTATTGTTATGGGTTTTTCACTTAAGTCCATTATATCCCAAGCAATAGCAGGGACTTCTACTAAATCTTGAAGCCTTTTTTCGCTTTCTACCAAGATGATGAGAGGTTTATTTTGGTCTCTGTTTTTTAACTCAAATATTTTCATAACAGCCTCATCATCAGTGGCATCGCAGCCTATTCCCCAAATGGTGTCCGTAGGATAGAGAATTATGCCGCCAGATTTCAAGGTTTCTAAGAGTTTTTCCATTAATTGTTTGGTTTATAATTACTTGCATTGAATATTTCTGTAGAGTTCATTCTCAGAAAATCGGCCAATTTAGTATCTGGTTTTTGAGCATAAAAAGCCTTACAAATTTCCCAGCCAATGAAAATCCCTGTCTGAGGAGAAGACTCTTGATCTACTTCGGTATAGAATTTTGAAAATGGACCAATCGCAATGAAACGGTCATACAAACGGCTGTCATCACTGAAAATCAAGTCATTTTCCACAAAATAATTCCAGATATTTGCTTCATTCGCTTCGCTCCACTGCATTTGTTCTTTGGTATAATTCATTTTTAAATAATCTGGAACATTCGGCAGAAAAGCATTTTGCAAGGTTTTGATTTTTCCGAAAAACACCAGTTGATCGATAAATTTATGCTCCTTATTATCCGCCATCATAAAAGTTTCTGCTACAATTTCTGCTGTTTTAGGAAGTATATTTTCCGGATTCATTGATTTTCGCAGGTAATTATCCACAATTCCGTTATAATTCTTATTTTTTTCGCCCATAAATGCGGAAATATCTATGAAAAGCATCTTTTCTGCTGTTCTAAAAAATATAGGCGAATCTGTAATTCCCTGAAGGCTTGATGAATAAAGATAAACTTTAGGAGTCTGAAATTTAGGAAAATAGCTTTTCACCCTTGAAAACATTTCTGATAAATCATTTTTAAGTTTTGTTTTATCAATATTTTTTATAGCTTCTTGGTAAATTCTAATTTCAGCGGTATCTTTTCTCCTTAAAACATAATCAGCATCAGGTATTCCTCCTTGAAACCAAGGATATTTTGCCTTAAACTCTTCGATTTTAACATTTGGATTAAAAAAATCACCAGAAATATCTATAAGTTCCACATTTTCAGTATTCTTTATTTCTTTCTTCCAGAGTTCTTCTGGTTCTTTTTTACAAGAAAATAATGTAAGCCCAAATAAAATGGCCAATCCCGAGATTTTAAAATCAATAATATTTTTCATTTTAAAAATTTATTTTTACTTTTGATTTAATTGACAAAAATAAAAAATATTACGCGATGCAGACACAAAAAGTGATTGAATATATAACAAATTGGTTGAAAAATTATGCTGACAAAGCAGGTATGAGCGGTTTTGTCATAGGAATTTCGGGGGGAATAGATTCGGCTGTGGTTTCCACTCTTTGTGCTAAAACAGGGCTGAAAACCTTAGTTGTAGAAATGCCTATCCACCAGCAGGAAATGCAGATAAACCGCGCAAAAGAGCATATTTCATTCCTGAAAAAACACTTTTCAAATGTAGAAAATTTGGATATAGACCTTACGCCGACTTTTGATATTTTTAGAAAAAGCGTAAATGCTGATAATCAATTCTTTAAGAATGAAGATTTGGCCTTAGCGAACTCTCGTTCGAGGCTTAGAATGGTTACTTTGTATTATTTCGGACAAATTTATAATTTATTGGTAGCAGGAACGGGCAACAAAATAGAGGATTTTGGAATAGGTTTTTTTACAAAATACGGCGATGGCGGCGTAGACCTCTCTCCTATTGGGGATTTAACAAAAACTGAAGTTTATTCTTTAGCAAAGGAATTAAATATTGTAGAGAGTATCCAGCAGGCAGCGCCTACCGATGGGCTTTGGGAGACAGAACGAACTGATGAACAGCAGATTGGAGCGACTTACCCAGAACTGGAATGGGCAATGTCTGTCTATGATACCCACCGAGCTGATGATTTTACAGGAAGACAAAAAAAAGTTTTTGAAATTTATGACAGACTAAATAAAGCCGTACAGCACAAGATAAAACCCATCCCTGTCTGCAAAATACCTATGGAATTTAAATAATCTGAAACTCCACAGGAGCATCTATTTTAGGATATTTTTTATCACAAACAAATTTTTTGCCCGTACAGTCTATCTCTTTCCAGCCTTTCTTTTTCCCAATATCTCCTACTTCCGCTACATAAGGGATAAATTCTATCTCTTCACTCACCTCGGTCTTAATTTCTTTATACTGGACTGCAATATCCAAAACACATTCAAAATCAGTATTTAAACTCACATTTCTGTATATAATATCATAGTGAGACTCTTTATTTTCTGGAATTTCAAAATAACTTTCATACCCAGACACTTCTCCCTTCAAATTCCCTATCGCCTGCAACGCATAAAACAAAGCCTTTGTGTAAAATTCTCTCGTTTTTTCTCTTTTATAATCATCAATAAAATGCCCGCCTTCAAACAAAACCACAGGAATTCCCGCTTTCATAAAATTATCTCCCGAAGATGTAGGATAAAAAGTATCCGTATAACGCCCTATATTATTAGGAATTTCAGGTTTTAATTGACTATAAATCTCGGCAATCACAGCCATACTTTTCTTTCTATTTTCCGTCAAATTCCTATCAACATCCTCTGATGGCGAAAGAAAAGAAAGCGTGGCAGGATTCTCAAAATCAGTACTAAAAATAGTTCTTTGCTCGTGCAGGTTTAGGGCATAATCATATTTTTTAGAAAAAGCCTGTTTTTTCAGAATTTTCATCTCTATGCTCGACTCTTTTAGAAAATCTCTATTGATATCTATTTCTAAAATATTTCTCCTTGTCCAAATCTCTGAGCCATCAGGATTGAGCATAAAAATAAAATCCAAACGAATTTTATCCCAAAAATCAGCCACAGGATTTTTTTCTAATGAAGTCAATAGATCCAGCATCGCCAAAGTGGCATTGCTTTCATTTCCGTGCATCTGTGACCAAGCCAGCACAGAAATATTTCCTTTTCCTTTAGAAAAAAGATAAATGGGTTTCCCTAAAGTTGATTTTCCTATTTCTTGAATTTCCGCGCCATAATTTTCTTCTAAGTATAAAAACAATTTTTTAGGAGAAATATAGCGATTTGAGAAGTTTACATTTTTAAAATATTTAAACAGCATATTTTATTGTCTTAAAAATTTTTGCAAAAATACAATAATTTTACTTTACAAATGTATATAGAAATACTGGTTTTCACAATCCACTTCTGTCAATTTGTCAGTATATAAAATTGTTAATTGCATTTTATTTAATTATAAATTGTTATTTATTAAAAATCAGATTTTTATAAGTTTTATATAATGTTGTTTTTAATTTTACTTCAACTATAGAAATCACTGTTTTATAGGGTTTTTGAATAAAACATTTGTAAAACCCCTGCATTTACTTTTGTGTTAAAACTCACTATTTACATTTGTTATTTCGAATCATTTTTTATTCAATATATTTGCGAAATAATCTTTATAACAATGTCAAACGAAATTATATTTTTAGTAAGTTTTCTATTATTTATCGGTGTAATATTAACATTAGATTTAGGTGTTTTTGCTAAAAAAACAGGAAGCATCAGTTTAAAGCAAGCTGGATTTATGAGCTTTTTTATGATATTCATTTCTGTAGTTTTTTATTTTATGTTGGCTAGTTATGGTCACCTACTCCATGGCATTGACAGCATGGAAAAACTACAATACATTATAAATAAAAACTCTCATCCAGTGGATGTGATTCCTAATAATTTAGAACACAGCATCCAGCTTTATAATATGAATTTAGGCCTTGAATATATGACAGGATACATCGTGGAAAAGGCTCTTTCCGTGGATAATATTTTCGTTATCGTTCTTATATTCACTGCTTTTAATGTAGAAAAGGAAAATTATCACAGAGTCTTATTTTGGGGAGTTTTAGGGGCTATTGTGATGCGTTTTATTTTCATTTTCATAGGAGCAGCTCTGATTACTAAGTTTAGTTGGATTATGTACATTTTTGGAGGCTTTCTTATTTTCACTGGTATAAAAATGTTTATGCCAGAAGACGAGGAAAAAATAGACACTGAAAACCACCCTGTCGTAAAGTTTGCGAATAGATTTTTCAAGGTTCATAATCAATTTGTAGGTAATAAATTTTTTGCAACAATAGATGGTGTAAGAAAAATAACTCCACTATTTCTTGTTTTGATTATTATAGAATTTACAGATCTCATCTTTGCGGTGGATTCCATTCCAGCTATTTTCTCAGTGACCAAAGATCCATACATCGTATTTTTCTCCAATATTTTTGCCATTTTAGGGCTTCGTTCTATGTTCTTTTTATTGGCCGGAATTATCGATAAGTTTAAATATCTGAAAATCGGATTGGCGTTTTTATTAGTTTTCATTGGGTTAAAGATGATTTTACATTCGTACTTAAACGAATGGGGATTCACCACATCTCACTCTTTGATGATAATTTTAGGAATTTTGAGTGTAAGTATTTTTGCATCATTATTAGTTCCTGATAAAAAATCAAAATAAATCCTAAAAATATTTTTCACAAAATATAATTTATATTTAGTTGAAAATTAATTGTTTATAATTTTATTTACAAATGTAACAAAAACAAAAATTAAATATTTTACAAATGTTTTTACAAGTGTAAAATATATTTTTTACATTTGTATATGGATTTAAACAGTCGAGTTCAAAAAATTATTAATTATTCTGAATTATCCTCTTCTGAATTTGCAGATGAAATAGGAGTTCAGCGGTCTAATATTTCTCATGTTCTTTCTGGTAGGAACAAACCTTCTCTTGATTTTCTCATGAAAATAAAAGATAGATTTCCTGAGATACAATGGGAATGGCTCATCGAAGGAAAAGGAGCAATGATTTTTTCTGAAAATGAAACTGCTTCTACTCCTTCTTCCTATTTATTAGAGGAAAGTAAAATAAATGATGAAAAGCCTATAATTACAGGGCTTTTCTCTATTCCTTCTCAAGAAATAGAAGAAAATACAAAACAGGAGGAAGAAAAATCTGAAATTTCGGAACCTATACAATATAATATAGTAGAAAACAGTCCTGAAATTTCAGAAAACAAAAGTATTCCAGAAACAGAAACTCCCAGCGAAAAGGGCAACAACATAAAAAAAATCGTTTTCTTTTATGAAAATGGAAAATTTGAGGTTTTTGAGCCTTAATTTTTGCTAACAATATTTGGCTATATTATTTTTTTTATTAAATTTGCACCTCGTTAATCAACCTCTGACGAGAGCCGTGTATGTTGTTTGACTTTAAACCTTTTATTTATTTATAAAAAATGGATTTAATTAAGTATGTTCAGGACAAGTACATTACAAAAAAAGAGTTTCCTGAATTCAAAGCTGGTGATTCTATCACTGTTTATTATGAAATCAAAGAAGGACAGAAAACAAGAACTCAGTTCTTCAAAGGAGTGGTTATTCAGTTAAGAGGAACTGGAGCTACTAAAACTTTCACTATCAGAAAAATGAGTGGTGATGTAGGTGTAGAAAGAGTATTCCCTATCAACATGCCTGCTCTGCAAAAAATAGAAGTTGATAAGAGAGGTAAAGTTAGAAGAGCTAGAATCTACTACTTCAGAAGCCTTAGAGGTAAAAAAGCAAGAATCAAAAGTAAAGGTTTCTAATCAGACCTTAAACATAATAAAAAAAGCCCATGAAATCATGGGCTTTTTTTATTTCTTTTCGCTTTGGTTATATGCCAAAATTATTTTTTTCACAATAGGATGCCTTACCACATCAGATTCATTCAGGTGTATAAATCCTATTTCTTCCACATTTTGGAGGATTTTCATAGCTTCCTGTAATCCAGACTGTTGATTTTTAGGCAAATCTATCTGGCTCGGGTCTCCTGTAATGATAAATTTAGCATTCATTCCCATTCTCGTAAGAAACATTTTCATTTGTGAATGAGTTGTATTTTGGGCTTCGTCTAAAATTACAAAGGCATCATCCAAGGTTCTCCCCCTCATAAAAGCAAGCGGAGCCACCTCTATCACTCTTTTTTCTATAAAATTTTCCAATCTTTCATGTGGAATCATATCACGAAGAGCATCATACAACGGCTGTAAATACGGATCCAGTTTTTCCTTCAAATCCCCTGGGAGAAACCCCAAACTCTCCCCTGCCTCCACGGCTGGCCTTGTGAGAATAATGCGTTTCACATTTTTTTCTTTAAGGGCTTTCACTGCCAAAGCGACACTCGTGTAGGTTTTTCCTGTTCCCGCAGGGCCTATGGCAAAAATCATATCCTTTTTTTCGGATTCCTTGACTAATTTTTTCAGATTAGTCGTTTTTGCCTTTATTATTTTTCCATTAACACCTTTTACAATGATGTCTTGGTCGAAAATCAGCTGTTTTTCGGTTTCATCTTTTATACTCAAAATATTTTCTACATCTTTCAGCTCTATTGTATGATGATTCTGAATAAATTTTACAATATCATCCAGTTTTTGCTCTAAAATATCCAATGCCTGCTGATTTCCAGCCGCAAAAATATAGCAGTCACGCCCTGTGATTTTTAGGGTTGGAAATGTGGATTTTATTAAGTTAAAATATTGATTTTGAACTCCATAGAAAGTTTTAACATCAATATCTTTTATTTCGTAATTTAATTCAAACATTTATTTTATTAAAAATTTATTGTTTTAAATATCCAAAAATAAGCAATATCTTTGTAAAACGGAAAAAAGAATATGCCGATTATTACACTTACTACAGATTTCGGGATTACAGATGGCAAGGTTGCGTGCATCAAAGGATGTATTTTAAGTATGCAGCCAGATGTTTCTATTGTTGATATTTCCCATGATATAGAGCCGTATAACCTTACCCAGACAGGATATATTGTGAAGAATGCCTATTCTCACTTTCCCAAAGGAAGCATACACATTATTTCGGTGGACAGCTTCTATCATAAAGACAGAAAATTTTTAGTTTGTAAAGCCGATGGACATTATTTTATAATGGCTGACAACGGGCTTCCGAGCCTCATTTTTTATGATATAAAACCAGAAAGCATCCACGAAATCACCTTAAATAATAGATTTGATGATGTGGTAAATTTCACTTCTACGGATATTTTCGTGCCGGTAGCGGTTCATCTTTATAAGGGAGGTATTCCAGAAATTATCGGTAGAGAAATTCAACAGATCAAGGAAATTACTTATCCTAAGCCTTATTTCAATGAGAATGAGAAAATTCTCATCGGTGAAGTTGTTTATATTGACCATTTTGGAAATGCCGTTTCTAATATTAAGAAAGAAGTTTTTGAACAATATTTTTTGGCTTTCAAAGATTTTGATGTAAAATTCAGAGGATTTTCTACAAAAAAAATAGTTAAAAAATACACTGATATTATCCCAGATTGGGAAAAGGAAAGTTCTTTCCATGGGAAAGAATTGGCTCTTTTCAATGAGGCCGATTTGCTGGAAATTGCCATATACAAAGGCAGTAAAGCCAGCGGAGCTTCCGCTCTGATGGGACTAAATATCGGCGAAAAAATCTATGTAGAATTTAGCTGATTTTATTTTTCGGATAACTTTATAAGGCAGAAAACAGCGTAATTCAGCATATCAAAATAGTTGGCCTCCAAGCCTTCGGATACTAATGTTTTGCCTTCGTTATCTTCTATCTGTTTGGTTCTCAATATTTTTTGATAAATCAAATCGGTCATTGAGCTGATTCTCATATCACGCCAAACTTCGCCATAATCGTGATTTTTCTTCTCCATCAAGTCTCTTGCTTTTTGGATAAAATCATCATAAAGCGCCATAATTTCGGCTTTGTCTTCTTTGCCCAAAACCTCTGAAACTCCTCTATCCAATTGGATAAGAGCGATAACGGAATAATTTACAATCGCTATAAATCCCTCCTCTTCATCTTCATCTATCATCTTTTTGTCGGTCATTTGCAGAGTTCGGATTCTATTAACTTTGATGTAAATTTGGTCCGTTACCGAACTGGGACGCAGCACCCGCCACGCAGCGCCATAATCTGCTAATTTTTTCTCAAAAAGATTTCTACAAACTGCAGAAAATTCATTATATTGATTTATAGTGTTTTGCATTTTAATAAAATATTCGCCCAAAGATAAGAAATTATTATTTTTGTAGTATGAAAAATTTGCAGTCGTTTTCTATCAATTGCCGTGGAGTTCTTTTGGATTTGACAACTCCGAAAATCATGGGAATTCTCAATCTGACACCAGACAGCTTCTCTGATGGAGGGAAATTTAATGATGAAGTTTCGGCTTTAAAACAAACCGAAAAAATGCTTTCCGAGGGAGCTTCTATCATAGATATAGGCACACAATCTACCCGTCCAAATGCTACATTTATCACTGCAAATGAAGAAATTAGCCGACTGGGAAAAATTATTTCAGGCATCAAAAAGGAGTTTCCTCAGGCATTGATTTCACTGGATACTTTTCATAGCGAGGTTGCCTATTTTGGGTACAATGAGGGCATTGACATCATCAATGATATTTCTGGCGGACAATACGACCTTAATATGTTCCCTACGGCTGCCAAAACCCAGCTGCCATACATCCTGACGCATGGCAATTCCACCTACGAAACCATGCATGAAAAGGAAGATTATCAAGATATTATCCTCGCTCTAAATCAGTTCTTTTCCAAAAAAACAGCGGAATTACTAGATTTGGGAGTGAAAGACATTATCCTTGACCCTGGTTTTGGTTTTGGGAAAACTATTGAAAATCAAAACCAAATGGTAGAAGAATTAGAACATATTTCCTTCGGAAAACATCCTATTTTAGTGGGAATTTCACGAAAATCCTTTATTTATAAACCTCTTGGGAAATCGCCTCATGACATCAACGAAGAAACCCAGCAGCTCCATCTAAAAATGCTGAAAAAAGGAGCTAAAATCCTGCGTGTTCACGATGTTGCAGAAGCACAGCGAACCCTTCAAAACTTTTTATCATTGTAATTTATAAAAAATATAGATATGCTTAGTTCAAAATTTTTATCTCATCTTCAAAATGAATTAACTCAAATAGAAAATGATGGTCTCTACAAGAGAGAGCGCATCATCACTTCTTCACAAGATGCCGAAATCGTAGCCAATGGAAAAAAACTACTGAATTTCTGCGCGAATAATTACCTCGGACTTTCTAATCATCCAGAGGTGATAAAAGCATCGCAAAGCACGATGGATACACACGGATACGGAATGTCTTCTGTAAGGTTCATCTGTGGAACACAGGATATTCACAAGAATTTGGAAAACAAAATTTCTGAGTTTTTAGGAATGGAAGACACTATCCTCTACGCGGCTGCTTTTGATGCGAATGGTGGAGTTTTCGAACCGCTTTTCACTGACCAAGATGCCATTATTTCTGATGAACTGAACCACGCTTCCATCATCGATGGCGTAAGGCTTTGTAAAGCAGCAAGATACCGCTACAAAAACAATAATATGGAGGATCTGGAAGTCCAGCTGAAAGCTGCTTCGGAGAAAAACCACCGTTTTAAAATCATCGTAACAGACGGCGTTTTCTCTATGGATGGCATCGTAGCGAATCTAAAAGGAGTGTGTGATTTGGCTGAAAAATACGATGCTTTAGTAATGGTGGATGACAGCCACGCCACAGGATTTATTGGAAAAACAGGGCGAGGAACTCACGAAGCCAATGATGTGATGAGCCGAGTGGATATCATTACTTCTACTCTTGGGAAGGCTCTCGGTGGTGCTATGGGAGGTTTCACATCAGGAAAGAAAGAAATTATAGACATGCTGAGACAGCGTTCTCGCCCTTATCTTTTCTCTAATTCACTAGCACCTGGAATTGTAGGAGCAGCGACAAAAGTGCTGGAAATGCTATCCAAAGACACTTCCCTGAGAGACAAAGTAATGGAAAACGCTCAATATTTCCGTTCTGAAATGAAAGCCAAAGGATTTGACATTCCAGATGGTGATGCAGCAATCGTCCCAGTGATGCTCTACGATGCCAAACTTTCACAAAAAATGGCCGAAAGACTAATGGATGAAGGCATCTATGTAATAGGATTCTTCTATCCAGTAGTACCGAAAGAAAAAGCAAGAATACGAGTTCAGCTCTCTGC
>CALHQK010000127.1 GCA_938037185.1 uncultured Riemerella sp.
GTGGATATCACTAACATTAACAGGCAGTTACCCGCTCTAAACTCTACCATTGGCAAGAATAAAACCGATGTCGTAGCGGAAAGAATTTTGGATATCAATCCTGAAATTAACTTAAAGAAAATCAATGAATTTCTGGAACCAGAGCGAATGGAGGAACTTTTGACGCAGGAAAAATTTGACTATGTTCTGGATTGTATCGACAGCCTCAGCCCTAAACTGGCTCTCATCATCACTTGTAAAAGAAAGAAAATCAAGCTGGTAAGTGCAATGGGCGCAGGCGGAAAAACTGACCCAAGCAAAGTAATGGTAAGGGATATCAGCAAAACTAATAATTGTTTTTTAGCGAAACAAATCAGAAAAAAACTCAAAAAAGAACAAATACACAAAGGATTTCGCTGCGTATTTTCCACCGAAATTCAAGATGAAAACAGCCTAAAAATGACCGATGGCAGCAATTATAAAAAGTCATTCTACGGCACTATCAGCTATATGCCCGCTATTTTCGGGCTGTATGCCGCTGCCGAAGTTATCAGCTTTCTTCTAAAAAAAGAACAAAATGAAGCCTAACGGATTTCCAAAAGAAGAGAAACTAAAAAACAAGACCGATATTTCCTTACTTTTTGAGCAGGGAAAATGGTTTTCGTATAAAGAACTGGCTATCATCTCCTTACAAAAGGAAGATTTGTCAGTTCAAAAAGTTGGCGTTTCTGTTTCTAAAAAATTTTTCAAAAAAGCGGTGGACAGAAATAGAGTAAAACGCCTTCTGCGAGAAACTTACCGTCTCAATAAACCTTTATTTATAAAGACTTTTGGAGAAAATTCCCTAAATATGATATTCTACCGCTCAGCAAAATTACCCAAAAATATGACAGAAATAGAAAGCCTATTTCTAAAGCTGTGTGAGGAAATTCAATAAAAATAATTGGCTTGGGATTATTTTAGTAGGTTGTTTATCAGTAAATTATGAGAATTGAATTTCTTTAAAGTTTAAACCTAAAAAATCCAAAGACAAGGAAACTTAATGAAAGAAATTCCAAATCTGTGTAACGATAAAACATACCATAAACCCATACAAAACAGGAAGAAAAGTAGCGATGCTTGTCCATTTTTTACTTCCAGTTTCTTTATAAATGGTGTAAATAGTGGTGCTGCATGGGTTGTGCAATAGACTAAACAGCATCAGATTTATAGCAGTGAGGGTAGTCCATCCTCCCATTTGCAGTATAGAAGCGATTTCGTTATCCGAAGTTTCAAATAAAACCCCTGCCAAGGCATCATTTCCTAAGGCTAAAGAAGTGAGCATCAATATCGTAGGAATTACAATTTCATTGGCAGGAATAGCCACGATGTAAGCCAAAAGAATCACTCCATTCAGCCCTAAAAACAGCCCGAAAGGCTCCAGTCCGTCTATCATCCATAGAGCAATAGGGTGACCGCCGATACTGATATTGGAAATCAGCCAAATAGCGGCTCCCGCTGGAACAGCGAAGACTATGGCTCTCCATAGAACTATCAGCGTTCTGTCTATCAGAGAAGTGTATATCGTTTGCCATATTTGTGGAGGTCTGTAAGGCGGCAGTTCCAAGGTGAAAAACGAAGCCTCTCCTTTAAGCAATGTTCTCGATAAAAGCCAAGAAGTAAAGAAAGTAAACGCAATTCCTAAAATAACAATACCTACGACAGCAAGCATAGAAACAAGACCCGACCATTGCTCAGGGACTAATATCCCTATGAATAGGGTAGCCATAAGAATCTGCGTGCCCCATCTTCCGTTACATAGCGCAAAATTATTCGTGATAATAGCGATAAGTTTTTCCCTAGGGCTATTGATGATTCTGGTCGCCACTACGCCCGCAGCATTACACCCAAAGCCCATACTCATGGTAAGCGCCTGTTTCCCATGGGCGCCTGTTTTTCTGAAAATTCTATCCAAATTAAAAGCCACTCTTGGCAAATAACCAAAATCTTCCAAAAGGGTAAATAATGGGAAAAATATTGCCATAGGAGGGAGCATCACGGAAACTACCCAAGCCGTGGCAAGATAGATGCCGTCTATTAGTAATCCACTCAGCCACCAAGGAAAATTAAGCTCATTAGCTCCCGTTTTTAGAAAAGGATAAATCTGCTCTAAAAGTAGGGAAGAGAGTAATTCTGATGGATAGTTAGCCCCAATGATAGTCAGCCATAAAACCAAACTTAGTAAGAGAAACATAATCCCAAATCCCCATATTTTGTGCGTGACTAGATTGTCTATCATTCGCTCTATACGAAAAAGCCTCTCGGATTCGGTAGAAGATACAGATGATTGTATGATTTTAGCGGCTTCGGCATAGAGATTTTCTATCCGTTCATCATGGTAGTTTTTAGGGAAGTTGGTTTTGTATTCTTCCACTAAATTATGTATCGGCTCAAAATTTTCGGAATTGATATGAGTGGATATCATTCCTTTTTTTAATTCTTCTGCGAGATTTTTATTTCCTTCTAATAATCTGGCAGCTATCCATTCCGTATTGTCAAGCTCTGGGTCAAGCTGCGAGAGGTGTTTAACAACTTTATCCACCGAGTTTTTTACTATTTCGGTAGGCTTTACGAAAGATTTTTTCTTTGTGACAATCTCTCCTTTTGCCATTTTATGGATTGTAGATAGAAGTTCAGGGATTCCATCTTTAGACCTTGCGCTGGTGCCTATCACAGGAATTCCCAAGTCACGAGATAGGGTGCGGGTGTCAATTTCGGTGCCGTGTTTTTTTGCTTCATCCATTAGATTAAGACAAAGAATCACATTATCCGAAACTTCCATAACCTGCAGCAAAAGACTAAGATGTCTCTGCATACGCCCTGCATCCACCACCACTACGGTGATGTCAGGTTTCCCAAATAAAATAAAATCTCTGGCAGCCTCCTCATCATCAGAAGTGGAAAGCAGCGAATAAGTGCCGGGCAGGTCTACAATTTTGAAGGTGTTTTGCTGATAAGAAAAATAGCCTTCGGAGTGTGTTACCGTTTTGCCAGGCCAGTTTCCTGTATGCTGTTTCAGCCCAGTTAAAGCATTGAAAATAGTGCTTTTCCCTGTGTTGGGATTTCCAGCAAGGGCTATTGTAAACTGTGTATTCGCAGCGTTTTCTCCCAGCTTTTTTAGTTGGCTGGCTGTATTGAGTTCGCAGACTTGGCAGGTTGATTTCATTTTAACTTTTAATCTCTATCAGAATGTATTTAGTGTCTTCTTTTCGTAAGGCAATCAGCGTGTTATGAATATTGTAGGCGACAGGGTCACCCAGCGGGCTGATGTTTTGGATATGAATTTCAGCACCTTTGATGAATCCTAAATCCAGAAACCGCTGTCTGATTTCTCCCTTGCATTCCGGAGAAATCCCTAAAACTACGCCTTTTTGACCTGTTTTTAACGAACTTAAATCCATTCAAATTATTTTATTGTCCAAATTTACAAAATTAGATTAACCTAACAAATCAAAAATAATTGAATTTTGTAAAATCAATTTAATTTAAAAAGATGTTTATATCTTTGGCGGAAATTTTTTAGCGATGGACAAAAAGGACTATCAAGAGGCGCTGGAATGGCTTTTTAAACAAACGCCCAACTATCAGGAAAATGGGAAAAAAGCTTACAAACCAGGGCTGGATAATATAAAAAAACTCTGTGATTACTGGGGAAATCCACAGAATAAGATAAAAACCATCCACATCGGTGGAACCAATGGGAAGGGCTCTACGAGCAATATGCTGGCTTCTATCTTGCAGGAGGCTGGCTATAAGGTCGGGGTTTATAATTCGCCTCATTTAGTGGAGTTTACAGAGCGGGTGAAAATCAATGGAGAGAAGGCGGATAAGGAGTTTGTGTATCAGTTTATCCAAAAATTAAAACAAATTCCAGAGCAGATTCTGCCTTCTTTTTTTGAATTTACGACCATCATGGCGTTTGAGTATTTTTATCAAAACGAGGTGGATTTTGCCATCATCGAGGTTGGTCTCGGCGGACGGCTGGATTCCACCAACATCATCACTCCGCTGGTTTCGGCGATTACGAATGTCCAGCTTGACCATCAGGAT
>CALHQK010000128.1 GCA_938037185.1 uncultured Riemerella sp.
TTAGGCGAAGAAAAAAAGAAAACCGAGGAAGAATTGGCTTATCTAAAAGGATTTTTGGTTTCTGTGGAGAAAAAACTGAGCAATGAAAAATTCGTTGCCAACGCCAAGCCCGAAATTGTAGAAACTGAGCGTAAAAAACAAAAAGACACGCTGGAGAAAATCGCGATTTTGGAGGAGAAATTGAAAGGATTGTAATAAAAACAACAAATTTTATTTAGGAAACCATTTATTTTGAGCAAAATAAGATTTCTTATTTCGTAAAATAATTAGTTTTGGGTAAAATAAGATTTCTTATTTCGTGAAATAATTAGTTTTGGGCAAAATAAGGTTTCTTATTTCGTGAAATAATTAGTTTTGGGTAAAATAAGATTTCTTATTTCGTAAAATAATTAGTTTTAGGCAAAATAAGGTTTCTTATTTCATAAAAATCATTAGTTTTGAAACAAATAAGACGAGTGATTATAAAAAATAAATAATTTAAAAATAAAATAATATGGAAAAATTAAGCACCCAAGCCAGAGTATCCGAAATCGGCGACCTTGCCCTTCGCTGGGTAGAACTTTACAGGAAAAGTCCTGAGGTGAATGATGACAGATACCTCAGAATTTTCTTTGATGAATTAGAGAAACTCTCGGGACAAATCACCGATGCGGTGAAACGCGAAACGGTATTCTCCAAACTGGAAGATGCCGATGCACAGAGGGACAAAGCACTGCGGGCGCTGGGGAAAATCTTCAGCGGTTACAAAAATATCGCACTGCCGCACATACAGCAGCACGGCGAAAAACTCTCCGAAGTGTTCAAAAAATATGGTGCCAGGACGGCGCAGAAATCTTATTCGGAGGAAACCCACCTGATAGAATCATTACTAAAAGAACTGCAAAAACCTGATATGATGCTGAGTGTCTCTGCCCTCATGGGTGTTTCGGAAGCCGTTTCGGAGCTGAGAATGAAGCAAGATGCCTTCGCCGAAGTCCGTTCTAAATATGATGATTCGGTGGCAAAGCATCAAACCTCGCCGAGTGCTTCCACGCTGAAAAAGCCTTTATTTGAGCTTATTAACAAGAAACTTGTAACTTACCTTAGCGCCATGGAAATCGTGGAAAAAGAGAAGTTCGGCGGTTTTGTTGCATCGTCTAATCAGATTATTGACAGTATCAATACCAATATAAAGGCGAGAACAAAGAAAGAGAAAGCAACAAAAGAAAACCCCGGCGAGAAACCCAAAAAGTAAAGCAGAAAACTCTGCAGATAGACATGAAAACTCCCCCTTGCGCAGGTGCAGGGGGGAGTTTTTTATCAGTCTAATATTTTCACGGCTTTTTTGTCTTCGCCGATGGCTACGAGGCTGAATTCTCCTAGGACACACAGCTCTCGGCGGTCGGCGTACATCTCTTCGGAGAAGACCTCCACACTTACTTTTAGGCTCGTGTTTCCTATAGATTTTATTTTTCCAATGAACTCCACCAGTGAACTTTCTGGCACAGGGTTTCGGAATTCTGTATGGTCACACGCCTTTATCACAAAGGCTTTTCGGGCAAATCTTGTCGCAGTGATGAATGCCGTTTCTACCATCTGCTCCATGATAGCACCGCCGAACATGGTTT
>CALHQK010000129.1 GCA_938037185.1 uncultured Riemerella sp.
TCCGGACACCATAGAGCAGTATAGCGGGTAACGCCCGCCACTCGCGAGAGTAGGACAAGTGCAACAGAAAGCAGGTACAGTTCGGCTGTAGTGAAATCAGGTAAACTCTATGTGGTGCAACGCCAAGTATATCAGCAGATAAGGGCTGCTCGTCCAATGCTGAGGGGTAGGCGGCTAAAGTTTTATAGCAATATAAAAATAAGATAAATAACAAGCACCTTATTTCAAGGGACAGAATCCGGCTTATAGTATTTGTTTTAAAAATAAAACCCGCCTGCAAGCGGGTTTTTATCTTTTATTTTTCTGCTGTAACTATCACAGGCATAGAGTTTTCAGGGCTAAAATCAACTTTATTAAATCCGCCATAAAACTGAATATTTTTAAACCCTGCATTCTCCAAAAACCCTTTAAGTTCTTGATAATCAATATTTATCAAAACCTCTTCGTTTTCAACTTTTTTATCTAAAATAGTTTTGAAAATAATGTTTCCATCTTCATTCAAATAATAAGAACGCTCAAAAGTAACTCCCTCATTATCAATCATCGGCAAATTTCCTAAAAAATTTCCTTCTTTATTTTTAGATGTAAATTTCCAAAAATTCACCATTTGGATGATTAGTTTCCCACCTTGTTCCAGCTGAGCATAGGCTTTCTGCAAAAAAACTGAAATCTCTTTCTTGCTTTCCAAATGAGGAAGCGTGTTTCCTATGTTGATAATGGTCGTAAATTTCGGAAGCCTGTCAATATCAAGCATACTCATATTTACGACTTCTACGCCTTTTTCTTTTGCTTTTTTGATGAGTTTTTCGTTGATATCAATAGCTGTAACATCATAATTTTCGCCAAGTAAATACTGGGATAAATTCCCTGTTCCTGCGCCCACATCCAAAACCTTTTTGCCTTTTATTTCCTCTGCAAAAAAAGTCTTGTGCAGTGGAGACAATGAAAAAATCAAATCATATTTCTCTGAAATATCATCATAAAATTTTTTCATACTTTTTTTATTCTGCGTAATATCGCTCATATTCAGTGTTTTAATTATTTCACATTTTTCCTTTTCATGAAAATAGAAGTCACTATCACGATGACTACCATGATGCCAAGCATCCAATAAAAGCCGTATTCATGGTCTATTCCGAACATTTCCTGAAAATTCATTCCGTAAAGACTCGCCAAAAAGGTTATCGGCAAGAAATACGCTGAATATACAGCTAAAATTTTCATGGACTCGTTATTTCTCTGGTCAGACAGCGCCAAAAACAGACTTATAAGACTGGTAGACTGCGAGTTAAGATATTCAAATCCACTCATCACCTCCGTATAGGTATCTTTCAAATCATTGAATTCTATTTTTTCTATCGGGAGCTTATCATAAAAATTAACCCACTCATTAGAAATGGACAAAAGTTTCAGATTAAGGCTCGCTCGTCTTTTCAGACGATATAGACGCTTGATTTCGTTAGAGTTAGAATCCGTTTTAGTGAAAATATCATTTTCTATTTTTTCCATTTTCTCTAAAAGATTGATATTTTCTTTTCTATAAGATTTCAAAATGCCAGAACCCAGCTCCAAAGCTATCCGATAGGGATTGGCAGCCTGAAAAGTTCCATTTTTCAGTTCTTCAGAGAGTTTTTTAATTCGCTCATTATCAACTCTATGAACTGTCAAAATAAGATTTTCTTTAATGAAAATCCCAACTTTCGTACTAATATCGTTAATAGAATTCAAAAACTTGTTGCCTGGTTCAGAACTCGTCCTCGCTAGAATAAATTTAATTTCGCCCAAATCTTCAGCTTTGGGAAGATGATTGGCATTAATACAATCTTTTAGGTGTAATATATTGATTTTGTATTGTTTAGATATTTCTGAAATATTTTCATATTTCATATCCTGAATATCAATCCATTCAAAAATATCATTTTTATATAGTGACTTAACTATCATAATATCAAATCTTTACCATTTCTGTAATCTCCACATCATAACCGCTTACTATTGGTTTCTGATCTGTATTTTGAGATAAAATTTTTATTTTATGAATTCCTAACTCCTTGATAATCTGAATTCCTATTCCATAATCTTTAAAATTCTGAGTATTTCTAAACTCTGTATTTTCTTGATTATTGATGAACTGCTGAAGTTTTCGCAGTGTATTCTCCGTAGTGGAAACATTATTGATAAAAACTATCACTCCTCTGCCCTCTTCGTTTATTTTAGCCGTTATTTTCCCCAATAAAGACTTCTCTCCATTAGCCAAAATACTCAGCACATCGAAGTAAGACCCAGAAGACTGCACCCGCACGAGAACCTCATCATTTACCGACCAGCTTCCTTTGGATAAAGCAAAATGCACCTGCTCCGTGTATTTCTCCTTAAAGGCATAAAACCTGAAATCTCCATAAAAAGTTTTCACTTCTCTTTCTTCTATTTTATCTATCAAATCTCCATTTTTCAAGCGGTATTCTATCAAATCCTCTATGGAAACTATTTTTAGGTTTTGCTTTTGGGCAAGTTCTGCCAGCTGTGGAAGCCTTGCCATCGTTCCATCTTCGTTCATGATTTCGCAGATTACTCCGCCCTCTTTCAGCCCTGCGAGTCTGGTCAAATCTATCGCTGCCTCGGTGTGTCCTGCGCGTTTCAGTACTCCGCCTTCTTTGGCTCTGAGAGGGAAAATATGCCCAGGGCGCATGAAATCAGTAGGTTTGCTCTTTTCATCCATCAAAGCTAAAATAGTTCTGGCTCTATCATTCGCTGAAATCCCCGTAGATACGCCATCTCCCAGCAAATCCACTGATACCGTAAAGGCTGTTTCTTTTGGGTCGGTACTGCGGGAAACCATAGCCTCCAAGCCCAATTCATCACACCTGCTTTCGGGAAGCGGCGTACAGATAAGCCCACGCCCATGGATGGTCATAAAATTGATAATCTCTGGTGTAGTCAGCTCCGCAGCAGAGAGGAAATCGCCCTCGTTCTCGCGGTTTTCATCATCTACTACGATGATGATTTTGCCGTTTTTAAGGTCTTCTATGGCTTCTGAAATTGTATTTAATGTGATATTTTTCATGTCAATTTTATTTCTACAAAGATAATTATTAACATCAGATTTTCTAAAGTTTTTTAATATCTATCTCCGTATATATTCTTTGCTTTTAGTGTATATTTTTTGACAAAGTCCGTTTTACTCTCTGTGTAGACATCTCTATTATGCTCAAATTTTTTCCAAAGGAGAAGTTTCATTTTTTCATATTCTTTTGCTACATTTTGATTTTCAATAAGATAATCCCGAAAATAAAGTTCATCATTATCGCCTCTCAATCTTATATGCAAATGGAATACCTTTTCCGCAAAACCATTTATGGTATATCCTTTGTTATACACCATTCTATCTTTATCACGGGACATGCAGAGATAGTGGTTTTTGTCCAAAATATCAGAAATATTTTTCAGACTATTTTTATCATCGCATTCTATAAGGATGTCAATAATTGGTTTTGCCCAAATGGAAGGAACCGCTGTGCTTCCTATATGGCTAATAGTAACTCCCTCATTTATAATAGTTTCCAAATATTGCTTTTCTTCCTGAAACCATTTTTCCCATAGAGTATTGTGTGGGACTAATTTGATTGGGAACAGCTGCCACAGCTCTTCAAGCGGCATTTTTAATAATTCTCTATTGTTCAAAAATTTAATCTAAATATTGACACAAATATAATCAAAATAACCTTATCTTTGGGCTGATGAATCCATATGAACTTTTTATAAAACCTTACGAGGAATATACTTTTTTTCAGATTTTTTTAGAGACTGTGGCGGCTTTTTTCGGTCTGCTGAGTGTTTTTTTCTCCGTGAAAAGGAATATCTGGGTCTATCCCACAGGCATCATCAGCACTACGATTTATGTTTATATTCTCTTTAATTTTGGGCTTTTGGGAGATATGCTTATCAATGTTTATTACAGCATTATGAGCATCTACGGCTGGATTTCTTGGAACAAAAGCACAGAAAACCAAATCATCAGCGTAGATTTTGCCAAGAAAAAAGACTGGCTGGTGGGACTAAATCTGTTTGCGATGAGTTTTGTAGCGGTCTGTGGAGTTTATTATTTTAAACCTTTTATAGACAATCATTTCTCTATGAACGGCGTAAGTCTTGGTTTTCAGCAACTTGACTGGGCAAACTGGCTGGATATTTTCACTACTTCTCTGTTTCTCATCGGGATGTGGTTCATGGCAAAACGAAAGGTAGAAAACTGGCTTTTCTGGATTGTAGGCGATTTAATCTGTATTCCGATGATGCTCTACAAGGGACTGGGAATCACCTCCTTGCAGTATATCGTTTTTACGATAATGGCTGTAATGGGCTATCAAAAGTGGAGAAAAACACTATAATTTCTTCATTAGATGTGTTTTAAGTTTATTCAAAAAATAGACGAGTTTATTGTGTTTTTCGTAATTGAGATTATAAGAAGTTAGCGTTATCTCTTTTTTATCAAATTTTTAGTTATAATAGAGATTAAAAGAATTATAACTACATTTATGATGATATTCTTTGGTAAATAGCTAAACTGGGGTTCTTGGTCTATTACTAATTGGTAATAAATGGTTAGCGGAAAGCCAATGGTAAAGGAATAAACCTCTTCAGCCAGCCATAATGAATACAGATAGTTTAATAATCCTGCAATAAATATAATAAGCAGCAATAGTCTTAAATCTTTCATTTTATTTGAACTTTATCCATTCAGAAGACCATTCATATTCTTTTTCTTTGCTCTTTATTTTATAGAGAAAGTGCAGTCTTACTTTCTTATCGTCCTTTGTGACCTTTAAGAGTCTGTTATTTATAATCAGTTTTGTTTCGCTTGTTCTCAATTCTTTAGGTTTTAAAGATACTCTATAACTACCACTGCAATGGAATATAAATTCAAAAGCTAAATCTTGGATTTCTTTATTTTGGAAAATCTTTTCATAATCACAGAAAGCTCTATATGCTCCATCTTGATTTTCTATGATAAATTGGTCTGCAGTCTCGGCGCAGCAGGAAAGATTTAATAGATCTTCATTGAAATATAAATGTTGGTATTGGCTGGTCTTATTATGAAAAGAAAGAGAATACTCTGTATTATTTTGGTCTATTTGCTTTATAGGCGTTAATCTAAATACAGGCGCATAATGCTGGCATGACACAAAAAGTAATAATACAGGCAACAGATAAAAGTAACGCTTGAACATCATCATCTTTGATTAATTGGAACAAATTTAATTATTTGTCTATTTAAACACAATTTTAATAATAGAAATTCGTATTTTTATGGCTTTAATTTTAAATAGAATTTAAAAATGAGCGTAGTTTTTAACTCTATATTAGACAATGATTTTTACAAATTCACCATGCAATGCGCTGTGGTAAAGCTCTTTCCAGATGCGAGGGTGAAATATGAATTCATCAACCGAGGGAAACATTCCTTCCCACAAGGCTTTGACGATGCCCTCAGAAAAGCCATCAACGAAATGGCAAAACTCCAGCTTACCAAAGCAGAAAAAGAATTTTTAAAGAAAAATTGTCCATACCTAAATCTGCCTTATTTAGACTTTTTAGAAGGATACCACTACGACCCTTCCGAAGTGAAAATCAATCAGATAGGAAACGATTTAGAAGTTACCGTAGAAGGACTTTGGTACAGAACCATACTTTGGGAAGTGCCGCTGCTGTCACTCGTCAGTGAACTTTATTACAAAATAAATGGTATGGAGCGCCAAACTGATGAGGAAATCACCCGAAAAACCCTAGAAAAAGCCAAAAACCTCATAGAACTAAAAGTCAATTTCGCGGAGTTCGGGACACGAAGAAGGCACTCCTACAAAGTCCATGATGTAGTGATGAAAGCCCTTACCCAAGATTCCAACAGCTATTTCATTGGTTCTTCCAATGTTCATTTTGCAATGAAATACGGCGTAAAACCTATCGGAACCCACGCCCACGAATGGTTCATGTTCCATGGTGCACAATATGGCTTTAAGATGGCAAATGCGCTTTCTCTGGAGCATTGGGTGGATGTTTACCGCGGTGACTTGGGAGTTGCGCTTTCGGACACTTATACTACTGATGTGTTTTTCAAGCAATTTGATAAAAAGTTTGCTAAACTTTTCGATGGAGTAAGGCACGACAGCGGCGACCCGATAGCTTTCGCTGAGAAAACCATCAAGCACTACGAAAAACATGGCATCAATCCTTTGTTTAAATACATTATTTTCTCGGATAATCTTAATTTAGAAAAAATCTCCGAAATCACACAGGCTTGCCGAGGAAAAGTAGGGCTTTCCTTTGGAATTGGGACAAATCTGACCAATGATGTGGGGCTTACTCCAATGAATATCGTAATGAAACTCACAGGAGTTCTTGGCGCAAATGACGAATGGATACCAACCGTGAAATTTTCCGATGAAAAAGGAAAACAAACAGGCGACCCAAAAATGATAGAACTCGTGAAAGAATCTCTAAGAATAAAATAAACCACACTTTATGTGGTTTTATTTTTTTCAAATAAATGTGTAACAAATCCTAAAATTTAATACTAATTAACTAAAAAAATCAATCAATGTCTTCATTAGAGCAGGAATTTTTGGAGAGAGTAGAAAAGCATAAAGGCGTGCTTTTCAAAATTTCCAAGATGTATATGGACGAGCCCGAAGACCAGAATGATTTGTTTCAGGAAATCACTTATCAGCTGTGGAAAGCCTACCCGAGTTTTGAGGAAAAAAGCAAATTTTCTACTTGGATGTATCGTGTAGCCCTGAATACAGCGATAGTTTTTCTGAAATCTGAAAAGAAAAGAGGGTTCATCTCTCGGGAAGAAGAAATTCAGAATTTTGACATCAAAAATGAAGAAACCGCCGAAGAAGAGTACAAAGTAAAAATAATGTATGATGCCATCCACCTGCTGAGCCCGATAGACAAGGCGCTGATTTTCTATTATTTAGAAGACTATTCTGGGAAAGAAATGGCGGAACAACTAGGAATAACGGAAGGAAACTGCCGCGTAAAACTAAACCGCGCCAAACAGAAGTTGAGCGACTTAGTAAACGAATTGATAAACAAAGAATTATAAAATAATAATTTAATAAAAAATTCTAATGGATTTAGAAAACTTAAAACAAGTGTGGGATAAGGAAAAAATAGAATCCATTCCCGAAATTTCCTTGGAAAAGCAAAAAGAAATTCATACACCTTTGGAAATGATTCGGAAGAATATGCGGGCTGAATTTAGGATAAGTACTATTTTTCCGCTTTTTGGGATACAGATTTTTTTCACAGTGAAAGGAAGAGAGCAGACCTTTTTCCTTATCATGTTAGCTTTTATAGCTCTATTTATTCTAGGATATTATTATTTAAAATTTTATAGCTTTTATAAAAAACTAAACACCAAAAATCTTAATACTTATCATAATATTTTAGATTTAAGGTACGAATTGGTTTTAAATTCAGAGCTTTATAAATCTTTTTATATTGCTTTCATTCCCATTGTGCTAGGCTTGTATTCTATTTTATATTTGGATAAAAAGTATTTTGACATCACTTTCTTTACCATACTATGTTTATCATTCTGTGTGGTTGTGTATTTTATAGGAAAATACTTGATGTATGAAAGTTATGGAAAACACATCATGAAGATTTCTAAAATCGTAGCCGAAATCACAGGAGAAGAAGATGGTTTTGAATATGATAGAAGTTTCCTGAAAATCCAAAAAGAATTCGTTTTCCTACAAAAGGCAAGAAATTTCTGCAATGAAAAATTCGGAAAGTATGGTCAAATAGCGTATATTATATTTCTTATAATTTCACTATTGTTAATCTCGTTTTTAGTAGGAGTTTGTGTTGGGATTTTATATGTTATTATAACATAATATCATTTCAAAGCATAAAAAAAGCGACCTATGAAAAGTCGCTAATATGAGTGGTGGTAAATTAATCGTAGAACAATGAATAACTTATTTATAGAACATGTAAAAAGCAGTACTTTTTAGACCTACCAATAATGAGTACTTTCATTTGTGAGAAATTTATAACAAAAATACAAAAAATGGGCATACAAATATCCTCTGGTACTTATATGCCCAAGTTATTAGGTGTTTATCAGTTATTTTTTCAGTTCTTTTACGATGGCTTCGCCTACGCTTTTCGCAGATTGAGGATTTTGTCCTGTGATAAGGCGGCTGTCTACGCTTATTTTATCCTGCCATAAGTCTGCTTTATCAATGATAGCTCCGCGCTCTTTTAGGGTGTTTTCCAAAGAGAAAGGTACTACTTTTTCCAATTTCACAGCTTGTTCTTCTTCATTGGTGAAAGGACTTACTTTTTTGCCGTCTACTAAATATTTTCCATTAGAAAGTTTGATATTTACAAGTCCAGCTGGACCGTGGCAAACAGCTGCAACAATGCCATTCTGCTCATAAATTTCTGCTGCTATTTTGGCAAGCGCTTCATTATCAGCAAAATCCCACATCGTGCCGTGTCCCCCTGCATAGAAGATAGCAGCGTAGTCCTTAGCTTTTACTTCTGAAGGTTTTTTGGTATGGGCAAGCTTTTCTTGATAGTCGGCACTTTCCCAATATTTTTTGTTAATAGGGTCTTTTAAATCAATACCATAAGCTTCGGTTGCACCTCCTTTCGGGCTTACGAAATCTACCTCATAACCTGCTTGGGTAAGTTCTTCTAAAGGATGAGTCACTTCTCCTAAGAAATAGCCTGTTTTATCACCTGTATTGCCTAGTTGTGTGTGGCTTGTAACCACGAATAATACTTTTTTGCTCATTTTTCTATTTATTTTTTTACTTGTTTTTTTAGTTTGCGCAAAAGCTACTACGGAGCAGATAAGAGCAAACAATAAGATTATTTTTTTCATTGATAATGAATTTTAAATTCAAGACAAAAGTACAATGAAAAAGCATTCGTGGTCAATGATGTAAGTCACTATTTTGGTGTGAGGTATGTCACAGGAGAGCTAGTACAATCGGCTGAGGGTCTCTCGCGATACGCCTAAATAGGAGGCGATGAGGCTTTTAGGGAGGCGCTGCAAAAGTGAGGGATACAGCTCTAAAAACTGCTCGTAGCGGGTGCGGGCATCACTGCTCAGGAGGGAAAGGATACGCCTTTGCTGTGCGGCATAACCCATATTGCCTTTTTTGCGCCAAAAAGTACTCATTTTAGGGAGTTCGGCACATAGTTTTTCTTTGTTTTCGTAGGAAATAACCAATACTTGCGTATCTTCCAAACAACTAACATCCAAGGTGGCTTCTTTTTGGTGAAAAAAAGCCTGATAATCAGTTACCCACCAGTCTTCCATAGCAAATTGCAGAATGTGTTCCTTGCCACTGAGGTCTGTTTGTGAGGCTTTCAGCAGTCCGTGAACAACCCAGTATTCATTGGTGACTAATATTCCCTCTTGTACCAAAAATTGGTGTTTTTTGAATGATTGTTCTACAAAAAAAGAGGCGATGAAGTCAAATTCTTCATCACTTAAAGCGACGATTTTTTCTATATGGGAGCGTAATAAGGAGTGCATAATGCTTAGTGATTTAGGCAAATATAGATAATAATTCTTTAATATTCTCAGGCTTGTTGAAGGATAAGGCTCTTGTCATCGGGAGGGCATCAGTTCTACATTGATTATATATTTGTTCTTGTGCTTGGTTAAGGGTAAATACCCGATGCATAGAGTTTTTTATCATATATACAATAGCAGCAAGTCGTATTCCTCGCCGAGATACAAGGAAGAAGAGTCGATATCTACCATCTCCAAATGCCCCCTAACCTGACCAATCTTTTTGGTATCCCCCAGCTTTATATTGATAAAAAATTAGGTAGATTAATTACCCATTTAAGTAATGATTATAAA
>CALHQK010000130.1 GCA_938037185.1 uncultured Riemerella sp.
TTCGAACCCACGACCCCGAGATTACAAATCACGTGCTCTGGCCAACTGAGCTATGGAGGCAAATATCAAAAGAACTCCTATCTATCTTTTTTGCTGTGCAAAGATAGCAAAGTTTTTCAATACCACAAAATATTTTTTCAAAAAAAGTGAAAAATATTTAACTTATTTTTCTTTTTTCTTGATTAACAATTTTTTAGCAACATCTACACAAAGGTCTATACTTTCTTCAAAAGATGCCGCTGTTTTTTTCACCACGATATCATCACCAGGGATGTTTAGAATGATTTCTGCCGTTTTATTCTCCTTACTATTGGAGTTTTCTACTTTTAGAAACACCTCACATGCTTGTATTTTATCATAAAAAGTATCCAATTTATTCAATTTTTTTTCTAAAAACTCCTGTAATGGCTCATGTGGAGTTAATCCAATGGAATGAACTGTAATTTTCATAACAAATTTGTTTTGTGTTAAACTTTATTTAATTAATCCTTCTTATTTCCTCTGGGATGAGCTACCCGAAACACCTTTTTCAGCTGCTCTATATTCGCATTGGTATACACCTGTGTAGATGCCAAACTTGCGTGCCCCATTATTTTCTTTACTTTTGAGATTTCAGCGCCACCATTCAAAACATGCGTTGCAAAGCTATGCCGAAGAATATGCGGACTTTTTTTCTCTTTCAAACTTACTTGACTAAGATAGGAAGTTACCATCAAATAAACAAATTTTTCGGTGATTTTTTTTCCTTTCGATGAAACAAAAAAATATCTTTCTGCTTCTGCTGTTGGTTTCCTATGCTCCAAGTAATATATTTTCAGCACATTGCTTAAATCAGGAGAAATAGGGACTATTCGCTCTTTATTTCCTTTACCAATTACCACAATTTCATTTCGTGAGAAATTCACATTTTCTAACGGCAAATTACAAAGCTCAGCCCTACGCATTCCTGTCTGATAAAGCACTTCTATGATTAATTTATCTAATAACTCTACCTGTGCTTCTTCCAAAATAAGAAGCAGATGTTTCATTTCTTCTTCTGAAAAAGGAATTTGTTTTTCTGCATAAAATTTCAGCATGGAAATTCCTTCCAGCGGGGATGTTTTTATTTCAGAAATTCTTAGGAGAAAATTATAAAAGCTTTTCAGTGTGGAGATTTTACGATTGATGCTTCTTTTGGATAATTTCTGATTATTAAGATAAATAATAAAATTCCTAACCATTTTCTTATCCGCTTTTTGCAGATTTTCTATGGATTCTGTATCCAGCAGAAATTTCGCAAAGTCTTCTAAATCTTTACGATAGCTTATGATTGTATTAGGAGAATATCGTTTTTCAATATTGATGTATTCTAAATATCTATCTATCATAGACCAAATTTAATAAAAAAATAAGAAACCATTCCCTAAAATTAAGGAATGGTCTACTAAAACAATAATAAACTAATTTAACCTAAAAAGCAAACTTATGCCTGCTCTTCTTGACTTAGCAATCTCTGCTTATGAGCCGCTCTAATCTTAACTTGTCTTTCAATAACAGAAGGCTTCACAAACTGTTGTCTTGCTCTCAACTGTCTTACAACACCTGTTTTGTCATACTTTCTTTTGTATCTTTTCAGTGCTCTGTCAATTGATTCTCCGTCTTTTACTTGTACTATTAACATAAATTACATCTCATTTTCGGGGGCAAAAGTAGTAAAAAATATTTAATGCACAAAAGGAAACCATATTATTTTATAAATTTCTTTGGTGTAATTTATTTTTAATCTTATTTTAGCATATTAAAATTTTCATATGAAAAAGATATTTGTTTTATCTATATTAGCATTATTTCAGTTTATGGCTACTGCACAGGAGTTATATGCCGATGTTCAAATAAACCACAGCCAAATAGCAGGAAGCAACACTCAGGTTTTCAAAACATTAGAAAAAAATCTAAGAGATTTCATCAATAACACGAGCTGGACAGGAGAGAAATTTCAAAATTTTGAGAAAATAAGATGCAATTTTGCCATTGTAATTACCGAAAGACCTACTCAAAATTCATTTAAAGGAAACCTCATCGTACAAGCCAACCGCCCAGTATTTGACACTCAATACGAAACGCCTTTATTAAACATAAACGACACTCAGTTTTCATTCGAATATACTGAAAATGAAAACCTTATATTCAATGATAGAATTTTTTCTGGAAAAAATCTTACCGATGTCATTAGTTTTTATGCCTATATTATTTTAGGATATGATGCAGATAGTTTCAAGCCTAAAGGCGGAACCGCTTGGTTTGAAAAGGCTCAAAAAATCGCACAAAATGCCCAAAGCCAAAGATTTGATGGATGGAATGCCACCGATGGACCAAGAAGCAGAATTGCATTGATTACCAAACAATTGAGCGAAGAAAACAATATTCTAAGAAATGTTTTCTATGCCTACCACAGAATCGGGCTTGATAATCTAAGCAAACAAAATCAGCTGACCGCCAAACAAAGCATTGCAAGTGAACTCATAAAACTAAAAAATTATGAAAACAACTTCCAGCTGAACTATCCTTTTAGTATTTTCATTGAAACAAAAAAAGATGAAATTTTTAACATTTTCAGTGCTAATAATGGAGCAATAAATATGAACGAACTAAAACAGTTGATGAGAACTTTTGCCCCAAAAGACTCTGATACTAAATGGAATAAGTGGAAATAAAAACATAACATTATAAAAAACAAAAAAGTGCTTTCAAAAATTACCATACAAAACTTCGCTCTGATTGATTCTCTTCACATTTCCTTAAACAATGGTTTACAAGTAATTACAGGAGAGACAGGAGCAGGAAAATCTATTATTCTCGGTGCTTTGAGGCTTGTTTTGGGAGAAAGAGCCGATGTAAAAGCTATTTCCAATCCTGAAAATAAAAGCGTTGTGGAAACAGAATTTAGAATTGATAAACAACACATTAGATTTTTTGAGGAAAACGATCTGGACTTTGAAGAAAATACAATCATAAGGAGGGAAATTCTTCCCAGTGGCAAGTCCAGAGCCTTTATAAACGATGTTCCCGTAACTTTGGATGTCCTGAAAGAACTTTCTTCAAAACTCATTGATATCCATTCACAATTCGAGACATCTGACTTATTTTCAGAGGAGTATCAATTTAAAATTATTGATGGACTTTCTGAAAACAAACTGCTTATCAGTGCTTACCAACAAGATTTTAATACTTATCAAAAACTAAACAAAACCCTTCAAGAACTTGAAAATCAACTTGAAAATTCCAACAAAGAAGCTGATTATCAAAACTTTTTGCTCTCCGAGCTTGAAGAAATTGATTTAGAAAGCATTGACTTAGAAGAGCTTAAAAATCAGGTTTCCATAGGGGAAAACGCTGGAAATATTATTGAAAACCTCAACTATATTTCAGGGAGATTTTATCAAGAAGAAATCGGGGTTTTGGACGGCCTAAATGACATTAAAAACAAAATACAAAAGATAGCTGAGAATTCTCCTCATTTTGAAGAACTTAGCAAAAGGCTGGATGAAGCTCATTTAGAGTTGAAAGACATTCATAATCAGATTGAAAACGAGCTGGAAAAAGTAGAAATAGACCCAGAAAGTTTAGCAGCTATGACCGCTCTGCTGAACAAAATCAACACGCTCTTTCTAAAACACCAAGTGTCTGATATTCAGGGATTAATAGAAATCAAAAACCAACTTTCTTCTCAGCAGAAAAATTCGGAAGATTTAGAAAAAAATATTATTGATATTCAAAACCAACTCAGCCAACTTACTGAAAAATTAAACAATCTTGCCTCAGATATTTCCAAAAACCGAAAATCTGCTATTCCTGTTTTTACTGAAAGAATAGAAAAAATCCTGAAAAAACTCGGCTTAGAAAAAGCAAAAATAGAGGTTGAACTTACCGATAATGAAAACTTTAATAAGTTTGGGAAAGAACATATCCAGCTTTTATTTCAGGCCAATACTGGCTTTCCGCTAAAACCCATCCAAAACGCTATTTCAGGAGGAGAACGCTCCAGAGTGATGCTTTCTATCAAGAAAATTATCGCAGAAAACACGGAGCTTCCGACTCTTATTTTAGATGAAATAGACACGGGCGTTTCTGGAAAAGTAGCCAATGAAATAGGAAATGTGATGCAGGAAATGGCAGAAAACATGCAGCTGATAGTCATTACGCACCTTGCCCAAGTTGCCGCAAAAGGAAGTAATAATTATAAAGTAATAAAAGAGGATGTTAATGGAAAGACCCAATCAACCATCATTCCTCTAAATGAGGAGCAAAAACTCCAAGAAATCGCCCAGCTGCTTTCTGGGGACACCATTACTGACGCGGCTATCCAACAAGCTAAAGAATTGATAAACAAATAAATAAAAAAAAGATGTAGTTGGCGCGAAAAAGATGAATTATGCAGAAATTATCACAACTATGAATGGGAAAACTTATATATGTGATGAAACTATTTTGAATTCTTAGTTTTATCTATAGTTTGCGATTATATGCGGACAGATGCCCTCCTGACAGACTGCTTCTGCTAAACAAAAAACAGTTAATTTTTATGCTAAACAAAATAGAAAAACATCCCTTTCCGCCCATTCTACCAGAAAAAGCCACAGTAATGATGATGGGGACTTTCCCGCCCACCGAGGAAAAACGCTGTATGGAGTTCCATTACCCTAATTTTCAGAATGATATGTGGCGGATTTACGGACTTATTTTCTTTAATGATGCAGAACATTTTCAAATAAAAGGAGAAAAGCGGTTTGACCCAGATAAAATAAAAAAATTCTTGATAGAAAAAGGCATTGCACTCTGCTCCACCGCCCATACAGCCATCCGAGAACACGGAAATGCCTCGGATAAGTTTCTGAAAATCATAGATCCTGTAGATTTATCGGCTGTATTAGCAAAACTCCCCCACTGCCGCTGGCTATTTACCACTGGAGAAAAAGCCACAGAAACGCTGCTGAGCCTTCTCCCAGAAAAAATAAAAATCCCCAAAACTAACGAATACACAGCCTTTCCTTACCTGCAGGACAGAGAATTATTCCTCTACCGTCTGCCCTCCACTTCGCGTGCTTATCCGTTAGGTTTAGCTAAAAAAGCGGAAGCATACCGATTATTTTTCCAAAAAGCAGGATTGTTACCTTAAACAAAAAACTTTCGAGGATAAATTCCTTATTTTTGCAAAAATCACTATTCAATAATTTATGATAGAAAAGAAAGAATATAAATACGAAAAAGCCGTGTTGGTAGGCCTCATCACCAAAGACCAAGATGAGGAAAAACTGACAGAATATTTAGATGAATTAGAATTTCTTGCTTACACGGCAGGAGCCAGCGTAGAAAAGCGTTTCACACAGAAAATGTCACAGCCCGATTCTAGGACTTTCGTGGGAAGCGGAAAAGCAGAGGAAATCCGCAGCTACATCCAAGAACATGAAATAGGAACTGTCATTTTCGATGATGAACTCTCGCCTTCCCAATTGAAAAATTTGGAGCGAGAATTAGAAGTAAAAATCATCGACCGAACGAATTTAATTCTGGATATTTTTGCCCAAAGAGCCCAAACTTCCTATGCAAGAACACAGGTAGAACTTGCTCAGTATGAATACATTCTGCCGCGCCTCACTAGAATGTGGACCCACTTAGAAAGACAGCGCGGGGGCATCGGGATGCGTGGTCCTGGGGAAACAGAAATAGAAACCGACCGCCGTATCATTCGTGATAGGATTTCTTTGCTTAAAGAAAAACTAAAAACCATTGATAAACAAATGGCTACCCAAAGAAATAACCGCGGTAAAATGGTGCGTGTGGCTTTGGTGGGCTATACCAATGTAGGAAAATCTACACTGATGAACGCTCTCTCTAAATCCGATGTTTTCGCGGAGAACAAACTGTTTGCCACCCTTGACACCACCGTGAGAAAGGTAGTCATCGGTAATCTTCCGTTTCTCCTTACAGATACGGTGGGCTTCATCAGAAAGCTACCTACCCAGCTGGTGGAGAGTTTTAAATCTACCCTTGATGAAGTTCGCGAAGCAGACCTGCTCATCCATGTGGTGGATATTTCCCACGAAAGTTTTGAAGACCATATTGCTTCCGTAAATCATATTTTGCAGGAAATAAACGCCCACCAGAAACCGATGATAATGGTTTTTAACAAAATAGATGATTTCTCATACGAAAAGAAAGATGAGGATGACCTAACGCCCGCTACCAGAAAAAATATATCCCTCGCAGAGTGGAAAAAAACTTGGATGGCAAAGTCTAAATTCCCAACGGTTTTCATCTCTGCACTGAAAAAAGAAAACTTTGAGGAAATGAAAAAGCTCATCTACGATGAAGTGCTGAAAATCCATATTTCGCGCTTCCCTTACAATGATTTCTTATTTGAATATTTTGATGAAGAAGAAAAATAAATCTTAGAAATGAATTTTTTATTTAAATCTAAATTTGATATTTCTACTATTCTCCTTTATGTAATAGGTTTTTTGGGATGCCTTTTCATTGGGATTTATTTTAGTTTTATAAAAAATCATGATACCGATCCTTACGGCCAAAGAGTATTTACTTTATTATCAATTATATTAGTTTGGTTTACACTCACAAACCTTAAAGAAATCCTTCGCATAAAATACATCGTTTTCTATCGTGACCGATTTAGAATAAAAACATTTTTAGGACTCATCAGCAGAGATTATTTCTATGAAGAAATAGACAGCTGGCTGGAAGAAGAAAAAGAAAACAAATACTCTAAATGGACTGAGCTTATTTTAATCCTAAAAAATGGAAAAAGAATTTATCTTTATAGCTCTTTTTACAAAGATTTCTGGAAAATAAAACAGAAACTTACCCAAAACAAAAAAATAAACGAAGCTGTAAAACATAAAAGAGAGCTTTACTCCAGCATAAAAAGAGCTTGTTTTCTATTGTCTGCAAGTATTATTTTATTTTCTCTACCTCGTTTCCTTAGAGAAGACCAGCTCCCTCTAACCCCAAAAGACACCATAGAAATAAAAGGAACGCTGTCCAAAGAAATCCAGATCCAAAGAGGCAAAAGAGACAAAATAACCAGCTTCTATCTCCGTTTAGAAGAATATCCCTATTTCAGATTTTTCCTCAGCAGAAATATTTTAGAGAAAAATGGAATGAATGGACTATTGGAAGATTTTCAAAGCGGAGACAAAGTCCGTTTTCTTATCAGTAAAAAGGATTATGAGACAAAAATTATAAAAACAAAATATTCTTTTGCTCTTTTTCCTTATGGTGTTGATATTACAGAAATTGAGAAAAACAACTCCAAATATCTGTCACTTTCAGAATATAATGAGGAAAACTCTCATGACTCTACTAACACCATTTTATACATTATCGCTGTTATATTGGGTATGTTTGGCATTTTCAGGATTGCATATATAAGGGTTCTGCTCAAAGAAAACAAATTAAAATAACAAATCTTGGATTATCTATTTTTTATCAAATCTTTTGTGCATTACTTTCTGCATTTTGTGTTTCCTAGTTTTATTGCTTGGGTATTTTACAAAGACGACTGGAAGAAAGTATATCTCATCCTGCTGGCTACTATGCTGGTAGATTTAGACCATCTTTTGGCAACCCCTGTTTTTGACCCTGAACGATGCAGTGTAGGCTACCATCTCCTGCATTCTTACTATGCCATCGCGGTCTATATTGCAGGAGCTATTTTCCTGAAGGGATATTACAGGGCTGCTGCTATAGGGCTGTTACTGCACATGCTTACAGACTGGCAGGATTACTATCTTTGGAAACTTTTTGATTGAGAGAAATCAATCCATTTTAAATGGATTTTCAAAATTATAAGGCAGTTCTTCACGCATTTTCTTGGGAAGTTTTATGATGACTTCCTCATAGGAATGAATAATCATCTTCCGCATCAGCACATCAGGCAGGTTTTCTACACAGATAGTATTCCAGTGTTTCTTATTCATGTGGTAGCTAGGCACAACCTCGGGATACTCTGCCCGAAGCTCCAGCGCAAGAGTAGGATTGCATTTCAAATTGACCCTCAGCGGGATGTCATCCAACTTCATAAGGGCAAAAATCTTCCCACAGATTCTAAAAACCAAAAAATCTTCGCCAAAAGGCATATCTTCCGTAGTTTCTGGTAAAGAGAGGCAAAAATCTCTAAGTTCTTCTATATTTTTCATTTCTGTTTCTCTGTTTTAAATAAAATAAAACATCTTTTCCTCCCTCTGGATAGTCTCCGATACCTTTCGAAACATCTCTGAAATCCTCCGAAAGGTATTTTTAATGTTCATTATGACCTCCGAGACCTTTCGGATGACTTTTTTGATGAAAAATATGACCTCGGAGGTGATATTTTTGACCTTTTTTGTCATATTTTGAACCAAAAAGATGATATTTTTCATCAAAAAGGTCATTCGGAGCATTAGAAAGGTCATATTTTGAGTGTTTTTGGTTATTTAGAGGGTTACTTTAACCTTTCAATCCCTTTTTTTCAAAAGAAAAAGGCTTCCCCGCATGGGAAAACCTCATCTTTTTTACGCCTATACATCGGCTTCATCTATAATTAATTCTCCGCCGAGCTGGTCTATATCATACATGTATTTCTCCAAAACTCTCTCGGTAGTTCCCCGCAGTCCCCTTGCTCCTAGACCTTTTTCCATCGTTTCTTTCACTATTTTTTTGAGAGCCTCATCGGTAAAACTGAGATGCACCCCATCTAATCTAAACAACTCTACAAATTGATTGATAATGGAGTTTTTAGGCTCGCTCAAAATGCGGAGCATGGTAGCCTCGTCCAACTTATCTAAATGAGTAATGATAGGAAAACGCCCCAGCAATTCAGGAATAAGCCCGAAACTTCTCAGGTCTGTAGCATCTAGCTTATCCAAAATATAGGCATCCTCCTCTTGTTTATTTATTTTTTCGGAACTAAAGCCTATCGCCTGTTTATTGAGTCTTCTCTCTATAATTTCTTTAATTCCGTCAAAAGCTCCCCCAGCGATGAATAAAATATTCTGGGTATTCACCTGAATGTATTTTTGGTCTGGATGCTTACGCCCACCTTGTGGAGGGACATTTACAATGCTTCCTTCCAGCAGTTTCAAAAGCCCCTGCTGTACGCCCTCTCCAGAGACATCTCGGGTAAGACTGGGATTATCTGATTTTCGTGCGATTTTATCAATTTCATCAATAAAAACAATGCCTCTTTCGGCTTTTTCTACATTATAATCCGAAACCATCAATAGTCTGGACAAGATACTCTCCACATCCTCACCTACATAGCCTGCCTCGGTAAGCACCGTAGCATCTACGATACAAAACGGAACATCCAGCTGTTTTGCGATAGTCTTGGCTAAGAGCGTTTTACCTGTTCCGGTCTCTCCTACCATGATGATGTTGGACTTCTCTATTTCCACAGACTTGTTTTCATCTGCATTATGAGCCAAACGCTTGTAATGGTTATAAACCGCGATGGACAGCTGTTTTTTTGCCTGATTCTGTCCTATTACATACTGGTCTAAAAACTCCTTGATTTCTCTCGGTTTTTTCAGTTCAGCAATGTTATTATTAGAAACCACGGGTTTATTGCCGTTTTGCTCTTCTATGATATTATGCGCCTGTTCGATACAAAAGTCGCAGATAAAACCATTCTGACCAGAAATCAAAACGGATACCTCACTTTTATTTCGTCCGCAAAAGGAACATTCATTAGGGTTCATTAATGATTTTTTTAGTTAAGACTTATTGTTTTACAATCTCCTGCTGGATTTCCTGATATTCCTCCGGCGTGAATTTCAGCCTTTCATTCATGAAGTTTAAATCCTTTATCTCATTCATCGGCACAAGGTGGATATGCGCATGAGGAACTTCCAGCCCGACCACAGCCACTCCTACCCTTACGCAAGGAACTGCTGCTTTCAGCTTCTTTGCTACTTTCTGCGCAAATGCCCAAAGGTTTTTGTATTCTTCTTCATCTAAATCAAAGATTAAATCTACTTCTTTTTTAGGAATAACCAGCGTATGACCTTTGGCAATGGGCATTACATCCAAAAACGCCAGATGATGCTCATCCTCTGCCACTTTGTAGCAAGGAATTTCGCCATTGACAATCTTAGTGAATATAGAACTCATAATGACAACCTTTAAATAGTGATTTCTAAAATTTCAAAAGAAAGTTTATTTCCATTCGGAAGGGTAATATCTGCTGTTTCCCCTACTGATTTTCCTAAAAGACCTTTGGCAATAGGCGTATTCACGGAGATTTTTCCCACTTTTAAATCGCTTTCATTATCAGGAACTAAAGTAAACTTCTGCTCTGCTTTTGTAACATTATTTTTCAGTTTTACCGTAGTAAGAATGGAAACTTTAGAGGTGTCTATCTGGTCTTCTTCTATTATTTTTGAGTTAGCAATGGTATCCAGCAGTTTAGAAATTTTCATTTCTAAAAGCCCTTGTGCTTCTTTAGCTGCATCATATTCTGCATTTTCGGAGAGGTCTCCTTTGTCCCTTGCTTCTGCAATCTGCTGGGTAATTTTAGGTCTTTCTACTGATTCCAAATGCTCCAGTTCGGCTTTCATCTTGGCTAAGCCTTCTTTAGTAACATAATTCATAACTTAAATTATTTATTTTTGGTATATAATAATAAAATATCCGACCTTTGCCGGATACTCACGATATTTTTTTATCTTTAACGAGACAAAGATAATAATTTTAGTTATGAAAATCAATAATTTGTTTGTTTTTTTTATCGTTTATTCCGTTTTCTCCTCTACGGCATGCAGCAACAGAGAAGATACGGTAAGTTGTTTTCCCAATCAGATTATCAATGTTCAGCTGAAGACTAATCTTCCTGCTTATGACAATTTAAACAGAATGGGTGGCTGGATTTACATCAATGAACAGCAGAGCGGTACGCGCGGACTGATTGTAGTAAATACAGGAACTGGCTTCAAAGTATATGACCGAAATGCACCACACCTCTGCCCAGACAGCAACACCACGCTAGAAGTCAAAGACAACATAAAAATTGTATGTCCAAAAGATGGTGCAGAATGGATACTCACAGATGGAACTCCGATAAAAAACACCAATCTGCCCCCTAAAACCTACCCCGCTTCCTATAGTTCGGGAATTTTATCTGTTTATTATTAATTTTATGAAAATAGTTGTTCAAAGAGTAAGCCAAGCCTCTGTAAAAGTAAGCGGAGAAATCGTAGGAGAAATTTCCCAAGGACTGCTCCTGCTGATAGGAATAGAAGAAAATGATGAAAAAGAAGATGCAGAATGGCTCGCAAAGAAAATCCTTGACTTGAGGATTTTCAGTGATGAAGAGGGAAAAATGAACCGCTCTGTAAAAGATATAAATGGAGAAATCTTGTGTGTAAGCCAATTTACACTAATTGCCGATTACAAAAAAGGAAACCGCCCATCTTTCATAAAAGCTGCAAAACCAGAAAAAGCAGTTCCTTTATTTGAGTATTTCAAGGGACTTATAAAATCATCAGGCTTAAAAACAGAAAGCGGAGTCTTCGGTGCAGATATGAAAGTCAGCCTCCTGAATGACGGCCCTGTAACCATAGTGATGGACAGCAAAACAAAATCATAAAAAAACAGCCACTAAAAAGCAGCTGTTTTTATTCATTACTTAGCCTGTTCCTTGTTTTTATTCACAAATTCTATTTGCTGGTTCAGCTTGTCTAAACGACCTTGCACTTTAGCGATTTCTTTCTCTAATTTGTGAAGTTTTTTCTCGCTGGATGCCAAATCTTTGTTTATTTTCTCAGTATCTTTCAGAACCTTCATCGTTTGTTTCGCTTCTTTAGCAGTAGCTTTTGCATCTGATGAATGGAAATCTGTAGTGGCTGTGTTTGCTTGTGCATTTACAGCCGCTGCTTTGTTTCTCAAATCATCGGTTGTTGCTTTTTCTTTTTCGTAATCGATTTTTAATTTAGTAAGTTTTGTGTTTAACTCTAAAAGCTCTTTTTGTGCTTCTAATTCACTTACTTTTGCGTTTTGTGTTCCGCAAGATACCATTAATATAGCTGCTAAAGCAGATGTTAATAATGTTTGTTTCATAAATTTCTATTTTTAATTAGTTATACATTTGTTCTTTCAGTTCTTTTACCTTTTTGTCTTCTAGGTATTCATCGTAAGTCATTTCTCTGTCGATGATTCCTTTTGGCGTGATTTCTATCACACGGTTACACACTGTTTGTAGCAATTCGTGGTCATGAGAAGAAATCAAGATATTTCCTTTGAAGTTCATCAAAGAGTTGTTAAGCGCTGTGATACTCTCCAAATCCAAGTGGTTGGTAGGTTCGTCCATTAGAAGGACATTTGCTTTCTGAAGCATCATTCGGCTGAACATGCATCGCATTTTTTCCCCTCCAGAAAGCACGGTAGAAGACTTAAGTGCCTCATCACCAGAGAAAAGCATTCTTCCTAAAAATCCTCTGACAAACTCTTCGTGTCTTTCCTCGTCATTTTTAGTAAATTGTCTCAGCCAATCTACTAGATTTAGGTCTTTTTCTTGGAAATATTCCGTGTTGTCCAGCGGCATGTAGCTTTGGTTAGTAGTTACCCCCCATTTGTATTCGCCTTTTGCAGGAGCTGTGCTTCCAGAAATCACTTGGAAAAACTCAGTAACGGCTAATGAGTTTTTAGAGATTACAGCCACTTTATCCCCTTTTTTAAGGTTAAGGTCTCCGCCAGAAAGCAGGGTTTCTCCATCTTTTACGATTTCTAAACCTTTTATCTCTAAAATCTGGTCTCCCGCTTCTCTTTCCATTTCAAAAATGATGGCAGGATATCTTCTGGAAGAAGGTTTGATTTCTTCGATGTTTAGTTTGTCAATCATTTTCTTTCTTGCTGTAGCTTGTTTCGCCTTCGCTACATTGGAACTAAATCTCGCGATGAAGTCCTGCAATTCTTTTTTCTTCTCTTCAGCTTTTTTGTTGGCTTGTTGTCTTTGTCTCGTTGCCAGCTGAGAAGCCTGATACCAGAAAGAATAGTTTCCCGTATAAAGGTTTAGTTTTGAATAGTCTAAGTCACCGATGTGGGTGCAGACAGCATCTAAGAAGTGACGGTCGTGAGATACCACAATCACCGTGTTTTCATAATCAGCAAGGAAATCTTCCAGCCAAGAAATAGTGTCAATATCAAGGTCGTTGGTAGGCTCATCAAGAATCAAAACATCTGGATTTCCGAATAAAGCCTGAGCCAATAGCACTTTTACTTTGTCCTTGTTTTCTAGCTCGGACATCATTTGGTAGTGCATATCTTCTTTTATTCCTACATTGGACAGCATGGTCTGTGCATCTGCTTCGGCATTCCAGCCTCCCATTTCATCGTAGATTACCCCGAGTTCACCAGCCTTTATTCCATCTTCATCAGAGAAGTCTGGTTTTGCGTAGAGAGCATCCATTTCTTCTTTGATTTCGAATAATTTTTTATTTCCACGAAGAACCGTTTCCAAAACCGTAAACTGGTCATAAGCAAAGTGGTCCTGCTCCAAAACAGACATTCTCTTACCTGGTTCCAGTGTTACATGCCCTGTGGTAGGCTCTTGTTTTCCTGTCAATATTTTTAGAAAAGTAGATTTTCCAGCTCCATTTGCTCCGATGATTCCGTAGCAGTTCCCTTTGGTAAACATGATATTTACCTCGTCAAAAAGTACTCTTTTCCCAAATTGTAGTGATAAATTAGATACTGTTAGCATGATAATTTCATAAAATTTGTGCAAAAATAAAAAATTATATCTGTCTTCTATGTGTTTCTCTACAAATATTTCTCAAAAAAACGCTTCTGAGACTCAAAAGCAATATCTTCTAATGACAGTTCATTTCGTTTTATCCAGCATATTTCAGAGATTTCGGATTGCTCCATAATCACCTCGCATTTTTCTTCTATCTGATATTCAAAAAATAGGTCTAAAGTATTATAGCTGATGTCTTTATAATGATAAACATTCGGAAAACTCATTAAATAACGAAGTTTCTTTGGGTCTATATCCAAATTCAGTTCTTCTTTCAATTCGCGAACACAAGTATATTCTGCGCTTTCATTTGGGTCTGTGAAACCGCCTGCCAAGTCCCACTTCCCTTTTGCGGGTTCCTGATTTCTTTTCGTTAATAAAATCTCATCGCCATGGGTTACTAAAACCGCCACCGCAGCAGCACAATTATGATACAGCACAAAATCACACTTTGTGCAGCTCCATTTTTTATTTTCCTGCCATTCCAAAGATTTAGAGGAACATTTAGGGCAAAAATCTAATTCATTCATCGTGTAAATTATTATTTCTTGGGTGGTATTTCAGAATTACTTCGTGCAGTTCTTCTGTGTTCAAGTGGGTGTATATTTCTGTAGTTGTGATGCTGGAATGCCCCAGCATTTCCTGAATATACCGCAGGTCTGCCCCATTCTGCAGAAGGTGCGTCGCAAAAGAATGCCTGAATGTATGCGGCGATATATTTTTCTGAATTCCTGCTCTCTGTGCCTGTTCTTTTATAATGATAAAGACCATTATCCGAGAGATTTTAGAGCCTCGCTGGTTCAGAAACAGCGTATCTGTGTGCTTTTTATCTATCTTCTGCTTTGCTCGTATTTCTTTTATATAATGCTGAATCAAACCTGCTGTATAGTCTGCCAGAGGCACAAAACGAACTTTATCTCCCTTACCTTCTACCTTTATGTAGCCTTCTTTGAAGTAAATATTAGAAATCTTAAGTTCCGTAAGTTCCGTAACCCGCAGTCCGCAGCCGTATAAAACTTCCATCATGCAGAGGTTGCGCTGTCCTAAATCAGTGGTTTTATCTATCACCGAAATCAGTTTCTCTATTTCCTCCAAAGACAAAGTATCAGGGAGATAAACACCAAGTTTAGGCGTTTCAAGGAGGGCAGATGGGTTGTCTTCTCGCAGTTCATCTTCCAATAGATATTTAAAGAAAGCCTTGATTGAAGATATCCACCGCGCCTGTGTCCGTTCGCTGTATTTCTCCTTAGACACCTGAAAGAGGAACTCCTGCAAGTCTTCATAAGATATCTTATCAGGCTGAATATCCCCGAGCTGTTCTACGGCAAAGTCTTTCAGCTTGTTAATGTCCGCAAGATAGGCTTCTATGGTGTTTTCGGAGGAATTTCTCTCAAACTTCAAATAGTTTGAAAAATCTTCTATCTTCTCTTCCCAAGTCATGAAGATTAGTTTTTATAAAGTTCCTCTTCGGAGATTCTTAATATCTCTACACCAGCACTTTTCAGGAAGTTCAGCCCCTCACCATCGGAATAATCATTGATATAGACCACCCGTTTAATCCCCGACTGCAAGACCAACTTGCTGCATTCCCTGCACGGCGAAAGCGTAAGATACAGCGTAGCTCCCTCGCAGGACTGGGTGCTTCTGGATATTTTCAGGATAGCATTGGCCTCTGCATGAAGGACATACCATTTGGTTTCATTGGTTTCATCTTCACAGCAGTTTTCAAAGCCGGAAGGCGTGCCGTTGTACCCATCAGAGATGATGGTTCTATCCTTTACGATGAGCGCTCCCACCTGCTTTCTCTTACAGTAGGAGAGTTTTGCCCATTCCAACGCCATTTTAAGGTAGGCAATATCAAATTTATTATACATTATTCTTTGCTTTATTTCTGTTTATTCTTCAGGAAAGCATCCCAGCCCTGTGCTGTAAGCGCCGCCAATTCATTAGAACCTCTAAGCACCAGATGGTTTCCCTGTTCCAGTTCCACAGCATGCCCAATGATGGTAAAGTCTGGGTGATTTTTTATCTTGTCATAGTCTTCTTGTGCAATGGTGAAGAGCAGTTCGTAGTCTTCTCCGCCGCTCAATGCCGTCATCACAGGATTGAGATTAAACTCTTCTGCCGTGCTGATGGTCTGCCCATCCATAGGGATTTTTTCCTCATAAACTCTGAATCCTACCTTAGACTGATCGGAAAGATGAAGCACCTCCGAGGCCAGTCCATCCGAAATATCTATCATAGAGGTTGGTTTTATGCCAAGTTCGGTTAGTATTCCTCTGATATCCGTCCTTGCTTCGGGTTTCAGCTGGCGTTCTAAGATATAATCGTAACCTTCCATCTCGGGCTGCATATCAGGATTTTGAAGATATACAGAATGCTCCCGCTCCAAAATCTGCAGTCCCATGTAGGCTCCGCCCAAATCCCCTGTAACCACCAAAAGGTCATTTGGTCTTGCACCGCTTCTTTTTACAATGTTTTCTTCCTTCTCCACTCCTATGGCAGTGATGTTGATAACCAACCCCGCTTGAGAACTGGTAGTATCCCCGCCTATCAAATCCACCTTGTATCTCTTACATGCTAATGCTATCCCTTGGTAAAGCTCTTCTACCGCCTCTACAGGAAAGCGGTTGGAAACAGCCAAAGAAACTAAAACCTGCGAAGGCACGGCATTCATAGCCGCAATATCGCTAATTCCCGCCACTATGGTTTTGTAGCCCAAGTGCTTCAGTGGAGCATAACCTAAGTTGAAATGCACTCCTTCGGTAAACATATCTGTGCTGATAACCACCTGCCCGCCGTGCGGAGCTACCACTGCGGCATCATCCCCCGCACCTAAAACTGTAGTGGTATTCTCTACGGAGAACTGCTCTGTAATATGCTTTATCAATCCGAACTCCCCCAGCTTTGCAATAGGAGTAAGAAGCGGCTGTTGTTTGTCTTCGAACATAAGTTTTTATTTAAATACCCTGCAAAGATACTATAAAATATATACTCTCCCATTCTCTCTATATAAAATAACAACGCTATATTTTGCATATTCCAAAAACATTTCTATCTTTGTCCCATTATTCTGATGAACAAACAATTACAAAACGCATATAAAAGTAAAAAAGATGATGAAAAACTTGTATATCTCAAATAATTGTGTAAACACACACACACACACACCAGACACACACAATACACACACACCCAGACATGCACAT
>CALHQK010000131.1 GCA_938037185.1 uncultured Riemerella sp.
CAGTTCCGCTGGTAACAAGTCCTCAGCTGGAGGGAGATTTTCCTCGTGCGACATTAGATGAAGTGTATGGACAGATTCTTTCTGACCTTGATACAGCTTTGACTTTACTTAACAAAAATGAATTCAATGAAGGCTACAATTACCGCTTTACTACTGTGGCTGCCCACGCCTTGAAGGCTCGTGTTTATCAGTATCGTAGAGAATGGGCTAATGCTCTGGCGGAAGCAGAAACTGTCCTTGCGGCGAAATCTACTTTGGTGGATTTCAATGCTTTTACATTTCTTCCAAGCAGCTATAAATCAGTGGAATCTATCATGAATTTGGATGCGGGAGTTACCAGCGAGACCAATCGTTTTTCTCTGGTAAGTGATGAACATCTTGCTCTTTTTGACCGAACTAATGATTTGCGGTTTGCACAATATTTCGTAGCAAGCGGCATGAATTATAAAACGAAAAAATTCAGCAGCTCTAATGAATTCAAAGTTTCTTTCCGAGTAGGAGAGATTATGCTCATAAAAGCCGAAGCTTTAGCGAAATTAGGAAGAGAAACAGATTCTAAAAACACGCTATTGGCTTTAGCAGCGAAGAGATATAATTCAACGGGATTAGCGAATTTTACAACCACTATTAATGGGCTTTCTGGCAATGCTTATTATGCGGAACTACTGAACGAAAGAGCGAGAGAGACTTCATTTGAAGGGCTTCGTTGGTTTGATTTAAGAAGAACTACCCAGCCTTCCATTATCCATGTTTATGATGGGACTACTTACACGCTTAATTCTGGAGATGCCCGCTATACGCTGCCTTTCCCAAGAGAAGCAAGACTCAAAAATCCTAATTTATAAACCTAAAAAGCCATTCACACCGAATGGCTTTTTTTATTTTGGTTAATTTTGAATAAAAATTGCAATAATTTTGTTGCTTTATCCTATTTTTGCAAATCTAAAAAATAATAAAATGGCACTTCCAGATAAATACAATCCACAAGAAACGGAACAAAAATGGTACAGCTACTGGCTGGAAAACAAATTTTTCCATTCTGAACCTAATGACAAACTGCCTTACACCATTGTCATTCCGCCGCCCAATGTTACAGGGATTCTTCACATGGGACACATGCTGAATAACACGATTCAGGATGTTTTGGTGAGAAGAGCCAGAATGAAAGGCTTCAATGCCTGCTGGGTGCCAGGGACAGACCACGCATCCATCGCTACAGAGGCGAAAGTGGTTGCTAAGCTGAAAGAACAAGGCGTTAGCAAATCAGATATTACCCGAGAGGAATTCCTAAAACACGCTTGGGACTGGACAAATCAGTATGGTGGAACTATCCTTGAACAGCTTAAAAAACTGGGTTGCTCTTGCGACTGGGACAGAACTCGTTTCACATTGGAGGACAAACTCTCTCAGCAGGTAATAAAATCTTTTGTTGATTTGTATAACAAAGGGCTGATTTACCGTGGTTACAGAATGGTAAACTGGGATCCAGAGGCGAAAACCAACATTTCTGATGAGGAAGTGATTTTCAAGGAGCAAAACGGAAAATTGTATTTCTTAAAATACCAAATAGAAGGCTCAGAGGAGTTTCTTACCGTGGCTACCACTCGTCCAGAAACTATTTTTGGCGATGTGGCGATTTGTATCAATCCTAATGATGAGAGATACGCCCACTTGAAAGGGAAAAAAGCCATTGTTCCGATTGTAAATCGTGCAATTCCGATTATTGAGGATGATTATGTGGATATAGAATTTGGGACAGGAGCTTTGAAAATTACTCCTGCTCATGATGTCAATGACTATGAAATCGGGCAGAAACACAGCCTTCCGATGCTTGACATCTTGGATGATGATGCTAACCTAAACGAGCATGGTCTGCATTATGCAGGAAAAAATCGTTTCGAGGTAAGAAAAGCCATTGCCAAAGAATTAGAAGAGAAAAATCTTTTGCTAAAAGCCGAAGATTATGTAAATAAAGTAGGAACTTCCGAGAGAACAGGAGCTGTGATAGAACCAAAAATATCACAGCAGTGGTTTTTGAAAATGTCTGAAATTGCAAAACCTGCTCTGGATGTGGTGATGAATGATGAAATAAAATTCCATCCTGAAAAGTTCAAAAACACTTATAAACACTGGATGGAAAACATCCGCGACTGGAATATTTCGCGACAGCTATGGTGGGGACAGCGCATTCCAGCGTATTACTATGGCGATGGCGAAAATGATTTTGTAGTGGCTGAAAACATCGATAAAGCTCTAGAATTAGTAAAGGAAAAAACTAAAAATCCTAATTTAAAAATTGCTGACCTTCGCCAAGATGAAGATGCTCTGGATACTTGGTTCTCTTCTTGGCTGTGGCCTATGTCTGTTTTTGATGGACTTTTAGACCCTGAAAATAAGGATATTAACTATTATTACCCAACGGCAGATTTGGTTACAGGGCCAGATATTATTTTCTTCTGGGTGGCTCGTATGATCATGGCAGGGCTGGAATGGCGAGGAAAAGTTCCGTTTAAAAATGTTTATTTCACAGGGATTGTAAGGGATAAACAAAGAAGAAAAATGTCCAAATCTCTGGGGAATTCACCAGACCCATTGGAATTGATTGACAAATATGGTGCGGACAGCGTGAGAGTGGGGATTTTGCTGAGTTCTGCGGCTGGAAACGACCTTCTTTTCGATGAGGATTTGATGCTGCAAGGAAGAAACTTTGCAACGAAAATTTATAATGCATTTAAGCTGACACAAAGCTGGACAAAAGAAGCAAAACTAGCTGGAGAGGCTGAAAAACAAACAATCATTTGGTTTGAAAATCAGATGAATAAAACCATTAGCGAAATCAACGACCAGTTTGAAAAATTCCGAATTTCAGATGCTCTACATTTGCTTTACAAATTGATTTGGGATGACTTCTGTTCATGGTATTTGGAAGCGGTGAAACCTAATTTTGGGGAAAGCATTTCTCAGGAAGTTTATGACCAAACTATCAAGTTCTTTGAGGAACTGATGAGACTTCTTCATCCGTTTATGCCGTTCCTTACGGAGGAGCTTTATCAGCATATCGCGGAGCGAAATACATCGGAAGCGCTTGTTATCGCCCAGCAGAAAAATGCAGAAAGTTTTAATGAAAATATCATCTCTGCGTTTGATACAGCGAAAGAAATCATCTCAGGTGTGAGAAATTACCGCCAGAGCAAAGGAATTTCGCCAAGGGAAGAAGTGGAACTATTCACCAGCGAAAGCTCTTTTGCGAATGAAAATGTAATCAAAAAACTGGCGAACATCTCTAAAATTCATTATTCAGAAAAAACCGACAAACCGAGCTTCACTTTCCTAGTGGGAGCAGTGGAAATCTCTGTTCCGCTGAGCGAAAACTTAGATTTAGGCGAAGAAAAAAAGAAAACCGAGGAAGAATTGGCTTACCTGAAAGGCTTTTTGGTTTCGGTGGAGAAAAAACTGAGCAATGAAAAATTCGTAGCCAACGCCAAGCCCGAAATTGTAGAAACTGAGCGTAAAAAACAAAAAGATACGCTGGAGAAAATCGCGATTTTGGAGGAGAAATTGAAATCTTTGTAGGGAAATTATTTAACCATTGGTAGGAAATGAATAAAAGTGAACTTCGGTTAATTAACCGAAGCTCCAAAATATATAAAAACGAGTAACGGTTAACTAACCGATGGTAGAAAATATATAAAAGCGAGCGTCGGTTAATTAACTGACAGAAATAAAAAAATAAGTAGCGGTTAATTAACTGATGGGAATGGAAAAATTGTGGGGGATAGTTGTTGGGGAGATAAAGGAAGAATATTATTAAATTAAATAACTAATTATAAATATGGTCTTATCTATTAATTTTACAACTAATAAATTTTATTATGTTGCTCTTTCAGGAGAAAAATCAACTCCTAAACTTGAAAATAAAGGAGAAATGTCTTTGCCTCCAAATTATTCAATATCCCAAATAGTAGACTGGTTTGAAAAAGAATTAAAATTACTATTGGATAGAATTAAGCCTGATAAAGTATGTTACAAATTGGTTATAAGTAAAAGCATTAAAAATGATTACATAACAAAAGTATATTATGGACAAGCAATGTTAAATCTTTTATGTTATAAAAGAAATATATCTATTACTTATATAACGAAGTGGGTAGAGCCAAGTAAATTAGGTTTGCCAAAAGAAGCGAATTTGATAGCACATATAGATGAATTATTAGGAAAACCATCCGCTCCTTGGAATGAAGATATAAAAAAAGTTGCTTTAATGGCACTAATAAACTTGTAATATGTGTACAATAGGTAAATTTGAAGTATTAGAGTCTATTGGTAGTGGCTGTTTTGGTGAAGTTTTCAAAGTGAAAGACACAATATTAGAAGCTGAAAGAGCTTTAAAAATAATTAAGGTAACTGATCCAGATGGATTTATTAAAGCATTTAATGAAGCAAAAATTTTAGAAAAATGTAAGCACAATAATATTGTGGATATAAAAGAAGCAGATATTGTGAAAACTGAAAAAGGAGTTTTTCCATATATAGTTACTGAATATTTAAAGAATGGTAGTGTTCAAAGTTATCTTGGAAATAATTTTATTTCTGTTCATCAATCAATAAAAATAATTTCAGAAGCATTATTGGGAGTGGAACATGCACATAATCAAGGAATATTGCATAGAGATATAAAGCCAGGTAATATTTTATTTTCAGATACAGGAGAAGCAAAACTTTCTGATTTTGGATTAGCATATGGCTTACCTGATCAAGCATTCAATTTTGAAGGATATAATGCACATCTACCGTTGGAAGTATTGGAAGAGAAAGTACAAGATGAATTGAGTGATTTATATTCTATGGGAATAACTCTTTATCGTCTATTGAATAATATGAAGAATTTGTATTTACCTTTTAATAATAGTCAGGATATGATAGAAGCATTAAAAAAAGAACAATTTCCTGAAAGAAATTTTTCAGAACATATTCCAGATTCTGTTATTAAAATTGTTAAAAAATCAATTAAAAAGGATAGAGGTTCTAGGTATCAGAATTGTAGAGATTTCAGACAAGCATTACAAAAAATACCTTTGGTTATTGAGTGGAAGCCAAAAAGTGATAATCATTGGGAAGGAACTTATAAAAATGATACCTACTCAATTGAATTGAGTGGAAAAAGAACAGGGTATTTTATTGATTTTAAGAAAAACAATAGAAAAGTATCAGATAGAAGCTGTGTTCAAATTAAGGATATTAATGTTGCAAAAACTGAATTTTTTAAAATTATTAGGGATACAACAATAGGAATTTAATATACTTATTTATTAATATATTTGTAGAGTCATATAAAGTAACATTTCAAAATATCAATACAATGAAAAAATTATTGTCACAAATCAGAATCACCGAAGTAGGTGATACAGCCCACAGATTAGTTAGCCTCTACAAAAGCACGCCAGCGCTTAAAGATGAGGCATTTTTGAAACCTCTATTCGTAGAGATGGAGGAAAAAGGCAACGCCCTCACCATAGCTGTGAGAAGCGAAGCCGTTATTTCCCAATTGGAGAACGCAGACGCCAAGAGAGATGGTGCCATCCGAGTACTGGATAGGCTACTCAAAGGCTACAAAACCATTCCTTTGGATACCCTAAAAGCCTATGGAGTACAGCTTTCAGCGGTCTTTAAAAAATATGGTATGAAGATGACGGTGGAGAACTATTCTTCCCAATCCAACCTTGTAGATTCCTTGCTCAAAGACCTTTCAGCAAGTGATTTGGTGGAGGCTGTTGCAGGGTTGCCAGGCGTAGTGGAAGCGATTGCAAACATTAGAACGGCACAGGAAGAATTTACTAAAATCCGTGCTAACTATGACAAAGAATTAGCACAGAAAGGGAGTAAAGAGACGGCAACCAGCCTTAGAAAACCACTTTTGGAGCTGATAAATAATAAACTTCTTACTTATCTTGCCGCAATGAAAATCGCTGATGCTCCGAAGTACAAAAATTTTTCGGAAGATGTAGCAGTCATTATCACTAGCGTAAATGATGCTATCAAAGCAAGAAGCAAAAAAAGCAACCAACAACCAAAAGCAGATAGATAAAGAGAAATAAATTTTCATTAATTTTTTAGATATGGGAGATTTAAGTTTTGGAGAGATCTTCGTAATTTTTTTATCAGTTATATCAGTTAGTTCAATATTTTCACGGCTTTTTTGTCCTCTCCAATCGCTACCAAGCTGAATTCTCCTAGGACACACAGCTCTCGGCGCTCGGCGTACATCTCTTCGGAGAAGACTTCCACGCTTACTTTTAGGCTGGTGTTTCCTATGGATTTTATTTTTCCAATAAATTCCACCAGTGAACTTTCTGGTACAGGGTTTCGGAATTCTGTATGGTCGCAAGCCTTTATCACAAAGGCTTTTCGCGCAAATCTCGTCGCGGTGATGAATGCCGTTTCTACCATCTGCTCCATGATAGCACCGCCGAACATGGTTT
>CALHQK010000132.1 GCA_938037185.1 uncultured Riemerella sp.
ATTTTAGGCAAAAATACTACTTTGTAATTTAATTATTTTGCACATTCCAAAAACATTTCTATCTTTGCCCCATTGTTTGATTGATAACGAGTTACAAAATACTGACAAAAAACATATAAAAAAGATGAAAAAATATTTGCATATCTCAGAAAATAGTGTAACACACACACACACACACACACACACACACACACACACACACACACAATTAGCAGATAAAGGACTAAATAACGACTTATATAATTATAAAGGCGGTATTTTCCCTATTGGGGAGAATACCGCCTCTTTTTGTTTAACATTTAAATATCCAACACAATGAAAAGATTAATTTTTTCGGCATTATTGTTGTCTGCAGTGACAGCGAATGCACAAGTAGGGATTAATATAGACAATCCCAAAGCCACACTTCATGTAGTGGGGAAAAACCCAGCAGCTCAGGCGGAAGGCATCATCTTTCCGCTGGCTACTCAGGCTGAGATTAACTCTTGGTCGGGTTTAGGAAATTTAGAAGTAGGGACAGTAGTCTATAATACCGACCAGAAATGTCTCGAATCTTGGACAGGGACAAAATGGGAAAACCACTGCGGGGGCAGGCGTTCTATCGTTCCTGGTCCGCCACCGCCGCCAGTAATCCCTGGTCCTATCTTACCGGCACCAGCACCGGCACCTACACTGCCGTCTCTACCAGGAGGGCTTACTTTGGGAGACAGCGGATATTATCTTGCTTCTATCTATGATGAGGACTACCTGCCTTATGATTCCAACACCCAGCCTTCGGGCAATGGTCAGTTTGGGGCGCATCCAGCAGATGGTAATGATTATACTACCGTGAGCAACCCATATCCAGCAGAGAATACCATCATCAATGTGCAGGGTAAACTGGACCATACCGGTGTAGAAGTAGGTATCCCTATCAGGAATTTTAGTGGGACTACGGTTACCATCCCAGAGTTTTCAGTATATTCTAAAGTGAAAGCAGAACATACGCAGGATGGGCAGGAGAGAGATGTAGAACTCCACTTCCCAGCGCAGACCTTTACCTATGGAGGAGATTTGGGACAGCGCAGATGGATAAAAGCAGTCCTACGAACCAAAGACCCGCTGGAAATACTCTATGTGAAGAAGCTGGATATGAACATAGGAAATGGTTCTAACTACCGCGGGGTACCATTGGCAGAGTTTAAGTATTTCAGTGATGACAGCAAAGCGAATGTTAAAACCTTTTACTTTAATGCTGTTACGGGTATCCCAGACCTTAACTTCAGTACACCGCAGGGGGCATCTTCTGGCTCTTATGCTGGACAGTACCTGCACAGGTTTATCTATGTGCCGGCATACGGGCAGGATGGCAATGTATGGCTGTCTAACAACTTAGGGGCAAGCTATGCCAATCTGGATGACTATGCCAACTTTGACCCTAACAAACGCGCAGAGTCTCATGTTGACTACAAGGCGTTTGGTTCTCTGTTCCAGAGAGGAAGGGATGTCTCCAAAGACGCTGGTATGCTGGGGCATGAGCTGATAGACTGGACCAATGCTACCACAGGAACACCTAAAATCTCCCAGCTGAGCTGGACACAGGACCTCTCTGCAGGTATGACCTCTGTGATAGAATACTGCCCGTCTGGGTTTGTTACTCCGAACTGGATAGACTGGGGAGGTTATATTAATGCTGCAGCTAATGTAACCAATAGGGAAGGAAAAGATGAGATGAGACAGGATCCGTTCCTCCGTTTGACAGCAGCAGGTCTCCGTCAGAAAGATAATGGTGTGGTATTTGATCTTTCGGTAACATCTGTATTAGAAGAAGGGATTTATTGGGCAGATAGTGCCACACCAGTAAAATCGTATGTTATGTACTTCTACCGAGGAAATCCTACACCTACACCACCACAGACTCCAATATCTCCGCTTATTAAATCATTAGTTGATCTTACTAACCCTATAGAAAACTCCCATGGGTTTTCCATTCGTTGTATGAAGCAGTAATTTGTAAAAAGCAATCAAATAGTAATAACCGCCCCGCCGTTCTGCCGGCTCTTATAGGGTAGGCAGGGCAGAGGGGCAAATAATAAAATACACAATTATGCCACAAGAGAATTTAATATCCGTAGATTTTTCGGATCAGGAAATCAGAACATTAAAGGACGCTGTCGCTATGATAGTCAATACGCTACGAGGGAAGACCATCAGCCTCACACCCCAGCAGCGCAAGCAGTATGGGCGTGTAAAGTATGAGAAAGAAATCTGGATAGACAAGGTAAAAATGCAGATGGATGCCAACCCAGACCACATCCCGTCCTACATAGACAAGATGGAGTTTGAGAGGGACTACAAAGCCCACAAGGTGCTGAACGAGCTTATCACCCTGCTGGAGCAGCCGCTCAACCAGCTGATGGATACCAATCTACTGCTGGGCTATGACTTGGATATGAACTCCCTGATGTTCTACCGCAGTATAAAGGTATCTGCACAGAACAATGCCGTAGGGGCGGTGAGCATCTACCAAGACCTGAAACAGCAGTATCCCAGCGCCCGCAAGGCACAAAAGCCTACGGAGGAAGACAAACAAAAATAAATTATTATTCCATTCCATTAATTTAATTAGGCAGGGCAGTCAGTATTTTACTGGCTGTCCTGTTTTTTTTGAAGGTCAAAGGAGATACTAATTTAGTGGTCGAAGGGTACTAACTTAATGGTTATCGACCCGTTCGGAAGTAGGTGTTCCCTCTTTGGGGGATAGGAGGGGCGGCCTCGGAAAGAGAGGCGTGAAAATGGAGCGAGGGAGCCGCAAAAATCCTCATTGTTTGAGGCGAAGCCGAGTTGTGAGGATTTTAGGCTTCTGAGTGAACATTTTAGCCGAGCTTTCCGAAGCCTTGATTTTTGGTACTTTTCATCAAGGAAAAGTACAAATTTATAATATAAGGGTACTAACTTAGTGGGTATCGACCCGTTCAGAAGGGGTAAAGGGGTACTAATTTAGTGGTCGAGGGGTATTAACTTAGTGGTTATCGACCCGTTCGGAAGGGGTAAAGGGGTATTAATTTAGTGGTCGAAGGGTACTAACTTAATGGTTATCGACCCGTCCGAAAGGGGTAAAAGGGTACTGATTTAGTGGTTGAGGGGTGCTAACTTAATGATAATTACCTTCTTCTTTTGTTCTGTTATTTAATTTTTGTCTAAATTTGCATCAGGTTTTGTAAAATTAAAAAATGGTATATCTTATTACAGGCGCAAGTGGTTTTATAGGTTCTCATTTGGCAGAACAATTATTGAAAAACGGACATTCTGTCATCAATGTAGATAATTTTGATGATTTCTATTCCTATGAAATTAAGGTCAAAAATACATTGGAATCCGTAGGGCAGTCTGCAGATTTTGAGTTTTTGGATAAAGAAAAGGATATCCAGAGGCTTATTTCACAGACCGCTTCAGACCGCTACAAGCTCTATTGGCAGGATATTCGAGACATGGAAGGGCTTCGGAGAATTTTTGCGGAGAACAAAATAGATATGGTGGTGCATCTGGCGGCACTGGCGGGTGTTCGCCCCTCTATTGAGCGGCCTCTGGAATACGCCGATGTGAATATAAAAGGCTCTATGAATCTTTGGGAGCTGTGCAGGGAATTTGGCATTCATAAGTTTGTCTGCGCCTCCTCTTCCAGTGTTTATGGCAATAATGAAAAAATCCCTTTCTCCGAAACAGACAATGTGGACAGGCCTATTTCGCCCTATGCAGCGACTAAAAAATGCGGTGAGATATTAGGGCACACCTACCATCATTTGTATGGAATAGATATGATTCAGCTAAGGTTTTTCACGGTTTATGGGCCTCGCCAAAGACCAGATTTAGCAATACATAAATTCACCAAACTGATTTCCGATGGGGCAGAGGTGCCTTTCTACGGGGATGGCACTACGGCGAGGGATTATACCTTTGTAGAAGATATTATTGATGGGATTTTGAAGTCCATAAAATACCTTGAAAACCATAAGAATGTTTATGAAATCCTCAACCTTGGCGAGAGCGAGGTGGTTACCCTTGAGGAGATGCTCTCATCCATAGAGACTTGCGTAGAGAAAAAAGCCGTTAGGAAAAACCTGCCGATGCAGCCTGGGGATGTCAATAAAACCAATGCCGATATTACCAAAGCACAGGCGATGGTAGGCTATAATCCTACAACGAAGTTCCAAAATGGCATAAAAAAATTCGTGGAATGGTTTTTGAGTAAAAAATAGAGAATATATAAAGAAGATAAAAAGTCTGTTTTAAATCATAATTAAAAACCATATAAAGACTTTGAAAATTCAACTTTTTTTTTAACTTTTGCAAAAAAATAAATGATATGTACTGGACATTAGAATTAGCTTCATATTTAAGCGATGCCCCTTGGCCGATGACTAAAGCAGAATTAATAGACTATGCCATAAGAACAGGTGCCCCTATGGAAGTGGTAGAAAACCTGCAGGCAATAGAAGATGAAGGCGAAATATATGAATCCATAGAGGAAGTCTGGAGTGACTATCCTACTGATGAGGATTTTCTTTGGAACGAAGACGAATATTAAAATAACAAGAATTTAGAGATTTCACGGCAGGCTGCCCTAAGGCATTCTGGCGTTGTTTCTTGCCCATAAAGCAAAACATTATGAGTTTTTTAAACAAAATTTTAAAGAGTTTTTTAGGAGATAAAAACCAGAAAGATTTAAAAGAAGTAGGGAAGATTGTTGCAAAAATCAAGAAAGCAGAACCAGCTCTCCGCGAGCTTTCAGATGATGAATTGAGACAAAAGACAAGAGAGTTTAGAGAGAAGATAAAAACTGCAACAGCAGAGATTTCAGCACAGATAGAAGAACTGAAAGCGCAAATAAAATCTACTGCAAATATTGATGAAAAGGAAGGGTTGTTCTCTAAAATAGAATCTCTGAAAAAGGACTCCTACAAAATAGAAGAAAAAGTACTAAACGAAATACAGCCAGAAGCCTTCGCATTGGTGAAGGAAACTGCCAGAAGATGGGCAGAGAACGGGCAGATTGTAGTAGAGGCAACGGACAGAGACAGAGAGCTGGCAGCAACAAAAGATTTCGTGGAAATACAAGGAGACAAGGCGGTTTGGAAGAACAGCTGGGATGCCGCAGGAACAAGTGTAGTGTGGGATATGGTGCATTATGATGTGCAATTTATAGGAGGGTCGGTGCTTCATAGTGGTAAAATTGCTGAAATGGCAACAGGAGAAGGGAAAACCTTGGTAGGAACTCTTCCTATTTACCTCAATGCACTTACTGGAAGAGGGGTACATGTGGTAACGGTAAATGACTATCTTGCAAAAAGAGACTCTGCATGGATGGGGCCTTTGTATCAGTTCCATGAACTTACCATAGATTGTATAGACAACCATGAACCGAATTCGGACAGCCGAAGAAAAGCGTATCAGTCAGACATTACTTATGGAACGAATAATGAGTTTGGTTTTGACTATTTGAGAGACAACATGGTAACTTCTCCAGAAGAGCTGGTTCAGAGAGAATTGAACTTTGCCGTAGTGGATGAGGTAGACTCTGTTTTAATAGATGATGCCAGAACTCCGTTGATTATCTCAGGGCCTGTTCCACAGGGAGACAGACATGAATTTGATATCTTAAAACCATCTGTTGACAGAATCGTAGAAATCCAGAAAAAAACAGTTTCAGGGATTTTTAATGAAGCAAAGAAACTCATTGCTGCAGGAAATAGAAAAGATGGAGGGTTTAAACTCCTACAAGCATATAGAGGTCTTCCGAAAAATAAGCATTTGATAAAATTCTTGTCAGAAGATGGAAACAGAGTGCTTCTCCAGAAGACAGAAGCGCAGTATATGCAGGATAACAACCGCGAAATGCATAAAGTAGACAAAGACTTGTATTTCGTGATAGATGAAAAGAACAATCAGATAGACCTTACAGATAAAGGAGTGGAGTACATGTCTCAGGGGAATTCTGATCCTAATTTCTTTGTTCTCCAAGACATCGGGACAGAAATAGCAGAGCTGGAAGCCAAAAATCTCCCTAAAGAAGAAGAATTCGCAGCAAAAGATGAATTGTTCAGAGAGTTTGCCATTAAATCTGAAAGAGTCCATACACTTAACCAGTTATTGAAAGCTTATACGCTCTTTGAAAAAGATGACCAATATGTGGTAATTGATGGTGAGGTAAAAATCGTAGATGAGCAGACAGGTCGTATCATGGAAGGTCGCCGTTATTCAGATGGGCTTCATCAGGCGATTGAGGCTAAAGAAAATGTAAAAATTGAAGCAGCAACCCAGACATTTGCTACAATTACGCTTCAAAATTATTTCCGTATGTATAACAAGCTGGCAGGTATGACAGGAACAGCGGAAACTGAAGCAGGAGAGTTCTGGCAGATTTATAAACTTGATGTTGTTGTAATTCCTACGAATAGACCTATTTTGAGAAAAGATAAACAAGATTTGGTTTATAAAACTAATCGTGAAAAATACAATGCAGTAATTGA
>CALHQK010000133.1 GCA_938037185.1 uncultured Riemerella sp.
TGATATACTACACGGAAGACGGCACGAAAGTAGCCATCCGCCCATCAGGAACGGAACCAAAAATTAAGTTCTATTTCTCTGTGAAAAGTAACATTTCATCTGAGAGCGAATACGCTGGTCAGGTGGAAAAATTAAATCATAAAATAGAGCAAATCAAGAAAGATTTGAGTTTATAATTATTACTCCCTGTCGTGTATGATGGGGAGTAAAATTTTTGAATAAGGTTTTGTTTTTGGTCAGTTTGTAAAGTTTTTTTACTTTTAACCGCTTAAATTTTTGACAATGAAGAAGCTGGGAATTTTATGTTTTTTTATTCTTTGTATCTGGGTATCAGCTCAGAACAATGATGAAGTCTATTTTGGAAGTTATACTTTTGATAAAAAAGTAGCCCAAAAAGTAATGGTATCAGATGCCAAAGTAAGGGAACATCCTAACTATAAATCTAATAAAATAGACAGTCTGCAGATAGGCGATGCTGTTAATATTACTAACATTACTACTCATATGCATTCTGCGGGGCTTCGTGAAGCGCCTTGGTATGAAATCAGCTATAAGAAAAATAACCAGCTGAAAAAAGGCTATATCTGGGGCGGAAATCTTGCTTTGGGGCATCAGAAAAAGAATGGCGTAGAGTTTCTTTTTGGGGCTGTGGGAACGGTCAGTAGGGATGGAGGCGCTTATAAACAGGTGAAAATGGAGGTTCTGGCGCTTGAAAACAATAAAGTAATAGATAAGCATAATTTCCTTGTTGATAATCTGCATTTTACAAATATGGAGATACTAAACAACAAGGGACTTTCAGGAATAAAATCCGTGATAAGAGTAGAAAACGCGGGCGAGGCGTGTGGAATCCCTACTAGTACGCAGTATCTGCTGTGGAATGGGAAGAATTTTTTCCCTTTGGATTTGTTGATGAATGTGGGAGATGCAGGTGTTTTTTATCATAGTGAAGAATATATTTTCCCGAGTGATAAAGGAGGCGTGAAATCTAAAATCATCATGAAAATGGAAGAAGCAGAATTCGATGAAGATGACAATGAAAAAGAAACTCCGATAAATCAAAAAACAGATGAAAAAACATTTATTTGGGATGGAAAAACCTTATCTCAAATATTGAAATTAAAGTAAAAAATGAATAAAATAATAGCCGTTATCCCTGCTCGATACGAGGCGAGCCGTTTCCCAGGAAAGCTTATGCAGCTTTTGGGCGAGAAAACCGTCATTACTACTACTTACGAAAATGTCGTGGAGACGGGCTTGTTTGATGAGGTTTTCGTGGCTACGGATTCAGAAATTATTTTTAATGAAA
>CALHQK010000134.1 GCA_938037185.1 uncultured Riemerella sp.
TTTGTTTTCCCAAAAACCAAGCGTGGTTTTCCTCAAAACCTGCTGTGGTTTCCTCCAAAACCAAGCGTGGTTTTTCTGTTCTTTTGGCTTGAACCAAAAGAACCAAAAGTTCAAGGCTTGGAAAGTCCAGCTAAAATTTTATTTAAAAGCCTAAAATCCTCACAATTGGCTCGCTTAGAGCTTCGCCGAACCACTTCGTTAGGTTTCGGGCTCCGCCTCAAACAGGAAGAATTTTTACGGCTTTTAAATAAAATTTCTTAACGCTTCCCTTTCCTATGCCGTCCGCCGGCAAAACAGCATTATAGTAAAACGGAACAATAGAAACACAAAGCTGGTTCGGCCTCCGGAAAGAAAAGCGTTAAAAAAATATTGGAAAAAGCCCGTTAAAAAGCTTTCCCTGTTTGAACAAGCGGAGGGAAAAGCAGGGCGTGAGTTAGGAAAGGTTTAGGGCTTTAGGAAATATTTTTAGCTTTTGTTTCCGAAGCCTTGATTTTTGGTGCTTTTTATCAAGAAAAAGCACGAAATAAAGATTAAAACCCAAAGAACATATAAATTATTCATTTCGCACTCCTTTCATAGGTGTCTGTTACCCCTTCGGAACCTATTGCGAGTGCTTCAGAACCTATTGCGCCCGCTTCGGAACCTAATATAAATGTAGAAATTGCGTTTGGAGGTTGGTTTTTGTTAAAAAGATTCTCATTTTTGCACTTTCATTTTTCAATTCATGAAGATTAATCTTAGTCAAAATAAAAATTTAAAATTATTTAAACTTATTTCTAAAACGGCGGAGGACAGCGGTCTGTCGGTCTATATTGTGGGCGGCTATGTCCGAGACCTGTTGATGAAAAGAGCGGCGCCTACGGATATAGATTTCGTAACGGAGGGCAGCGGGATAGCACTGGCACAGAGCGTAGCTGCCGCAATAGACCCAGAAACCAAAGTGTCTGTTTTCAAGACCTATGGCACGGCGATGTTCCGCTACCAAGGGCTGGAGCTGGAATTTGTAGGGGCAAGAAAGGAAAGCTATAATGCAGAAAGCCGAAATCCTTCGGTGGAGCAGGGGACTTTGGAAGATGACCAGAAGCGCAGGGATTTTACCATCAATGCCATGGCTATTTCCCTCAACCAAGAGAGTTTCGGAGAGCTGATAGACCCTTTTCATGGGGTGGAAGACATGGAAAAGCGCATCCTGAGAACGCCGCTGGAACCAGAGCAGACCTATTCCGACGACCCGCTGAGGATGATGAGGGCGGTGCGGTTTGCCGCTACATTGGGGTTTTCTATTGAGAAAAACTCGCTGGAGGCCATCAAGAAGGAAGCCCACAGAATAAAGATAGTAACCAT